>NZ_JBEFAK010000025.1:0-157842 GCF_040137845.1 Nonomuraea sp. B19D2 | reverse complement strand
TGAGCAAGACCCACCGACGCACGTCGGGGCGGGGACTAATCTCGAACACTGATCAGGAACTACGCATCCGGCATGACCGGCCTCCAATCTGCGAGTTCACTCGATATGCGCGACTTCGTGTCGCACCCCTCAGAACGAGCTACACCCAAACCAGATCCTGCCCACCGGCATGTCGGCCGGCACGCCCCAAGAAGTCCTCGACTGCGCCTGCAATCTCTACCTCAGCCACTGACCCTCGAAGGACTTACGCGGAGGACCACTTAGGGAGAAGGCGGATCTGTGCGGCCGTGAGTTCGTGGTTCTCCCCGGAGCGGACGACGACGCGGACGGGCTTCCCATCCGGCCCGACGGCTTCGATATCCTGCTGGGTCGTGTCGAGGTGCTTACTGCCCCAGGAGAAAAGCCCCAGCACGACGGGCAGGAGTTTCTCGGTGGGTACGGATGTGCGCATGTCAACCCTAGACTTCGCTGCGTCGCGTTTCGCTTTTAGGGGGGCTCATGACGGAAGATGTGCGCATTTCGCTGCCGGACGGCAGTTCGCTAACGGCGGCGTTGGCGCTGCCTGAAGGGGTCGCGCCCGCGGGCGGATGGCCGGGGATGGTGGTGGTGCACGAAATTTACGGCATCGAACCGGACATGCTGGATGTGGTGGACCTCTTCGCCGAACGTGGCTACGCGGCGGTGCTGCCGGATCTGTACAGCCATGGCACCAGGATCGGGTGCCTGTCGCGGGCCATGCACCAGTTCGTGACCGGTAAGCCGGGCCGGCCGGCCGCCGACATCGACGCGACCCGGCAATGGCTGGCCGGCCGTGGAGACGTCGACGGCGAGCGGCTCGGGGTGATCGGATTCTGCATGGGCGGCGGGTTCGCCCTCGCGTACGCGGCGAGCGCGCCGCCCGGCGTGCGGGCCGCGTCGGTGAACTACGGCGCGGTTCCCCGTGACCGGGAAGAGCTGCGGCCGGTGTGCCCGGTCGTGGGCTCCTTCGGCGGCCGTGACCAAGGCTTCGGGCCGCACGGCAGGCGGCTGCAGGAGCATATGCGGGCACTCGGCATCGAGCACGATGTCGAGATCTATCCGGGCGCTGGGCATTCCTTCATGACCGACGGCCACCACCCCGTCGCGAAACTCGCGCTGTTCCCGCTGCGTCACGGCCTCGTCCGCACCGCGGCGGACGACGCATGGCAGCGCACGTTCGACTTCTTCGACAAGCACGTCGCGAACCACGCCTAGCGCCGGGCGGCCATCGTCGTGTCACAGACCCGCACGGCGACGCCCGCTGGCCGTCACGCCTCTCGCGCGACGCCGCCGATGACCGAGGTCACCGTCTTGTGAACGGTTTCGGCCTCCGGCGGCGGCCCCTTGCGATCGGCGAACAGCAGGTGCGCGGCCCCGATCAGCATGGGAGCGAGCATGTCGACCTCGGCGTCGGCCGCGATGCGGCCCAGCTCCTGCTCGGCGGTGAGGTAGGAGGCGATCATGACGCAGGCGTCCGTCAGGACCGGGACGCCGGCCGGCCACGTCTCACGCAGCCGGTCGCGCAGCTCGTCCCGGAAGGTGACCAGCGGGACGATCGCCACGGCGACCGACCCGAACAGGGCGATCAGCGCGTCGGTGAGGTTGCCGGCGACGGTGCCGGTCCCCGCGGATTCGCGCAGGGCGGCGGCTTGCGGGTCCATCCGGTGGATGCGGTCCAGCACGAAGTCGGCGAGAAAGGCGTCGAAGTCGGCGAAGTGCCGGTGCAGGACGCCCTTGGCGCAGCCTGCCTCCGTGGTGACAGCCCGGCTCGTCAGCGCGTTCGGCCCGTCGCGGAGCAGGATGCGCTCGGCGGCGTCGAACAGCTGCTCGCGTACGTCACGGATGGCTATCCCGGTCGGCACCCGGTGTCCTCCTGGCTTGCTGAGTGGGCAAGTGCCCACTATGGTGGGCGCATGCCCACTATACCCGAGGCGGGAAAGCCTTCTCCTGCGCAGCCATCCCATCAAGCTCGGCAGATAGCGGAGTCGTTCGGCGTGGACGCCGAACGCTACGACCGGGCCCGGCCCCGCTACCCCGACGACCTGATAGACCAGATCGTCTCGGCCAGCCCTGGGCCCGACGTCCTCGACGTCGGCTGCGGCACCGGGATCGCGGCCCGCCAGTTCCAGGCGGCCGGCTGTACGGTGCTGGGCGTCGAGCCCGACGCGCGGATGGCGGACTTCGCGCGGCGCGCCGGAGTGGAGATGGAGGTGGCGACGTTCGAGGCATGGGAGCCGGCCGGCCGGACATTCGACGCCGTCGTCGCCGGAACGGCCTGGCACTGGGTGGACCCGGCCGTCGGCGCGGCCAAGGCGGCACAGGTGCTGCGGCCCGGCGGCCTGCTGGCGGTGTTCGCGCACGTCTTCGAGGCCCCGAGCGCCGTGGCGGAGGCCTTCGCCGAGGTCTACCAGCGGGTGGCGCCCGAAATGCGGTCATTGGTCCAGTCGCCGGGGCGGGCCGTGGACCTCTACCAGGCGGGATTCGCCAAGTTCGCCGACGGGATCCGCGAGGCGGGCGGTTTCGGCGACCCGGAGCAGCGGCGATACGACTGGGAACAGTCGTACACCCGCGAGACGTACCTGGAATTCCTGCCCACGACCGGTGGTCTCACCCGGCTCTCGCCCGATCGGCTGGAGGAGGTGCTGGAGGGCGTGGGGGCCGCCATTGACGCGATCGGAGGCGGCTTCACCATGCCCATCACCACACTGGCGGTCACCGCGGTGCGAACCTGACCTCGCGGGTGCGGTCATGTCAGACTGCTGATATGAGCCACACCCATGATGAGGACCCGGCGTGTGAGGTGGCCCATCGCGAGGCTCCTGGCGAGCTGGCCGGGCGGACGCTGGTCGCCGTCTTCGCCTCTCCGGTGGCCGGCTGCCTGCTGAGGTTCGGCGCCGAGCTCGGCTTCCGCCCGATCCTGCTCGAGCCGGATCCCCGGCGGCTCGTCGACGGATTCGCCGCGGTGACGGAGCTCGGCGACTATCTCGACGCCACGGCCGACGTGGTGCTCACCGACCATCACCGCGACGAGATCGGCCCGATCCTGCGCGACCTGCTCAAGTTCCCTGTCCGGTGGATCGGCATCATGGGCAGCGCCCGCCACACCGCGCCCCATGTGCGGGTGCTGACCGATCTCGGCGTGCCGCCGGAGGAGATCGCCCGGGTGCACCGGCCCATCGGGCTCAACATCGGCTCGCGCACTCCTCCCGAGATCGCCGTCGCCACCCTGGCCAGGCTGATCGCCGACCGCAACGGCCGCCCCGGCGGCTTCGCTTTCTAGCGCGTACCGCCCTGTGGCCCGGGGTCGTCGGGGTCACGTGTCGCCGCGATCACCCGCATCAACACCTGATGCAGGTCCTGCAGCTCGTCGAGGTCCATGCCGAGACGGGCCACGATGGCGGGCGGGATCTTCTCCGCCTGCGCTCTCAGCTGCCGGCCGGCGGGAGTGAGGGTCACGGCCAGGGCGCGTTCGTCCTTGCTGTTGCGTTCGCGGTGGATGTAGCCGAGGGCCTGGAGCCGCTTGAGCAGGGGTGACAGGGTGCCGGGGTCGAGCCGCAGCAGCTCGCCCAGCTCCTTGACCGACAGGGGCTCGTGCTGCCAGAGCGCGAGCATGGCCAGGTATTGCGGATGGGTCAGCCCCATGGGCTGGAGCAGCGGCCGGTAGAGGCCGATCACGCTGCGCGAGGCGATGCTGAGGGCGAAGCACACCTGCCGGTCCAGCGCCAGGAGATCTGTTGCCTCTGTCACAGGCTCCATCTGTAGGCACCTCCCCGTGTCCCCTGGTAAATTGCTTTGTGTACAAACTAATAGCCTACAAACAGTTGCCAGGCAAATCACCTGGGAGCCGGGCCTGGGAGGACGTCCCCGTGTTTCACCGCAAGCCGTTGGAGGAGCGCATCGCCGAGCGCCAGGCCAAGCTGCCTCCGTTGAAGGAGGGCAAGCACTTCGAGCACGGCCCGGCCAAGTTCGTGTTCATCTCGCTGATCGTTGTGGTGGTGCTCACGCACGTGGTCGGGCTGGCCGTCGTCATGCACTTCTACTCCTGACCGCGGGCGCGTACGGACGTCAGAAGGCGTTGACGAGGACGACGTAGGCTGCGGTGCCGATCCCGACGCTCAGGATCGTGCGGCGGCCGAACGCGAGATGGACGCCCGCGGTGACGGCGACGGCGAGCAGCGCGTACAGCGTCGCGCGCGGTTCGGCGGCGATGGTGCCGTGCAGGGCGGTCACGGCCAGGATCGCCAGAATGCCCACCGGCATCCACACCGACAGTTGCCGCACGATCGCCGAGGTGCGCAGCGTACGCAGCACCGCGAAGGGAAGGGCGCGCAGGGCGATCGTGATGGTGAAGACGATCGCGAGGACGGCGATCAGGTAGGCGGTGCTAGGCATCGGCGGTCTCCGCGGCGGGTCGCCGGGCGGCGAGCGCGTGGCGGGCCAGCAGCAGGGCCACGAACAGCAGCAGCGCGGTGAACATGGCGATGCCCGGGGTGAGAACGAGGGCGACGGCCACACTCGCCCCGGCCAGCAGCGCCGAGGGGATCTCCCGGCGGGAGCGGAACGCGTCCAGGGTGAGCACGGTGAACAGGGCGCACAGGGCGAACTCCAGGCCCTTGACCGGCGCGGGCAGGGCTACGCCGATGGCGACGCCGACCAGGCCGCCGCCGACCCAGTAGGTGTGGCAGGCGATCTGCATCGCCAGCAGCCGGGGCGCCGAGCGCTCCGCCGCCGGCAGCGAGGCGTTGACGGCGTACGCCTCGTCGATCATCGCGTAGACGGCGTACGCCTTCGCCAGCGGGTTCTTGACCAGGTGGAGCGGGAACGAGAAGGCGTAGAAGACGTGCCGGAAGTTGACCACCAGGACGGTCAGCGCGACCGCGGCGAGCGGTGTGACGGTGGCGATCATGCTCACCAGCAGCAGCTCCAGGGAGCCGGCGAACGTGGCCAGGGACAGGGCCGGAGTGAGCCACCAGGGCAGGCCGGCCTGGAGCATCAGCAGGCCGAGGGCGATGCCCAGCGGGAAGATCCCCAGCCCCGCGGAGAAGGAGTCGCGCACTCCCGCGGCGATCTGCGGGCGCCGGGTGGCCGGGACCGGCGCGGGCGCCGGTGCGGTCATCAGGGTTGGAACGTCTTGTCGCACCCCTCCATGTTCTCGCAGAACACGCGCCATGTGGTTGCGAATATTGCGCACCCAGCAGCCTGTGGTGCAATCTTATTTCATGGACGCGATCGACAGAGCAATCATCTCCGAGTTGCAGCGGGACGGGCGGCTGACCAACGTCGAGCTGGCCAATCGGGTCGGGCTCACCACCGGGCCCTGCCTGCGGCGCGTCCAGCGGCTGGAGGCCGAGGGCGTCATCCGCGGCTACCGGGCTGTCATCGATCCCGCCGCCGTGGGCCGGTCCTTCGAGGTCCTGGTCGACCTCACCCTCGACGCCCAGGACGCGGAGACGGTCGAGCGTTTCGAGCAGAGTCTGGCGCGGGCCGAGGAGGTCATCGAGCTGCGCCGGCTGTTCGGCAGCCCCGACTACTTCGTGCGCGTGGCCGTCGCCGACCTGGCCGCCTACGAGACCTTCCTCAGCCAGCACGTCATGACCATCCCGCGGGTCAGGAGCATCAGCTCGCGCTTCACGATGAAGAACCTCAAGCCGGCCCCGTAGCTTCGGCGCCTTCAGATGGGGTCAAGGCTGGGGGATGAGCTGGATGCGGATGCTGTTGTCGTACGGGACCACGATCGTCTGGTCGCGGCCGAGCTGCCACTTCGGGCTCACCAGGAAGAGCCGGCCGCCGGAGGCGAGGAGCAGCCGGAAGCCGCGGTAGCGGTGCGCGAAGCTCGGGTCCTTGCCGGTGGTGTTCAGCGGGGCGTGGGTGACGCCGGTGGGGACGCCCTGGAGCGGCTCCTTCACGTCGAGGATGACCTCGGCCCGCTTCTGCAGTCTCTGCGCGTCCTCCTCGCCGAGGCCGTTGCCGTAGGCCCAGGCGATCTGGGTCGAGGCCCAGAACAGGCCGGCGACGGCCAGGCCCAGCGCGCCCAGCGCGCCGTTCCTGGCCAGGCGTGGTGACATGAGCGGGCGGCCGCGGTTCTTGCCGTGGACGTGGATGCCGTACGCCACGGTGGCCGGGCCGAACGCCAGCGCGAACGGGGTTGGGTTGATGACGATGCTGGTGCTGGAGTCATGGAGGAACATGCCGATCATCGCGCGGCCGACCAGCAGCACACCGGCGAGCACGAGGCCGGCGGCCAGGAAGGTGTTGGTCACGTCGCCGGGGCGGCGGGCGAGCTGCCAGGACACGACGGCGTGGAGGCCGACGACCAGCAGCGTGCCGAGGCCGATCAGCGCTGCCGGGACGTACACGACCTCGAGGCCGTCGAGGAGCAGGCTCTGGTTGGACAGGCCGGTCATCTCCAGGGAGATGCCGAAGTAGTCGTAGCGGGCGCGGGTCGCCACGTAGCCGAAGTAGATCAGCAGCGCGGTCGCCAGCGTGGTGGGGCCCATGGCCTCGGCGAGCTTCCTGACCCGTGCCGAAACCGCCTCCTGCCCACTCGCCGCCGCCTCCCCGTCGGCAGCCTCCTGCCCGGCCTCCGTCTCCTCCTGCCCGGCTGCGGTTTCGGCCGCGGGCTGCGGCGCGCGCGCCGGCGTGGCCGGAGGCGCGCTCGCCCTTGGCCGGTCGGGTGGTCCGGGGGACAGTCGGGTCTCGCCGGTCATCAGCCCTCCGGAGTAGTGGCCGTGTCTCCGCTGGTCGTGCCGTCATCCGACGTGCCGGACCCGTCGTTCTCCGTGCCTGAGTCCTCATCCGAGGTGCCCGGGTCCGCTGTGGCGGAACCGGCGTCGTCCGGCGTCGGCTCGGGGGAGGTGCTCGATTCGTTCTCGCCGTCCGGTGTGCCGGAACCGCCGATGTAGAACTCGAACTGCGGAACGTTGTTGGCAGTCGTGCCGGTCACCTCCACCGGTGCCTGCGCCGTCGGCGGCGGGCCGCCCCAGTCGCGGACCTCGTCGCAGGGCGAGTCCTCGACGTTGACGCACATGTACCGGAAGCGCACCACCGCCTGGATGACGTACGGGCTGTCAGAGGCGTCGCCCGTGATGACCGCTCCCGCGAGGCACTGGGAGCCGGCCCTCAACCGGACCCCCTGGCACAGCGGGTCGCCGGTGGGTTCGCAGTGCCCGGGGGCCGTCCGGGCGGTGGCACGGCCGGGGCCCGACCGCACGGTGAAGGAGACGGACTCGATCGTCCCGACGGTGGAGGTCTTGTTGATGATGGTGACGCACCCGTCGTCGCCGGGAGAGCCGTCGAGGCGCACGCCGTTCCAGTGGATGCTGCGGCGGTTGTTGCGCGACTCCTGCGGCGTGGATCCACCGCCCGGCGGCTGCCCGTCGTCAGTGGTCGTGCCCCGGCCGGGCGCGTCGCCGGTCGAGCCTTCGGGCGCGCCGGTCGAGCCGTCGGGGGCGTCCGTCGAGCCGTCCGGGGCGTGCGCACCGTCCGCAGGGACGTTCGTACCGCTGCCGGCCAGCGGCTCCACTCCGTTGCTCGTGGCGACGCCAACCAGCCAGGCGATACCGAGGATCGCCACGAGAGCGAGGACGCCGGCCATGATGAGGACGCGCGACCGCGATGACGCCATGGAATCCCCCCGGGCTGGTAGCTTTCCGGAGCCTCAGAATCAGCTCCCCCGGCGGGGAGCACAAGAGTACCCCCCTACTCAGTGCCGTTCCGGACGAGGACGCTTGAGGCCCGCGGGGACGCGTCGGGCGGAGGACGATACATTACGCGCATGCCCTCCGCCCCACGCCCGGACGACCGCGTCGCGTCCGCGTTCCGGTTCGCCACCGAATTGCTCGCCTGGGTCGCGACCCCGTGGGCCCTCGCCCAGCATTCCGTGCTGCTCGCCGTGCTGTCGGTCGTGGTGCTGATCGGGCTGCCGACGCTGTTGTCCACCCCGGGCGACAAGCGGAACGTGATCGTCGCGGTGCCGGGACCGGTGACGATCGCGCTGGTTCTGTTGCAGCTCGTGGCCGCGGTGGCGGCGGCGTGGGTGGCCTGGCACGTGTTCGCCGCCGCGCTGGTGTCCGTGCTGGCCCTGGTCACCCTGGTCCTGGAGCTGCCCCGCTGGCGGTGGCTGGTCTCCCGGTGAGGGACAAGGCCGTCACAATGACCGCGAGAAAGCCGGCTTGAACACCTCCTCGCACCATTGGCGGAAGCTGGTGGGGGTGGCGGACCGCGGAGTGCCTGGCTGGGTGGTGTAGATGCCCCGATCGACCTCGGCGTGCATGTCGATCAGGCCTTGGGCCCAGGCCTCGCTCATCCCGTACCGCATCTGGGTGGCCTTGTAGGCCTCGCCGGGCACCTGCTGGAAGCGGACCGGCCGCTCCAGCACCTCCGACATGATCTGCGCCATGTCGTCGGCGGACAGGTCCTCAGGCCCGAGGACCGGGACGCCGTCCTGCCCGCTCCAGGAATCATCGAGCAGCAGCCCGGCCGCGACGGCCGCGATGTCGCGGGTGGCGCAGCCCGGGAGCTTTCGATCCCCGGAGATCGGGAGGAAGAACGCGCCTTGGCTCTTGATCGGCTCGATCTGCCAGAGCAGGTTCTCCATGAATCCCGGCATCTCTAGGGGCCGGTAGCTCACGCCGGTCTGCTCGATCAGCTCGTCCATGGCCAGCGCCGCCGATATCTGCCCGGCGTTCTTCGCCGCCCCGCGGCCCAGGGTCGAGACGCCGACGACTCGCTGGACGCGCCGGTCCACGATGGCCTCGCACGCCGGCCGGGTGAAGCTCAGGAAGTGACCCTCGACGCTCGTGGCGCCGGGGTCGGGGGGCACGACCCAGAACACGCAGTCGGCGCCGGCGAACGCCTCGGTGAGCACGTCGAGGTCGTGGTGCGAGCCCGGCACGACCTCGACGCGTTCGCGCACGCGCGGGGCAAGGCGGGAGGGATCGCGTGCGATCACGCGGATCGGCTGTTCGCTGTCCAGAATGTGGTCGAGGACCTGCCGGCCGATCTGGCCGGTGGGAGTGGTGATGACGATCATGTGGCCCAGTCAACCGAGCCCGGCGGCGAACCTGAAGGACCGATCTGATCATCATTGATACCCTGCCGGTATGAATGATCTGGAGGTGCGGCAGCTCCGGTACTTCGTCGCAGTCGCGGAAGAGCTCCACTTCGGCCGCGCCGCCGAGCGCCTGGGCATGGCACAGCCACCGCTCTCCCGGGCGATCCGCGAGCTGGAACGCCGGCTGGGCGTGCAATTGCTCGAGCGCACCACGCGTCAGGTCACGCTCACGGCGGCCGGGGAGGTCTTCTTGCGGGACGCCCGGACCGCGCTCGACGCGATCATCGCGGCCGGCCGGCGAGCCCGGCACGCCGGCCAGGCCACACCGCGGCTGCGGCTCGCGCTCAAGGCCGACAGCGACGCCGGACTGCTGCCGCAGATTCTCTCCGCCTACCAGCACGAGGAGGCAGCGCTCCCGGTGGAGCTGGTGCTGGGTGGACGGGGAGAGCAGGCACAGGCGCTGCGTGACGGGCGAGCCGACGTCGCGCTGCTGTTCAGCCCGTTCAATGACCGTGGCCTGGACGTCGAGCCGCTGCTGACCGAGCCTCGCCTGGCCGCCCTGGCGGCGACCGATCCGCTGGCCGCCCGGCGCTGCCTGCGGCTGGCCGATCTGGCCGGCAGAAGGCTCCCCGACGGAGCCCCCGCCGATCAGGACCCATCCGCCGCCGTGATCGACAGTGGCCCCGAGTCGCCACACCGCGGGCTCGTGTCCGGGACCCGGAAGACAGCCACGGATCTGGCACAGGTCTTCAAGCTGATCGAGCTGGGCGACATCGTCTGCTTTCTCCCCGCCTGGGTGACGCGGCGTTACCCGTGGCCCGAGATCGCCTACCGGCCGGTCAGCGACCTCGAGCCGGCCACGCTGGCCGTCGCCTGGCCGCGGGACGCGCGCTCGACCGCGGTCGCCGCCTTCGTCCGGGTAGCCGGATCAGTCGGGGCGACCGCAGGGACAGCCGCCCGGGGGTGAGGCCCCCTCGGGCGGCCCGGATTCTCCGCCGGTACGGGATGCGGCCGTCACTTGCCGAAACCGGCGGTCAGGCCGGCCAGCAGCTGGCGGCGGCCCACCACGTACAGGATCAGGATGGGCAGCGTGGTCAGGACGACGGAGGCGAGCACCGCGGGCACGTTGATGCTGTACTGGCCCTGGAAGGTCCACAGCGCCAGCGGCAGTGTGCGCTGCTCGGGGCTCTGCGTGAGGATCAGCGGCAGCAGGAAGCCGTTCCAGATCGTCAGCGCGTTGTAGATGGTCACCGTCACCACGGCCGGCCTGGTCAGAGGCAGCGCCAGATTCCAGAGCGTGCCCATCTCGCTCGCGCCGTCCAGCCGCATCGACTCGAACAGCTCCTTGGGTACGTCCCTGATGAAGTTCGACAGGACCAGCACCGACAGCGGGATCGCGAACGCGATCGACGGCAGGATCAGCGCCAGCAGCGAGTCGTAGAGGTGCAGCTTGATGATGATCAGGTAGATCGGGATGATCGTGGCCTGGTGCGGGATGGCCAGGCCCATGAGGAACGCCGAGTTCGTCCAGCGCAGGAACCGGCCCCTGCCGCTGCGGACGATCGCGTACGCCGCCATGAACGACACCGCCACGGCGGGCACGACCGCGCCGAGCGTGACGACGACGCTGTTCATGAAATATCGGATGAAGTCCGACTCGATGACCATCTGGTAGTTGGCCAGCGTGGGCTCGGACGGCGGCACGAGAGGGTTCTCGGCGTAGTAGTTGCTCTGCGACTTGAAGCTGGTGATGACGATCCAGTAGATCGGCACGACCACGACCGCCAGCCAGAGCCAGGCGACCGTGCCGCCCAGCCAGTTGGGGCGGCGGGTCACTCCCTTGGGGCGGGTGGTGGCGTGCTCCGCCGCGGCCTGTGCGGAGTCCTTCGCGAGGGTCGTCGCCATGTCAGGCCCCTTCCAGCTGGCTGCTGCTCGAGTCCCGGCCGCCGAGCCGGCGCAGCAGCAATGCCAGCACCAGGCCCACCAGGACGAGGATGACGGCGATCGCGCTGGCCGGGCCCATCAGGTTGGCCTGGAATCCCTTCTTGTACATCTCCAGCGCCAGCACCCGGGTGGCGTCCCCGGGACCGCCCGCGGTGAGCACGAAGATCAGGTCGAAGAAGACCAGCGAGCCCACGACCATCAGGGTCGAGGAGGTGATGATCGTGTACTTGAGCTGGGGCAGCGTGATGCTGAAGAACATGCGGACCCGGCCGGCGCCGTCGATCTCGGCGGCCTCGTACATCGAGCGCGGGATCTGGCGCACGCCGCCCTGGTAGATCAGCGAGTGGAACGGGATGAACTGCCACGACACCACGAAGATCACGACGCCGAAGGCGAGGACCGGTTCGCCGAGCCAGTCCTGCACGAGGACCGGGATCCCCAGCCCGGCGCCGAGCCCGAAGTTCGGGTCGAGCAGCGCCTTGTACGTGATCGCGATGGCGGCCGAGCTGAGCAGCAGCGGGATGAAGTACAGCACCGCGAGCAGGGCGCGGTAGCGCTGGAACCCGGCCAGGAACGTGCCGAGCAGGATGCTCGCCGGCGTCTGCACCGCCCACGACAGCGCGATGACCAGGAACGTCACCCACAGCGCGTGCGGGAGCCCGGGGTCGGTGAGCACGGCGCGCCAGCTGTCGAAGCCGGTCATGCGGATCTCGCCGAGCCCGTCCCAGGAGGAGAAGCTGAGTACGAAGACCCCGATGAGCGGGATGACGGCGAAGGCGACGAAGAACAGCAGGGCCGGCACGGCCAGCCAGGCCAGGCCGCGTCCCTGGCCGCCCGGCGCGGCGGTCAGGGACGCGCTCCCCCCGGCGGGGGTGGGCGGGACGGTCACTTGCCGATGACCTCGTTGAGGTTCGTGGCGAACTGCTGCGGCGAGATCGACAGCTGGAACAGCTTGGCGATGTTGTCCAGCAGGACCTCGGCCGCGGTCGGGCTGAGCGCCTGGTCCCAGGACTGCTGGAAGGACTTGGCGTTGCTGGCGGTGTCGTAGACGAACTTCTGCCACGGCGCGTCCGCGCCGGAGCCGAACTGCGCGTCCACGCCCTTGACGATCGGCACCTGGGTGATGCCGACCCAGTCCTTGGACTGCGCGTCGGAGTTCATCTCGGTGAGGAAGAACTTCTTGGCGATCTCCTTCTGCTCCGCCGTCGCCTTGGCGGAGATCGACATGTACTGGGCCGGGTTGCCCACGGTGTCGCTGGGGTCGCCCTTGCCGCCCCCCACCGGCGGGAAGTTCATGTAGCCCAGGCTGCCGCCGGTGACGAAGTCGCCGCCGTCGGTCTTCATCGACCCGTACGTCCAGCCGCCGTGCAGCATCATCGCGGCCTTGCCGGTGTAGAGCAGCGCCTGGTCGGCGTTGGAGTCGGCGGTGATCGACGAGAAGCCCTTGACGAAGCCGTTCGCCTTGATCAGCTCCTGCATCTTGGTCAGGCCGTCGATGGCGGCCGGGTTGTTCCAGGCGTTCTTCTCGCCGTCGTACACCGCCTGGAACACCTCGGGGCCGCCGATGCGGTCGAAGAGGAACTCCAGCCACATCATGTTCGTCCAGCGTGACTGGCCGCCGAGCGAGAACGGGGCGATGCCCGCGGCGTTGAACTTCTTGACCAGGTCCATGATGTCGCCCCACTCCTGCGGGGGCTGCGCGCCGACCTTCTCGAACAGCTTCTTGTTGTAGTAGAAGACGATCGGCGTCACGGCCTCGACCGGCACCGCGTAGATCTTGCCGTCGACCGTGGCCGCGCCGAAGGCGGACGGGAAGAGCCGGTCCTTGTAGGCCGCGTTCTGGTCGAACCAGGAGGTGAGGTCGTCGACCTGGCCCGCTTGCACGTAGCTGCGCAGGCCGCCGCCGCCCCAGCCCCAGATGATGGTGGGGGCCTCGCCCGCGCCGATCGCCGTCTTGATCTTGGTCTTGAAGGCGTCGTTCTGGAAGGTCGTCGTCGCGAGCTGGGCGCTCGGGTTGGCCTTGTTGAAGCGCTCGACCGCGTGGGTGCGCACGCCTTCGTTCGGCTGCCCGGTGAGATACCAGTAGGTGGCCTTGCCCGCGCCGCCGCCGCCACTGGTGCTGCCACTGCCGCCACCGGCGCCCGCCTGGGTGGGCCCGGAGCTGCCGCAGGCAGCCAGGGCGGCTCCCAGGGGAAGGCCCATGGAGAGGGTGAGGAAGGTGCGGCGAGAGGTTGTCCTGTCCACGCTGATCTCCGTAGTTGAACGCCGGGGGGTTGGCCGCGCGGCTCGTTGATCGTGGGTGTGGTGGCGGGCGGCCGTGGAGGCGGCCGCTGCATTTCGCTTTGTTGAGTTAACTCGTCGAAACATTTGCGACATACCGCGTGGTCCGTCAATCTAGGTTTCGGCAATGTGCCTGTCAAGACCGCCATACGCGGGAATCTGCCCATCCGAGCAGGGCGTGTGTAAGGTACTCAGGCACGGCGCTCATCTGGTCATCTGATGCCGAGGAGGTCCCGCTCGCAGGTCGCTCGCCGCTCGCTCACGACGTCGAAACATTTCGAAAATCTCACGGTGGACATTCGCCTTGAAGGAGAGCAGCAGATGACGGCTCTAGATCGCACGCCCGCGTTCGACGGCGTGCTCCGTCCGTGGCAGGACCCGGCGCTCCCCGTGTCCGACCGCGTCGACGCCCTCCTTGCGGAGATGACCCTGGAGGAGAAGGCCGGCCAGCTCGGCAGCCGGTGGATCGGCAACGACATGCAGCACGAGCCGCTCGAGGACGCCGAGACGCTGAACGTGGCGCCGATGCAGGACGTGTTCGCGGCCTCTGGCACGGTCCCCTTCGACGAGGCGATCAGACACGGGCTCGGGCACCTGACCCGGGTGCACGGCAGCGGTCCCGTGACCGCGGTGGAGGGCGCCGCCGAGGTCGTCAGGCTGCAGCGGGCGGTGGTCGAGCAGTCCAGGTTCGGGATCCCGGCCATCGTGCACGAGGAGTGCCTGACCGGGTTCACGACGTACGGGGCGACCGTCTACCCGGCGGCCATCGCGTGGGGGGCGACGTTCGACCCCGAGCTGGTGGAGCGGATGGCGGCCGCGATCGGGCGCGACATGGCCGCCGTGGGCGTGCACCAGGGCCTGTCACCGGTCCTGGACGTGGTGCGCGACTACCGGTGGGGGCGGGTCGAGGAGACGATGGGCGAGGACCCGTACCTCGTCTCGATGCTCGGCGCCGCCTACGTGCGCGGCCTGGAGAGCGCCGGGATCATCGCCACGCTCAAGCACTTCGCCGGATACTCCGCCTCGCGGGCGGCCCGCAACCACGGTCCCGTCCCGATGGGGCGGCGCGAGCTGCTGGACATGATCCTGCCGACGTTCGAGACGGCCATCGCGCTGGGCGGGGCACGCTCGGTGATGAACTCCTACTCCGACGTGGACGGCGTGCCCGCCGGCGCGGACCCCTGGCTGCTGACCGAGGTGCTGCGCGAGGACTGGGGCTTCACCGGGACGGTCGTGTCGGACTACTGGTCCGTCCCGTTCCTGGCGACCATGCACCGCGTCGCCGCCGGCACCGGCGAGGCCGGCGTGCTGGCGCTGGGCGCGGGGATCGACGTCGAGCTGCCCGACACGCTCGGCTTCGGCCGGCACCTGGTCGAGCGGGTACGCAGCGGCGAGATCCCCGAGTCGCTGATCGACCGCGCGGCGCGCCGCCTGCTCACCCAGAAGGTCCAGCTGGGGCTGCTCGACGCGGACTGGACGCCCGAGAAGTCCGTTTCCAGGGCCGCCGCCGTGGACCTCGACTCGCCGGGCAACCGGGCGCTGGCGCGCGAGCTGGCCGAGCGGTCGATCGTCCTGCTCGACGCCGGTGACGCGCTGCCGCTGCGGCCGGGGCTGCGACGGGTCGCGGTCGTCGGGCCGTGTGCGGACGACCCCCGTACCTTCATGGGCTGCTACGCCTTCCCCAACCACGTGCTGCCCCGCCACCCCGGGCTCGGGCTCGGCGTCGAGGCGCCCAGCCTCCTCGACGCGCTGCGGGCCGAGCTGCCGGACACCGAGATCGTCCACGAGCGGGGCTGCGAGGTGCAGGGCGACGACCGCTCCGGCTTCGCGGCCGCGGCCGCCGCGGCGCGCGAGGCGGACCTGTGCGTGGTCGCCGTGGGCGACCTCGCCGGGCTGTTCGGGCACGGGACCTCGGGGGAGGGCTGCGACGCCGACGACCTGCGGCTGCCCGGCGTGCAGGACGACCTGCTGGCCGAGCTCGCCGCCACGGGCACGCCGGTCGTCGTGGTCGTGGTCTCCGGCCGCCCGTACGCGCTGGGCGCGGCCCACGCCGGGGCCGCCGCGCTCGTCCAGGCGTTCATGCCCGGCGAGGAGGGCGGCGCGGCCATCGCCGGCGTGCTGTCCGGGCGGGTCCAGCCATCGGGCAAGCTGCCGGTGCAGATCCCGCGCGGGCACGGCGGACAGCCGGGCACCTATCTGCAGCCGCCGCTGGGCGCCGACAGCCAGGGCATCAGCAACCTCGACCCGACCCCGCTGTTCCCGTTCGGTCACGGCAGCTCCTACACCACGTTCGAGGTCGGCGAACTGCACATCAGCGCCGCCGAGTTGCACACGGACGGCGAGTTCGCCGTGTCGGTCCGCGTGCGCAACACCGGCGGGCGGGCCGGCGAGGAGGTCGTCCAGCTCTACCTGCACGACGTCGTCGCGCAGGTCACCCGGCCGGTCCGGCAGCTGACCGGGTTCGCCAGGGTGCGGCTTGAGCCCGGGACGAGCGCCCGCGTCACCTTCCGGGTGCACGCCGACCGGACGGCCTTCACCGGACGCGATCTGAGGCGCATCGTGGAGCCCGGGGACATCGAGGTGCTCGTCGGCACGTCGGCGGCCGACCTGCCGTGCCAGGGCATGGTGCGGCTGACCGGCCCGGCCCGGGTCGTCGGCCACGACCGGCGCCTCGTCACCCCCGTATCGGTCGACCAGCAGGAGGGAAGCGATGCCGGTCAGTTCTAGACGTGCCACGCTGGCCACGGTCGCGGCCTCGGCGGGCGTGTCGGTGGCGACCGTGTCGAAGGTGCTCAACGGCCGCAGCGACGTGGCGCCGGCCACGCGCTCCCTGGTGGAGTCGCTGCTGCGGGAGCACGACTACATCGCGCCGTCGCCGCGCAGGGGCGAGCCCGTCGCGACGGACACGGTCGAGGTGCAGTTCGACAACGACTTCAACGGCTACTCCACGGAGATCATCCAGGGTGTGGTCACGGCCGGGGCCGAGCTCGGTGCCGGGGTGGTCGTCAGCGTCAGGAAGAAGATCGACCACCCGGCCGCGTGGGCCCGCGACCTGGTCGCCGCCGGGCGGCGGGCGCTGATCGCCGTCACGTGCGAGCGGCTGAACGCCAGGCAGCTGAACGCTCTGTCCCGCGTCCAGCTGCCGCTGGTCGTGATCGACCCGCTCAACCTGCCGTACGCCGAGCTGACCAGCATCGGCTCGACCAACTTCGCCGGCGGGCTGGCCGCCACCCAGCACCTGCTCTCCCTCGGGCACCGGCGCATCGCCTACATCGGCGGCCCGGCCAGTGCGACCTGCAACCAGGCACGCCTGCACGGCTACCGCGCCGCCATGGAGGCCGAGGGGGCGCCGCCGCTGCCCGGTTACACGCGGTTCGGGCGCTTCCGCTACCAGGACGGCCTCGAGCACGGCGCGGCCGTGCTCGACCTGCCGGAGCCCCCGACGGCGATCTTCGCCGGCTGTGACGAGGTGGCGCTGGGAGTCATGGAGGCCGCCAGGGGACGGGGCCTGCGCATTCCGCAGGATCTGAGCATCGTGGGCTTCGACGACACCCAGATCGCCCGGATGGCCTCCCCGCCGCTGACCACCGTCCGCCAGCCGCTGCGCGAGATGGGCGGCGTGGCGCTGCGTACGGCGCTGCGCCTGGCGGCGGGCGAGAAGATCGACTCCCACCACGTCGAACTGGCCACCGAGCTGATCGTCCGCGCCTCCACGGCGGACGTGGCCTGCGCGAATCACCCCTGATCTGTTCCCGGGGCCATGTGCCCCGCCTTGCCGGGCCGGTAGGCGACGGGTCATCGTCGCCTACGCCGGGCCGCGCACACGCGGCCGTCGCCGCAGCTCTCTGCCGCGCGCCGCTGACGTGCGGGACCACCCATTGCGCGGAGCAAACCTCCGTATTACCGACTATTGACACTTAGAGGCGGCCTCAGTAGCTTCCCTCCCATCTATCGATATCACCTCCCATTCATCGAGCCGTTAGAAGGTGCTATGGCGGAGCTAGACCGTCTGGCTGGGACTCTGGAGCGCGGTTTCGCGATCCTGGAGCTGCTCGCCACGGAGCGGTCGATCACAGCAATGCAGATCGCGGAGCGGCTGGGCCTGTCGCGAAGCGCGACCTACCGGATCCTGGGGACGTTGCGGCAGCGGGGCTACGTGGACTGGGACGGGACAGAGCATGTGAGCCTCGGCCAGCGCGCGGTCACCCTCGGCATGGCGGCCCTGAGCAACTTCGACCCCTACCTGGCCGCACAGGCGCATCTGCGGGATCTGTCGAGAGAGCTGTCGGAGGCCGCTCTGATGGCGGTGCGCGACGGCGAGCAGATGGTGTACGTCGCCCACGAGGACGTCACCGACCACTCCATCGCGGTCCGGAGGCTGCTTGGCGTTCGCCGTCAGATGCACAGCACGTCACTCGGCAAGGCGTATCTCGCGGCCCTGCCGATCGACGAGGTCGACGCGCTCATCGACCGGCTCGACCTGACCCCGCACACCCCGACCACGATCACCGATCGGGCGCGGCTGCGTGCCGAGCTTGACGAGACCCGCGCCCGCGGGTATTCCATCGACAACAGCGAGAACGAGCCGGACGTGCTGTGCTTCGGCGCCGCGATCCGCGACGAGCGCGGCATGCCCATCTGCGCCATCAGCGTGGCGGGCCCGCGTGAGCGGATGCTCGGAAAGCAGGACGTGGTCCCTCATCGAGTGTCCGAAGTGGCGCTCGCCATCTCCCGCCGGCTCGGCTTCGTCGGGCCCGTCAACTTCGTGAATCTGGGAAGGTAGCCCAAAGATGCGACGGATCCTGGCCTCCTGCATCGCCATAGTGACGCTCGCCGGCTGCGCGCCGGGCGCGACCAGCGGCGGCGGGAGCGAACCGCAGGTCGATGACAAGACACTGACGTACCTGTACTTCACCGACGGGCCCGATGAGCAGGCGACCCGCAGCCTGATCGCGGACTACGAGAAGAAGTCCGGAGTGAAGGTCGATCTCCAGATCGTCCCCTTCGACAACCTGGAGCAGCGGCTCCAGGCCCGCCTGTCGGGCGGCAACGCGCCGGACGTGGCGCGGCTGACAGACATCTCGCCCTTCCGCAGCGATCTGCTCGACCTGAACAAGTTCCAGAAGGCCGCCCTGGACGACCAGTTCATCGACGGCGCGGACGCCTACACCAAGGGCCCCGACGGCGAGCTGCTCGGGGTGCCGAGCGACCTGACGATGAACGGCCCGTTGGTCAACGTGGACCAGTTCAAGAAGGCCGGGGTTTCGCTGCCGGATGTCACCAAGCCCTGGAAGTGGGATGAGATGGTGGCGGCTGCCCAGAAGGTGCAGAAGGCCAACAAGACCCAGTACGCGATCGCGATGGACGTCTCGGGGCACCGGTTCTCCACCATGCTGAGCCAGTTCGGGACCACGTTCCTCAGCGCGGACGGCACCGCCGTTGGGCTGGACACGCAGAAGGCGACCGCGGCGGTGAAGCGTTTCGCCGACCTCAACGCCTCCGGTGCGATGCCCGCCGACCTGTGGCTGCAGGCCGGTTCCAAGTACAAGGCGGCGAACGAGATCTTCCTGGCGCAGCAGACCCCGGTGTACATCAGCGGAAACTGGCAGGTCAGCGCCTTCGCCAAGGATGCGAAGTTCACCTGGGCCGTCGCGCCGAACCCGTGCCAGGAGAACTGCGGCGGGTTCCCCGGCGGGAAGTTCATGGTGTCGTTCAAGCAGAGCAAGCGGCAGCAGGCCGCGGCCGACTTCATCGCCTACATGAACTCCAAGGAGTCGCAGGAACGCCTGGCCAAGGAGGCGAACTTCCTGCCCACCAGGAAGGACCTCATCTCCTCCGGCATCGACTACACCCAGCGTGACGCCGACATGAAGGTGTTCCTCGCCGACGTGAGCCGGACCCCCGCGCAGGCGTTCGCCACGTCCTACAGCCCGGCGTTCGCCGCCACGGCGAAGGCCACCGTCGACGAGCTGAGCAAGGTCCTGGCCAAGAAGGAGTCCCCGGAGCAGGCTGTCGAAGCGATCAAGGCCGCGGCGGAGAAGGCGCTCAAGGACACCAAGTGAGCTCCTCTCATAGGCGGCAGCCAAAGCCGTGGAACCAGCGGCTCGCGCCGTACCTGTTCGTCCTGCCCAACATGCTGATCTTCGGGTTGTTCGTCGTCTATCCGGCGATCAACAACTTCAACATCAGCCTCTACGACAGCCGCAACGGCCGCGACTTCACCTACGTGGGCGGCGCGAACTACCAAGAGCTGTTCGGCTCGGAGGAGTTCTGGAGCGCCGCGCGCGCCACGGTGGTGTTCGCCCTGTGCTTCGTGGTACTCACGACCGTCCTGGCTCTGGCGCTGGCCCTGCTGCTCAACCGGCGCATCAAGGGCCGGGCGTTCTTCCGCACGGTGTTCTTCCTGCCGGTCGTCCTCTCGCCGGTCGTGGTGGGCCTCATCTGGGGCTGGATCTTCGACCGGGGCAACGGGCTCCTCAACACCGTCCTCGGGCGGCTCGGGCTGGGGCAGCCCGGCTGGCTCGTGGACAGCGGCCTGTCGATGGCTGTCGTGATCTTCGTGGGATTGTGGATGCACATCGGCTTCTACATCCTCATCATCCTGGCCGGGCTGCAGGGGATCGATCCGACGTTCTATGAGGCCGCGCGGATGGACGGTGCCACGAGCTGGCAGCAACTACGGAAGATCACGCTGCCGCTGCTGCGTCCGACCACGATGGTGGTGGTGATCCTCAGCCTCATCGCCGGTTTCCAGGCGTTCGACTACATCTGGACGCTCACCGGCGGCGGCCCCATCGGCGCGACCACGTTGATGGTCCAGTACATCTACGAGAACGCCTTCCAGTCCCCGATCCGGTACGGCATGGCCGCCGCCGCCTCTGTGGTGCTGTTCGTCACGGTGTTCGCGCTGACCCTGCTCAACTTCCTGTACGGCAGGCGGAAGGAGGCGACATGAGTGTGCATCCCGGCCAGGCGCGGTCCGTCCAGGGCCGGATCGAGCGCCCCCGGTGGACCTCGGCCGGCGGCGGCGGTGTCCCATCCGTGGGACGGGTTCTCACCTACGCGGTCCTCATCGGGCTGAGCATCGTGGTCCTCGCCCCCGTGGTCTGGGCCGTCCTGTCGTCGTTCAAGACACAAACCGAACTGGCACAGCGTCCACCGGCGCCGCTGCCGTCGTCGTTGTCGCCGGCCAACTACACCGAGGCGCTCAGCTCGTTCGACTTCGGCCTCTACCTGCAGAACAGCGTGATAGTGACGGTCGGCGCGACGCTGCTGACCGTGGTGGTCAACACGATGTGCGCCTACGGGCTGGCGAAGTACAACTTCCGCGGCCGTGACGTGCTGTTTCTGATCGTGCTCGGCACCATCATGATCCCGCTGCAGCTCATCTTCATCCCCGTCTACCAGATGGCCGCGCAGCTGGGGCTGGTGAACTCGCTGTGGGGACTGATCATACCGCCCGCGGCCACGCCGACAGGCGTGTTCCTGCTGCGCCAGTACATGCTCGGCATCCCCGACGACCTGATCGAGGCGGCCCGCATCGACGGCGCGGGCGAGTTCCGGATCTTCGCCCGGATCGTGGTCCCCCTCTGTGGCGCGGCGCTCGCGGTGGTCACGATCTTCTCGGTGATGTGGCGGTGGAACGACTTCCTCTGGCCGCTGATCATCAGCCAGGACCAGGCGAAGTACACGCTGCCGGTGGCCCTGGCCCAGTTCAACAGCCAGCTGTCCGTGCCGTTCAACTACATCCTGGCGATGTCGGTGGTCAGCATGCTCCCGGTCGTGGTGATCTTCCTCATCCTCCAGCGCCACATCGTCCGCGGCATCGCCAACACCGGATTCAAATAGAGAGTCGAGAACATGGAAGAACGGACCGTACACGCGCTCGACGGCCGCGGCACGGTGCTGGACTGGCTGGTCAGCCCCGCCTGGCGGGAACCTGCCGACGATCTGGGGAAACACCTGAGGGCTGACGGGGACCCGTGGGGACAGCAGGGCCGGTGGCGGCTGACCAACGGCCCTGACGTGACCCCGTTCAAGGAAGAGCTCTACCGGCATCGGCCGCTGCCGCGCGACCCGGTGGCGGGGCCCATCGTCGAGGGCGGCGCCATCAGCTACCTCGAGCACACGGGGGAGTGGCGCCGGGTGCACACCGGCGCCGACGGTCTGGTGGACTGGAGCGAGTTCTGCTTCACGCCGGAGTACCGGGTCGCCCTCGCGGCCACCGTCTTGGAGGTCGACCAGGCCGAATGGCGCACGCTGCGGCTGGCGTCCACCGGGCCGACGTTGCTGTTCCTCAACGGTGAACTGGTGGACGAGTCCGACGCCTTCACCTACATGGAGCCTGCTGAGCGCGCTCGGCGGGTGTGGTTGCCCTCCGGCACCTCGACCGTGATCGTCGCCTCGTGGCAGGTGGCCTTCCGCGAATGCAGGCAGGTGCTGCGCCTGCGGGTGGACGGGCTGCCCGTCCGCGTCGTGCTGCCCGGCGCCGGCGCCCGCGAGGACACCGCCGCCGTCGCCGAGCGAATCCTCGACGCCGTGGGCGTGACCCGCTGGGGCACCACTGACGGAACGGTGCCGATCGTCGGCCCGGACGGCGTCGCGCTGCGTGTGCGCTGGGCGGACCAGGAGCGTTTCGTACGGCTCGAAGGCGGACGGGCGACCCTGCGGCTCGACAAGGCGCCCGAGACGACTGGGGTCGACGGCGAGGTCGGGAACGCCTCCATGTTGTCGACAGGCGAGACGGTGCTGCGGGTCTCGGTAGACGGTACGCCGGTGTTCAGGGAGTTCCCGGTCGCGGTTCTGCCTCGGGAGTATCGCTCCGTTCCGCACGGCGATCCCGCCACCTGGCGGGCCGAATTCCTGCGCCACGCGGCAGGCATGGACGGGACCTCGGCCGCCGAGCTGGTACGCGCTGTAGAGGACCCGTCGTATGTCGTCGCGGGTCTCGAACGAGCCTTGTGGATGATCGACAACAGGGCCGACTGCGCGGACTTCGAGGCGGTCGGGCTGGCGCATCTCTGGCACCGGGCCGCCGCCTGGGAGCCCGGCCTGCGCGAGCGCGTACGGGAGGCGATGCTCGGCTTCAAGTACTGGATCGACCAGCCCGGCCTGGACGCGATGTGCTACTTCACCGAGAACCACCAGCTCGTCTGGCACACGGCGGAGCTGCTGTGGGGTACGGCGCTGAGCGAGGACACGTTCCCCAACACCGGCTGGACCGGCGCCCGGCACGCCGCGCACGGGCGCGAGATGGCGGCCGAATGGATGCGCCGCAAGCTCGCCGGCGGGTTCAGCGAGTTCGACTCCAACGCCTATCTCGCGATCGACCTGCTCGCGCTGGTCTCGCTGGTGGAGTTCGCCGACGACGCCGAGATCAGGGAGCTGGCGGCGGGGGTCGCGGATCGGGTGCTGTTCAGCCTGGCGGCGAACTCCTGGCGGGGCATCCACGGCTGCGCGCACGGCCGCTCCTACGTCTCGACGCTGCGGTCGTCGAGGCTGGAGGAGACCGCGCCCATCATGTGGCTGTGCTTCGGCACCGGCGCGCTCAACGACGCCGTCCTGCCCGCGGCGGCGATCGCCACCGCGCGCCGCTACCGGATGCCCGAGGTGATCCGCCAGGCCGCAAACGACCTGCCGGACCGCTGGCGGGGCAGGCAGAGCTACCGCGGGACTTACCGGTTCGCGCACGACCTGCTGAGCAGGCCGTACGGGTCGGACGTGACGGTGTTCAAGACCCCGGACGTGATGCTCTCGTGCGCCAACGACTACCGCCCCGGCCTGCCCGGGCTCCAGGAGCACATCTGGGGCGCCACCCTGGGCCCGGAGACCCAGGTGTTCGTCACGCACGCGCCGAACTCCTCCACCTCGCCATCGGCCCGGCCTAACGCCTGGGCGGGCAACAGGATCCTGCCGAGGGCACGCCAGCACGAGGGCACGGTGCTGGCGCTGTATCGGATCCCGGGCGACGACGTCATGGGTTACACGCACGCCTGGTTCCCCATCGGCGAGTTCGACGAGTGGACCCAGAAGGGCGCGTGGAGCATCGGGCGCAAGGGCGACGGCTACGTCGCGCTCGCCACGGAAGGCGGGGCCGATCCCGTGACCACCGGACCCGACGCCTGGCAGGAGCTGCGGCCGCGCGGAGCGGGGACCGCCTGGATCTGCACCGTCGGAAGCGGCGGGGACTTCGTCGCGTCGCTTGCCGAACCCCGCTTCACTCGCGACGGGGCCGGCTTCACCACCCCCGAGGGAGCCGAGCTGCACCTGACGTGGAGCGGCCCCTTCACCGTGAACGGACGTCCGGCCGACGTTGCCGCAGACGGCACGATCGCCCAGGCTCTGCAGCTCGACAACCCCTACGCCCGGCTCGAGTTCGGCGACCGCACGCTGTCCATCGGACCACACGTCATCGACCTCCAGAAGGGCCGGAGCACATGAACGACGGTCGTGGCCTGGACACCAGCCAGGCCAAGGGCGCGGAGCCGCCGCGGCGGCCCGCCGACCTGGCGGACCTCACCCCGGAGGTCCTCACTGAGACCGCGGGGCGCATCGCCGACCGGGCCGTGGCCATGGGACTCGCGCACTGGTTCTGGGGCGAGGGCGTCGTCCTGCAGGGCATGACGCGCCTGGCTCCCGTGCACCCGTTCGTCACCGAGTTCGTCGACCGGCATCTGCGCGACGGCATCGAGCTCGGCCACGTCAACAACCTGGCACCCGGCGCCGTCTGCGCCGACCTCTACGGCCTGACCGGCGAGCGTCGCTACGCCGACGCGTGCGAGCGCATGCTGGACTGGCTACGCGGCGCCGCGGCCGTGACCCGCGCGCCCGGTGGGGCCATCGAGCACTGGCCTGGCGGCGTCTGGGCCGACACCGTCTACATGGCCGGCACCTTCCTTATCCACTACGGGCTGCACGCCGACCGGCCGGAGCTGATCGAGGAGGCGGGCGAGCAGATCCTCGCCCATGCCGAGATTCTCCAGCACCCCGAAAGCGGGCTGTACGCGCACGGTTCCCACGAGGGACGCACGCTCTGGAACTTCTGGGGCCGCGCCAACGCCTGGACCGCGCTGGCCTCCGTCGAATACCTCGAGGCCGGAGGAGCCCTGTCGCAGCAGGTCCGCGAGGTGCTGCGCCGCCAGCTGCGCGCACTGGCCGGCCACCAGCCCGACCACGGCGTATGGGATGTGCTGGTCGACGGGCAGCCGGAGAACCGCGGCATCCTCGAGACCTCCGCCGCCGCCGGCATCGCCGCCGCGATGCTCCGCGCGGCCGCGCTCGGCGTCGAGCCCGAACGGCTCCGCCGCTCCGGATGGCGCGCGCTCGCCGGGGTCCACGCGTACGTCGCCGACGACGGGACGCTCACCCGGACCAGTGCGGGGACGGTCCTGCAATTGATCCCGTTCGGCTACTCGGTCATCCGCAACGACATGATCCAACCATGGGGCCAGGGCCTGGCGCTGCAGGCGTACGCGGCCGCCCTCCGGGAGACCACATGAAGATCAGGCACGCCACCGACCCGGGCCAGATCCCGGGGTTCGACACCGACGCGCTGCGCTCACGCTTCCTCGTCGAAGACCTCTTCGGCAGCGACATCACCATGGTCTACAGCCACGAGGACCGCATCGTCATCGGCGGCGTGCGCCCGTCGGGCGCGCCCGTGCCGCTGGAGTCGGACGAGCCGCTGGGCGCCGACCACTTCCTCGCCCGCCGTGAGGTCGGCGTTGTCAACGTCGGTACCGATCCGGGCACGGTCACCGTCGACGGCGCCGAGTACGAGCTCGGGGTGAAAGAGGTCCTCTACGTCGGCAGGGGCAGCCGGGAGGTCTCCTTCGCCGGATCCGGCGGGGCCGCCTTCTATCTCGTGTCCACGCCGGCGCACGCCACGTACCCCACGCGCAAGGGCACCCTGGCCGACGCCGCCCCGATCCACCTCGGCGAGCAGCGCAGTTCCAACGAGCGCACCATCTACAAGTTCATCCACGCCGACGGGATCCAGAGCTGCCAGCTCGTCCTCGGCATCACGGAGCTCGCCGCCGGCAGCATGTGGAACACCATGCCCGCGCACGTCCACGGCCGGCGCACCGAGGTCTACCTGTACTTCGGGCTTGACGCGAGCGATCGGGTGGTCCACCTGATGGGCCGCCCCGACCAGACGCGCAACCTCATCGTCGCCGACCGGCAGGCCGTCATCTCGCCGAGCTGGTCCATCCACTGCGGCTTCGGCACCGGCGACTACGCGTTCGTGTGGGCCATGGGTGGGGAGAACATCGACTACGCCGACGTCGAGCCGTACCCGATCACGGAGCTGCGATGATCGGGATGTTCGACCTGAGCGGCCGCACGGCGCTCGTCACGGGCTCGCGCACCGGCATCGGCCAGGCCATCGCGATCGGTCTGGCCGAGGCGGGAGCCGAACTCGTGCTCCACGGTCACCATGACGACCTGGACGAGACCCAGGCGGCGGTCGAAGCTCATGGCCGCTCGGCCCGACGGTGGATTCGCGACCTCTCCCATGTTTCCGGACTCGCCGACGACATCAATGGGCTGCTCGACGGGACTCGCGTGGACATCCTGGTGAACAATGCCGGGATCATCCGCCGCTCTCCCGCCGCCGACCTGGCGGACGAGGATTGGGACGCGGTGATGACCACCAACCTCGACGCCGTGTTCACCATCACGCGGGCCGCGGGGAGACGCATGCTGGCCCGCCGCACAGGCAAGATCATCTCGATTGCGTCGTTGCTGTCCTTCCAGGGCGGCGTCAACGTCACCGCGTACGCGGCGAGCAAGCACGCGCTCGTGGGCCTGACCCGGGCGCTGGCCAACGAGTGGTCCGGCGACGGGGTCCAGGTCAACGCCATCGCCCCCGGCTACATCGCCACGAACAACACGGCCGCGCTCCGTGCTGATCCGGCGCGGGAGCCGCAGATCAGGAGGCGCATCCCGGCCGGTCGCTGGGGCACACCCGCAGACCTGGTGGGCGCCGCCGTCTTCCTCGCCGCTCCCGCCTCCGACTATGTGTGCGGCCACGTGCTGACCGTCGACGGCGGCTGGCTCGGCCGCTGAGCTCGATGATCGCATGGATGATCGAGGGCGGCCCCAGCGTCATGGTGACCTCGGGCGGCGGCATTGTGACCGGCCTTCTGACGCGACGGGCCGGCGCTCACTCGGAAACGTCGTACTCGTCCGCCGTGGCCGGCCGCCGCGGCCCTCGCCCTGCAACGAGCGCGACCCGGCGGCGCTCGATCAGTGGTCAGGCGACACCTGGTCCTGGCCGAAGACCGGCGGCTCGCCCGCCGGCAGGGGCGTGCGGAAGGCGGTGAGCGACAGCGCCAGCGTGTCGTAGTAGCCGACCAGCACGACCAGCTCGTACAGGCGGCCCGTGCCGAGGGTGGCCTCGGCACGGGCGTAGAGGTCGTCGTCGAGGCCGCGGCGCAGGATGAGGGACCGGCATGCGGCGCGCACGGTGCGCTCCCCCTCGTCGAACGTCCCGGCGTCCGCCCCCGAGCGCAGCGCGGCCAGCTCCTCATCGGTCAGGCCCGCGTTCCGGCCCACACGCTCGTGCGCGTACCACTCGAAGTCGCTGCGGCGCGCGACCGCCACCTCCAGGATCGCGATCTCGCGCCACCGGGCCGGCAGGTCCGTCGCGTACCGGATCGCCGCGCCCAGCCGCTGTAGGGGCCCGCCGACGCCGGGGGCGGTCAGCATCGCGTTGAACGGACCCTCCAGGCGTCCCTCCGGGCCCGTCAACCGGAACGGGCCCGCGGCCCGCGGTCCGCCGGCTATCTCGTCGTAGACGGCACGCTGTTCCGCGGTCAGGGAAGGCGGGTCGTACCAGGGGATTCGTCCATGCACGGGGCTGTCACCAACTCTGCGTCGTACTCGCTCCGTCCGGCTGCGGCCCGCACCTGAAGCCCGCGAGGTGCCATGAGGCGGTGGAGCGGAACGCCTGGTGAAGCGGTGGACCGAACTTTCGTGGTCAACAGTATGGCGAGGCATGCTTTCTGCTTGGATAGACGTGACCGAAAAGGTCGCAAGCTTGACCGAAATGGGGAGCGTCACGCATGGCAGCGCCGGATCAGCCTGACTTCCTGGACCAGTTCGCCGAGATACGGGAGTCGGCCGAGGCGGCGAAGGGTCTCGTCAAGGTGGCGGTCGACGGCACCAGCGACCTGGTGGGGCTGACGATCGATCCGAGGGCGATGCGGCTGCCCTCGCACGAGCTGGCCGACGCGATCAGGGATGCGTTCGGACGGGCCCGCGCCGCCGCGCAGGAGCGGGCCACCCAAGCCATCCCCGAGGCGCTGCGGCAGGAGACGCCTGACCTGGGCGCCCTGCTGCAGGGCATGCAGGCCGACGCGCACAGCAGCATGAACGAGATCCTCGTCGTCGCGAACGAGCTCACCACGAGGCTGGACCGCCTGATGCAGCCCAGGCAGTGAGTGCGCGAAACCCTGACCTACAGATGGTGGTACGAAGATGAGCGATGTCAGCGGGGAGATCCAGACCGTTCACGGCACCCGGCTCGCCTCGGCGAGCTGGTTGTCCGACGCAGCCGACGGTCTTGAACGCGCCCTTCAGGGCTCGCTCGGCCGGGCCGGCCAAGCGGCGGGGACCGGCGGTCCCGACCGGCCGGGGGGCCAGTTCGACATCGAGTTCGCGGGATTGACGGAGCTGGTGCAGGATGCGTTCGGGGCCACGGCGCAGCGTCTGCGTGACCGTGCGGCCGGAACGACGCTGTCGGAGCGGAACTACTCGCATGCCGAACAGGCCAACGAGGAGCTGGCCAACCGCGTACGCGCCGCCTTGGAGGGGAAATGAGCTGGGCACTGCCCCCCGCGCTGCAGCAGGTGCACGGCCTCGTCGCGGCCGACGCCCCCTGGCCGCGACCGGACGAGACGCAGCGGCTCGACGGGGCGGGCTCGTGGCTGGATCTCGCGTCCGCCTCCCAGAGCGGCCGGTCGCAGGCTGATTCGGCTGTCGCGCACGTACGGGGGGCCGGCAACATCGGCGCCGACGTCGACGTCTTCGAGAACACCTACACCGGCGACGCGCAGCGGATGGACGACGGGGCCCGGGCCGGCGCGCTGGTGGCCACCGGGACGACCGTCGCCGTGGTGCTCAAGACCGTGTGGAAGTATGTCATCTCATCTGCCTCGTGGCGCTGCTGATCTCCCTCATCCGAGGATTCCGTCTGGGTCCGGTGCTGGGAGCGCTGTTCGGCAGGCAGCGCGTCCTGGGGACGGGCAAGGCGCTCAGAATCGCACTGGCCCAGGTGGAGCGGAACATCGGTACCGGCGCGGTCAACTCACTCCGGGCCGCGAAGCATCTGCTGCAGCATGTAGTGACCCTCACGGGGATGGGGACCGCCTCGGCGGTGGTCAACGCCGTTTCGCTCCAGGCCTCCGACGACAACGCGCATGCGCGTGCGGACGCCGAGAGCGTCCTGTGGAAGACCCCTGAGGGCCGGGCCGCGCTGGCGTACGCCAAGGAACACGGGATCACCACCCTGTACCAGAGCAAGATCAGCATCGGGTTGTCCTACTACAACCCGGCCGTCAACGTCATCAGCATCGGCGGCGCCAAAGTCGCGAGCCCCGAGGCCCTCGCGGGAGAGTTCGTCCGCCAGGTCCACATGGCCAAGGACCGATGGGGTCCGAGCCCGGTGACCATGGACCTCGCCGATTACGACCGCGCGCGGAACGCGGAGGAGCAGGCCGCCAACCAGGCGACGTACCGCATGGGGAGCCAGCTCGGCTACGAGCAGGAAGCTGCCTACCACTACCGCAACTACGGCTCCGGCTACATGGACCACCGCATAGAGCACGACCAATGGCTGACGCAGATGCTCCTCAACGGGCCTTTCAGACTCTTCAACGACGGCCCGCTCGACTTCACCTGACCGTGTTCCCAGCCGTCCCCCGGCACCGCGCCTGGATGACTCGCGGCTACGCGCTCGGCATGGGCGCGGGCACGCAGGCGGCGACCCGGCTCCTCCGGCTCGTGGTCATCGGGCCGCGCCCGGCGACGTCACCAGGGCGCTGTTGCACGGCGCGGGCTGGGCCGTCGGGAGAAATCCGGGATTTTCCAGAATGGTGCGACCTGCCGTCTGGGCGTCAGCCGCCCGGCCGGACCAGGCCGCTCTCGTAGGCCAGGATGACCAGCTGGACGCGGTCGCGCACCGCCACCTTGGCGATGGCCCTGGTGATGTGGGTCTTGGCGGTGAACGGGCTGATCGTGAGGCGCTCGGCGATCTCGTCGTTGGACAGGCCGAGCGCGACCAGCCGGACCACCTCCAGCTCCCTGGAGGTGAGGACGGTCAGCCGCTGCCGGGCGACGGGAGCGGGCCCCTGCCGGTGGGCGAACTGCTCCACCACCCGGCGGGTGACGCCGGGCGACAGCAGCGCTTCCCCCGCCGCGACGGCCGCGACCGCGCGCCGCAGCTCGCTCGGCTCGACCTCTTTGGTGAGGAAGCCGCTGGCTCCGGCGCGCAGCGCGTCGAAGACGTGCTCATCGGTGTCGAACGTGGTGAGGATGATCACCCGGCAGCCGGGGTCGGCGACGATGTGGCGGGTGGCGGTGATGCCGTCCATTCCGGGCATCCGGATGTCCATGAGGACGACGTCGGGATGAGCTCGGGCGGCCAGCCGTACGGCCTCGTCGCCGGTGGCCGCCTCGCCGACGACGGCGACGTCCCGGGAGCGGGCCAGCAGGCTGCGGAAGCCGGCCCGTACCAGTGCCTGGTCGTCGGCGAGGAGCACTTTGACCGTCATACGGGCGAGCCTGCCACAGGGATCTGCGCCCGCACCGAGAAGCCGCCGGACACCGGTCCCACGGTGAGCGTGCCCCCGAGAGCGCTCACCCGTTCGCGCATGCCGGCCAGCCCGTGCCTCTCGACGATCTCGCCGCCGCCCCGGCCGTCGTCCTTGACCTCGACGGTGACCGAGCTCGGCCCGCAGTCGATCGTGACCTCGGCCTGGCCTGCTCCCGAATGCTTCAGCGTGTTGGTCAGGGCCTCCTGGACGATGCGGTAGACGGCCACGGCCGGCGCGGCGGGAACGGCCGAGGGGTCGCCGCGCTCGTCGAGGACCACCTGCAGGCCGGCGGCGCGGGCGTCCGCGACGAGCGTGCCGACGGAGGCGAGATCGGGCTGAGGGGCGGCGCCGCCGGCGTTGTCGCGCAGGACGCCGATGAGCGAGGCGAGGTCGGCCATCGCGCGGTTCCTGACGTCCTTGGCCACGCGCAGCGCGGCGGCGGCCTCGGCAGGGTCCTCCTCGAGGGCGTCGGCGGCGACGTTGAGCTGGACGCCGACGACCGCCAGGGTGTGGGCGACGATGTCGTGCACCTCGCGCGAGACCTGGAGCCGTTCCTCGGCGGCGCGGGCGCGGCCGTCGGTCTCGCGCAGCTGTGCGCGCCATCTCATGACGGCGGCGCACACCAGGCCCGCGCCGATGAGCATCGCCAGCACGAGCCCCTCACCGGCGATGTGGACGACGAACCGGCCCACGCCATCTGGAAGGACCCACCGGAGATCGACGGCGGCGTAGACGAGCTGGGCGACACCGATGAGCGCCACCCACCGTACGCGTGGCGTACAGGCGGCGCTGAAGTAGGCGGCCGAGGCCGGCCAGATCCAGCCGCCCTGGAAGTGGCTGTTGAAGCGGTAGACGAAGATCGCGGCGATCGACAGGAGCAGCACGGTCATCGGCCAGCGGCGCCTGAACAGCAGGAGCCCGCCGAGGAACAGCGCGAGAGGGATCAGGCCCGCCCACGGAGACTCGCGGACCTCGGCGGCCATGACACCGGTGACGACGCCGACGACGGTGATGACGGCGAGTGCCAGATCGAGCAGCCTGGCGGAGTGACGGACCGGCGCGGGCGCGCGCTGCGGGGACGGAACGGCCATACGGGACCTTTTCTTCGGGGGCACGGCCCCTGTCTGCGGGGCGATGGCGCAAGAGTAGACGCGGGGGCACGGGCACCACGTCGTCCGTCGCTCGTCACCTGCTCCTGCACCGTTCGCGCTACGCGCTACTCCAATCGGTGTAGCGCGCAGCGCGAACGGGCCGGATCAGACGTGGGTGACCAGGAGGGTCACCCCCATTTCGCCACCGCAGTCGACGAAAACAGGGCCGACACCGTTGCCGATCCTGGAGTCGAGCCTCGCCTTGGCGACGAATCTCTCGGGGTTGTCGTCGATGATGCGGATGTTCTTCAGCACCGGCTTTCCGGTCACTCCGGCGAACACGGCCTTGAGCTTCTCACCGCCGCCGCAGTTGCCGGTGATCGTCACCTCCTGGCCTCGCTCGGTGGTGGGGTTCGGGCCGACCTGGACCACGGCCCTGGCACCCTTCGGCGGCTTCGGCGCGGCCGTCACGACGGCCGTGGTGCCGGCCTGGTCGCTGGCGGACGCGCCGCCCGCGCCCAGCCCGAACATCCCGGCCGTCAAGCTCACGCCGGCGATCGCAGTGATCAACCTCTTGTTCATGCGGACTCCCTTTCGAGTGGTCGTGGTGCGACGCTAGGCCGCGCCACGTCGGGTCCGCGTCGTCCGTGGCTCGTCACTTGCGCCTGCACCACGCGTGCCACGCCCTACATCGAAAGCAGTACGCCTAAAGGCAGAGGCCGATCGCCTCCGACGACTCCCGGTCCAGGAGGGCGGGGAGGATCGGGGGGTCCACCGCTCGCATCGGCCTGAGGCGCAGGACGATGTTCGCCGGTGATTCTGGCCGGGTGGTGACCGGGCCGTGCACCGCGATCGACTCGGCGCCGTTGCGCGGGAAGGACCGGGCCAGCACATAGCAGACCTCGGGCGCGACGCCGCTGAGTTCGAACGGCCCGGCCTGCGGGACCAACGTGGGCAGCGCGGGCAGCCCCTTGGGAACCTGGTGCGGGAAGACCCCGACGAACGTGGGGTCATTCCGCGCATCGGGCGGAACCGTGATGACGCCCCGGATGACCGCCGGTCCGCTGCGCATCAGCGGCGCCGGCCGGAAGCCCCCGCTCCGGCGATACTCAATGGGCGCCATGCCTACCATGCTCTTGAACCTCGAGCTGAACGTCCCCACCGCGGAATAACCCACGATGTGGCAAATCTCCGTCACGCTGTACGACGTTTCCAGTAGGAGCCGCTTCGCTTCGTGCAGCCGGAGAGCTGAAAGGAAGCGCCCTGGCGAAACCCCGGTGACCCGTTGAAAGATACGAGAGAAATGGAACTTGCTGAACATGGCGACGCGCGCCATGTCGTCGATCGTTACCTCTTCACTCAGATTTTCATGGAGCATTGCGATGACGGCCTTAATGGATTCCTCAATCGCTTTGTCCATCTCAGCCCCCGTCCTGCTGTGTTCACGGGCGGATGATCGTGAAAATGGAGTGTAGTATCTCCTTTTGTCCCGATATATAGAACCGAGCACGACCCTGGTGTGAAATATTCATATACGCATTAGTGAATCGGTAACTTTCCCCGCCGTGCCGGCTACCCCACAATCCTGGATGACACGGTCGATCGAATCCGAGGAGACTGACATGGCCGCGGTCAACACACAGGCGGAGAAGATCAAGGAAGAGGACTGGCGGTTCGCCGAGCTGGTCATGCGCACCTGGGTCGAGCCGCAGCTCGCCGACCGCTACGTCCAGGACCCGGTGGGCACGCTGGCCGGGTTCGGCATCGTCATCAGCAGCGAGGAAGAGGCGCCGGAGCTCCGGATGGGTTTACTGAACGAGGTCTGTCTCGAGGTCGAAGACCTTGACCGCCCGAGCGACCACGTCCCGGCCATGCCGTCGTTCGGGTGAACGCGGCCACCCGATGAAATCCACCCGCCTCGGAGCCCCGCGCATCAGCTTCAAACGCCACGTGCGTGTCGAGCTGATTCCCGGGGGATCCGTCTACCTTGTCTCGCCCAACGGGACGTTCGCCCTGTCGGGCACGCATGCGCGGGCGGTCGCGACGCTGCTCGACGGCAGCAGGACGCTGGCCGAGGTGCGGGAGGCGCTCGCGCCCACCTGCTCTTCGGAAGAGCTCGGTCAGATGCTCGGCCGGCTTTCGAAGGCGAACCTCGTCGGATTCCGTAACTCCTCGCAAACGCGGGACACGGAGGCCGCGGCGTACTGGGACCTGGCCGGGTTCGACGCGGACCGCGTCGATCTCAGCCGGGCGTCCGTGGACATCGTGCCGGTCGGCGAGGTCGACGCGGAGCAGGTCGAGGAAGCGTGCCGGGCCATGGGGCTGAGCAGGGGAGACGGCGCGGGCAGGGTGGATCTTTCGCTGGTCTTCTGCGACGACTACCTCGACCAGAAGCTGGACGGGATCGACCGGCGGCACCGGGCTCTGGGGCGAGCCTGGCTGCCCGCCATCACGTCGGGCGCCGTTCACTGGATCGGCCCGGTCTTCGACCCGAAGGCGGGACCGTGCTGGTCCTGCCTGGCCGGCCGGCTGCGCGAGCACCGGCAGGGCGAGAGCTGCGTGCGCCGCGAGCTGGGCGGGAGGGAGTCCACCCGCCCTCCGCTGGCCTCGCTCCCCGCGACGCGCGCGATCGGGATCCAGCTGGCGATCCTGCAGGCGGCCAAGTGGCTGGCGGGGAACCGCGGCGACGCGTCCAGTGTCCTGTGGACCATGGACACCACCACGCTGGAGGTCCGGCGGCACGTGGTGGAGCGCCGGCCGCAGTGTCCTTCGTGCGGGGATCCGGAGATGGTGGCCGCTCGGGCCAGGGCGCCGATCGTCGTACGGTCCCGGCCCAAGGCCACCTCGTCGGGCAACGGTCACCGGTCGCTGTCCGCGGAGCAGGTGTGGCAGCGCTACGGCCACCTGGCGGATCCCGTCACCGGCATCACAGGGGAGCTCCGGCGCGACCCGCGTGCGCCTTCTTTCCTGCACTGTTACCTCGCGGGGCACAACCGGGCGCTGCGATCGGACCGCCTCGACGTGGCCAGGGCGGGGCTGCGGGCGCGCAGCGGCGGAAAAGGAGCCAGCGACATCGAGGCCAAGGTGGGCGCACTCGGCGAAGCGGTGGAGCGGTATTGCGCCTCCCGTTTCGGGGACGAGGAAACGGTGCTCGACACCTTTCGCGGTCTCGGCCCGCAGGCCCTGCATCCCAATGACTGCCAGCTCTTCCACCCTCGCCAGTTCGACGGGCGCGAGCGTTGGAACGCTGCACAGATGGTGTTCCACCATGTGCCGGCGCCCTTCGACGAGACGGCGGTCATGGAATGGACGCCGGTGTGGTCCCTCACGACGGAACGGCACCGATTCCTCCCCACCGACCTGCTCTATTTCAGCGCCGACGCGGCTCGCGCACCGGTGCGGGCCGACTCCAACGGCAACGCCGCGGGCTCGAGCCTGGAGGACGCGATCGTCCAGGGGTTCCTGGAGCTCGTGGAGCGGGACGCGGTGGCCCTGTGGTGGTACAACCGCACGCGCCAGCCGGAGGTCGACCTGGCCTCGTTCGACGACGCGTGGATCATGGATCTCCGCGAAAGGTATGCCGGGACGGGCCGGCGTCTGTGGGTGCTCGATCTCACCAGCGACCTGGGGATCCCGGCGATGGCGGCGATCTCCAAGCGCACGGACAAACCGGCCGAGGACATCATGCTCGGGTTCGGAGCTCACTTCGATCCGCATGTCGCGCTCCGGCGGGCACTCACCGAGCTCGGCCAGCTCCTGCCCGCCGTGGCCGGCGTCAGGGCCGACGGCACCGGCTACGGCCTGGCCGATCCGCATCTCCTCAGCTGGTGGCGGACGGCGACCACGGCGGCGCACCCCTACCTGCTGCCCGATTCCCTGCGGCCGCCACGGCGCAGGGACGGCTACGGCTACGTGCCACGCGCCGATCTGCGCGACGACATCGGCCATATCCGCGGCCTGGTCAGCCGGATGGGCTCCGAGCTCCTCGTGCTGGACCAGACGCGGCCCGACATCGGCATGCCTGTCGTTAAGATCATCGTTCCGGGTCTCCGGCACTTCTGGGCCAGATTCGCCGAAGGCCGGCTCTATGACGTGCCGGTCCGGCTGGGGCGGCTGGAGCAGGCGACCTCGTACGAGGAGCTCAACCCGATCCCGCTGTTTCTTTGACGACATTGTCGCGAGGAGAAGATAGACATGTCCGGGCCCGTGGAGGCGGCGTGGTTCGCGCTGTGGTCCTTCAGAGAAGACGTCTACCTGGAGTTTCAGGAAGACGGGCTGATTCTGCGCAGCCGGTGGGAGGACGTCACCATGCCCGTGCCGGGGCCGCAGGTGGCCGAGGCGCTGCGGCGCATGTGCCTGGGGCCGATATCCCTGGAAAACGTGATCACACGGGAAGCCGACGGCGAGGAGCTGAGCCGGATCCTCGAGGTGGTCCACCACCTCGTGGTCCGGTCTTTCGGCCCGGACCCGGAGCAGGCGTTGATCTCGGTGGTTCCGGTCTCCCCGCGAGCTGTCTTCCACCGGACTCCGCTGCCGGCGGAAACGCCGTTGCGGTTGTCCCGGTTCGTGTCGATCTTCCCGGGCAAGCGCGCCTGGCGGATGGAATCCCCGCTCTCCCTGCACCGGGTGCTCCTGCACCAGGCCGGAGCCATGGCGCTGGTCGGCGCCCTGGGCCGGCCGGTGCCTGCGTCCGCGTTGTCCCCGGGCGCGCGCCATCTCGCCGCGTGCCTGGTCGCGACCGGCATGGCCGTCCCGGCGTCGAACGCGTCAGGGCAGCCGGAGTTCGAAGAGGATCACGATCCCGTCCTGGTCGGCTGGAACCCGCTCGACCTCATGTTCCACAGCAGGACCACGCTCGGGCGTCACGACCATGACTTCGGCGCGACCTATCGGCTGGGCAGCCGGGCGGTCGAGCCGGTCGTCAAGCCGGCCGCCGGCGACAAGCGCATCGATCTGCCGAAACCCCGATGGCAGGAGATGATCGCGAACGACCCGCCGCTCAGCGCCGTTCTGGAGGCGGCCAATGGCGGGGTCCCCGAGACCGGGCGCGTGCCGTCCGTCAAGGATCTCGGCGAACTGCTCTACCGGACAGTCCGGGTGCGATCCCTGACCGGCGCGGCGGACGGGACGACTGCCGTCGCAACCAGCGATCGGCCCTATCGAAGTGCCGGCGACTGTTACGGCATCGAGGTCTACGTCACGGTGGACGACTGCACGGGGCTCCCCAGCGGGGTCTACCACTACGATCCACTGGGCCACCGGTTGGACCGGATCGCGGACAGTGGCGACGAGCTCCTCGAGAACGGCCGCCTGGCCGCCAATCTGGCCGAGGTCCCGCCGGTTCTCCTCACGTTGACCGCGCGATTCCGCCGGTTGTCGTGGAAATACAATGGCCTGAGCTACGCCCTTGTGCTCAAGGACGTCGGAGCGCTCACCCAGACTCTGTCGCTGGTGAGCACGGCGATGGGGCTGCCCACGTGCGCGCTGGACTGCGACGACGTGGACGCGTCATCCCGCGTTCTGGGCCTGGACTGGAAGATCGAGTCAGGCGTGGCCGGGCTGGTGGTGGGCAGGTCCGGCGGCGCCCGCCCGGAGTGCGAGGAGGCAAGGCATCCGATGAATGATGCGGGATGGACAGAGGATGCCAATGGTTTGATTCGCTGAGCTCTCGGCCCTAAATCAGGCTACTCGAGTTGATTGACCTGATATAGCCTGTCTGGCGACTAGGGGGGATAGTTCGCCGGGGGGCGGAGGGGTGGATGGCGAAGAATCTCGTGACGTGGGCGCGGGATGTGCGATTGCCGCAGATCTTCTCTTTGGTCTCCTGGGCGCGGCGAAATGGCGGCGCCACGCTGCCGGCGCCGCGCCTGGCCCTGATGGTCACCGCCGGAGTTCTCCTCGGGGCCGCCCTGAATGCGATCTTGAATACGCTCAATGGCGTTGGCCGGGAATCGGCGGAGATTCCGGGCGTTGTGGCTTTCGGCGCCTGCATGGCGGTGGCGTTCGGGCTGCAGATCGCCCATTCTTTCGGGCGGCCGTGGCGCTGGCCGCTGATCTCCCGGATCACCTCGATGACGGCGCTGGCGGCCGTTGTGCTCGCCCCGGCCCTGTGGATCGGCCCGCAGGCCGCCGCCATAGTCCCGCTCCTGGCGGCGTCCATTCTGCTTGTTGTCCCCGTCCCTTACAGGTGGCTGCTGTACGGCCTGGCGTGCGTCGTCAATCCCGTACTGTACTTTGCACAGGGGCTGGGCACAGTCAATATCATCTTCGTTTTCGTGTTCACCCTGGTGCAGGGTCTTGTTTTCTACGGACTCAGTTTCCTGGCCGAACTCGCGGAGGAGCTGGAAGGCGGTCGCAGCTCATTAGGCCGGATAGCGGCGGCCGGCGAGCGGGTGCGCATCGCCAGAGACCTGCATGACGTGGTCGGACACGATTTGCTGGCGTTCACACTGAAGAGCGAATTGGCGCACCGCCTGTTACCGGCCTCGCCGGAGCGGGCCGAGGGGGTCATGTCGGAGGCCCTGTGGATCGCCCGCCGGGCGACCGCGGCACTGCGGACGATCCCGATGGGCTGCCAGAAGCTGTCGTTGGCCGGAGAGGTCAGGTCGATCGAGTCCACGCTGTCGGTGGCGCAGATCGAGGTCCGCATGAGCGTCTCGTGCCGCGACCTTCCGGAAATAGTCGATTCGGTGCTGGCCATTGTGCTGCGCGAGGCGATCACCAATGTGTTACGCCACAGCAAGGCGCGGCAGTGCGAGGTCGACGGCGGCGTGCGCGACGGTCTCGCGTGGCTGAGCGTGGCAAATGACGGGGTCAATTCCGACGCGGTCTCGTCGGACGGCAGCGGACTGGAGAACCTGTCGTCGCGGCTGGCCGCGGTCGGCGGACGGCTCACCGTGACCCGGGAGGACGGCTGGTTCCGCCTTCTCGCCGAGATCCGGTTGTCCGACGTGCCGGTCGGGGCGCCGGCTCCGCCATCTGACGCCGGGGGCGGGAAACCCGCCGATCTCCTCCGCCAGAGCTCGGTCCGCTGGGCGCCTGGAACGGTAAATCTCCTGACATTAGCGGTTTTGCTGGGCTATATCCCTATTCTGATCACGAACATTCTCTGGCGTAATCCCGCGGGCTTCACCTGGGGCGTCGGAATCTGCCTCGCCGTTCTTCTGATCACCCAGTTGGCGCACACGTTCTTCGGCCCAAGGGTATGGCCGACGCCCGTCCGCATGACGACGCTCTCGATCCAGGCGGTGGCCTCGTTCCTGCCCATGGTGTGGGTCGGCACGCTGTGGGGCGCGATGGGCGGCTTCCTCGCCGGGTCGATCCCGCTGGTCGTGCGGGGACGCCGGCGATGGGCGCTGTACGCGGCAGTCGGGGGAGTCGTCCTGGCCCTCGCCGTGGCCAGCGGGGACGAGACGACGCTGCTGGGCTACCTGGTGATCTCGACCCTGCAGACCGGGCTGGTGATCTACGGGCTGACGTCGCTTTCGGCGCTGGTCGCCGAGCTGCACGCGACCAGGAAGGAGATCGTGCGCCTCGCCGTGGAGCAGGAACGGCTGGGCGTGGCGCGCAAGGTGAACGAGCTGCTGGACCGCGACCTGTCCACGATCATGTGGAACTGCGGCGTGGCCCGCGGTCTCACGCTGACCGAGCCGGAACGCGCCCAGGAGCACATCATGGAGGTCCTGGTGGCGGCGCGCCGCCTGGTGGCCGAGGTGCGCTCCACGGCGAGCGGATACCGGCACGTGTCGCTGGCGGCGGAGGTCGATTCGACCCGCGCGGCGCTGTCGGCGGCGGGCATCGAGGCTCAGGTGGACATCGCCTGCGCCCGGCTCGCGGAGGAGGCCGACGTGGTGCTGGCCATGGTGCTCCGTGACGCGATCACCGGCATGGTGCGGCGCAGCGGCGTGCGCCGCTGCGTCGTCACCGTCACCCGCGAGAACGGCTACGTACGGCTGCGCGTCTCGCACGACCGGGCCACGGCCACCCCCCGCGAGGAGGGCCGTCTGAGACTGCGCCTCTCGCGCGATCGCACTAGTCTGTCGGAGAGCGACGAGGACAGGCTGGAGCATGTCCGGGCGCGCTTGGCTGCCGTCAACGGCGACCTGCGGATGGAGACGACGGGGGAGTGGTTCCACCTCACTGCTGAGCTGCCTTCGGATGTCATGGCGGACCGGCGCCCGGTGGGTGAAGGGGCCACATGAGCTGTCACCAGTCGCGGCGAGAGGTGACATCCCAGATGGAGGGCGACGGGCACGAGAGCGAGCCGGCCCACGGATGATTGGTGGTTGCACATGCTGAAGCTGCTTCTCGCCGAAGACGTTCGGATCGTGCGGGGAGCTCTCGTGGCGCTCCTGGAGATCGAACACGACCTCACCGTTGTGGCGGAGGTGGAAAGCGGCGATCGGATCGTGCCCGTCGCGCTCGAGAAACGTCCCGATGTGGCGATCATCGACATCGACCTGCCGGTGATGGACGGTCTCACCGCGGCGCAGGAGCTCCATCAGCGCCTGCCGACCTGCCGCAGCCTGATCCTGACCGGGCTCGGCCGGCCGGGCACCCTCCGGCGGGCGCTGGCCGCATCGGTGTCCGGTTTCCTCCTCAAGGACACGCCGGCCGACCGGCTGGCCACGGCGGTCAGAGAGGTCGCCGCCGGTGGACGGGTCATCGACCCGCAACTGGCCCTGACCGCCTGGGACGTGGGCGAGAACCCGCTGACACAACGCGAGATCCAGGTCTTACGCCTCGCCGCGAAAGGCGCGGAGCCGCCGGAGATAGCGGCCAGCCTGCACGTGTCCCCCGGGACCGTACGGAACTACCTTTCGAAGATCGTGGTCAAGCTCAACGCCCGCAACCGGGTGGACGCCATCCGCATCGCCACCGAAGCCGGCTGGTGCTGACCGGGCTCGCAAGGAGATGCGCGCCGATCCTGGTGCTCGGACCATGGAGGCATGGATTCGGACCGAGCTCATGAGCGCACGCTCACCTTGGAGGCGTTCGCCGACACGATCGTTCCCGGCGAGAAGCGGTTTCCCGGCGATGTCGCCGTCGCGGGGGCCTCGCAGGGCGGCGGCGCCGTCGCGGCGGGCGCGCTGCCGCTGCTGCAGTGGGACGCGACCGGGCTGAGCAGCGCGCTCGACGACTACGTCAGGGACCTCAACGCGCACACGCGGCGGTACGCCGCCGAACACCGGCTATCGCTGGATCCGGCCCTTCCCCCGTTCGCCGCCCTGCCGTTCGGGCGGCGCACCGAGCTGGTGACGCTCTTGACGTCGCCCGGCCATCCCGAGCAGGAGCTGTGGATCCTGCTCGCGCTCTTCTGCTACATGTCCTACGACGCGGCCCCGCACCTGCACACGGCCGAGGCGATCGCGGGCGGCCATCCCGGGCTCACCTCGATGGGCATCACACCCCCTGATCCCGACGGTCTGTGGCGTTACCCCAGGAACTCCTACGGCCGGCAGCTGGCCCGCCTGCACCCGGACACGACCGCGTCAGGGAGCCTGCGATGACCAGCGTGGAACGCACCGACGTGCTCGTCGTCGGCAGCGGCTTCGGCGGCGCCATCGCCGCCTACCACCTCGCGGCCGGCGGCGCCGGAGTGGTCATCCTCGAACGCGGGCCGTGGCTGGAGACAGCCGAGTTCGAGCACGACTACAAGCTCGGTTCGTCGTACACGAGGATCTTCGACTTCACCGTGGGCGACGGCATGAACGTGCTCGGCGGCAACTGCGTCGGCGGCGGCAGCGTCATCTACTTCGCCGCCATGCCGCGCGCGCCCCGGTTCGTCTTCGAACGGCAGGGCGGGATCGGCAGGAGAATGTGGCCGGCGAGCATCAGCCGGGACACGCTGGACCCGTGGTACGACCGCGTCGCTGAGTCGATCCCCGTCAGCACGCAGGGGTGGGAGGACGTCTCCTATCCCGGCGGCCTGTGGGCCGCGGCCTGCGACCACTCCGGCCGCACCGCGAACCCGGTGCCGGTCGCGATCGACAACGACACGTGCGTCAAGTGCAACTGGATGATGGCCGGGTGCAGGTTCGGGGCCAAACGCTCCCTGCTGACCAACTACCTTCCCGCGGCCGTCGCGCACGGGGCGAGCGTACGGCCGCTGCACGAGGTGCAGCGCATCACGCGGAACGACGACGGCGGCTACCGCGTGCACTACGACGTCATCGACGGCGAGGACTACCGCGTTCGCGGCGAGCCGGGCGCGATCGACGCCAAGATCGTCGTCCTCGGGGCCGGCGCCGCTGCCACCCCGGTCATCCTGCAGCGCAGCGAACCGGGGCTCGGCCCGATGCCCCACGCGGTCGGGCGGTACTTCTCGGGCAACGGGGAGCGGCTGGTCACCGCCGTCATGAACGAGGATCGGGTGCGCGACGTGCTCGGGCTGGAGCGCGAGGACGGGACGGCGTACGAGGCGTTCCACATCGGCAAGGGGCCCTGCGTGGCCAACTGGGATCGGCTGGACGGCTCTCTGCCCGAGTTCAGCCGCTATTCGCTGGAACAGCTCTACTTCCCCCCGGGCCTCGGCACGATCCTGGCTCAGGTGCCCGGCGGCCTGGCGCCGGCCCCGGGACCGTCGTGGTTCGGGGTGTCGAAGAAGGAGATGCTCAAGCGCTGGAAGTCCTGGCTGATCATCTTCGAGATGATCGAGGACAACAACGAGGGCGTCTTCGGGCCGCCTCCGCCCACCGGCAACGCGGTGCGGATCAGCCAGCAGATGCTGGGGCGCGGAACGTTGCGCTACGACCCGTCGCCCAGCACGCTGCGGGCCTGGGCGCAGGCGGACGCCGAGGTCAAGGAGATCCTCGGACGCGACGGGCTCGGCCATGCCGAGGCGTGGTCCAACGACGTGGTCGGCGCGTACACGGTGCATCCGCTGGCGTCGTGCCGGATCGGGGACGACCCGGCCACGTCGGCTCTCGACGACCGCCACGAGCTGCGCGGCCACCCGGGGATCTTCGTCACCGACGGTTCCGCGGTGCCCGGCGCGCTGACGGTCAACCCGGCGATGACGATCGCGGCGCTCGCCGAGCGGGCGGTCCCCGGCATCGTCGAGGCCGCGCGAGAGCGGGGCGTCCAGGTGCGTTACGGCGCGCCCGCCCCCGACGGCGGCACCAGCGGGCGACGCGGCGTCATGCACCTCACGGGCAGACCATGACGGGACTGCTCGCACGCGTTGCCCGGCGCAGGGCGCTGGAGCGGGTGAACCACGTCGCCCCCGTCCCGCCGGGCGCCGCGCGCGGGCTGGTTGCGGACGTCTACGCCCAGGTCGAGCGCGACTTCGGGATGCTCGCGCCGCCGATCGCGCTGCACTCGCCCGCACCAGACGTGCTGGCGGCCGCCTGGGCGATCCTGCGTGAGTCCCTGGTGGCCTCCGGAGCCGTGAACCGCACGGTCAAGGAGGCGGTGGCGGCCGCGGTGTCGAGGCGGAACGCCTGCCCCTACTGCCTCGATGTGCACGCCACGATGGCGTACGGGCTCATGACCGAGCGCGACGCCGCCGCCGTGGCGGCGGGCAGGACCGGAGAGATCGCCGACGCCGGGATCCGCCGTGCCGTGGCGTGGGCCGTGGGCGGGCTCGACGACGTGCCGGTGCCGGTCGAGCAGGCCCCGGAACTCTGGGGCACGGCCGTGACCTTTCACTATCTCAACCGGATGGTCAACGTGTTCCTGCCGGGAGGTCTGTTCCCTTCCGCGGCCGTGCCGCGCCGGTTGCTCGGTCTGCTCACGCGGTCGCTCGTACGGGGAGTACGGGAGCCGGGAGCCTCGGCCCGCCTGCTCGCCCCCGCCGCGCTCCCGGACGACCTGGGCTGGGCCTCGGGGAACGCCGCCGTGCGGCAGGCGTTCGCGAGCGCGTCCGCCGTGCTGGAGGCGGCCGGGGCCACGGCGGTCCCCGATGACGTGCGCGAGCTGGTGCGCGGCGAGCTCGCGGCGCGCGGGGGACGGCCGCCGGGCCCGAGCCGCGGCTGGGCGCAGGAGGCCGCCGCGCGGTTGCGTCCCGCCGAGCGGGCCGCCGGCCGGCTGGCACTGCTGACGGCGATCGCCGCGTACCAGGTGGACGCGAGGGTGATCGACGATTTCCGCCGGGACCCGGCGGACGACCGCAAGCTCATCGAGCTCACCGCATGGGCGAGTTTCACGGCCGCCCGGCATTGGGCGAACGCGGCAGCACAACAAGCACACAGGTAGCCAGAGCAGAGAGGACTGACTGACGCATGAGCGAATTGCCGAACGTGATCGAGGACCTCACCGCGGAGAGCGCGGCGCTGGATCGCATCCTGGCCGGCCTGGCCGCCCCACAATGGGCGGAACAGACCCCCGCGCCCGGCTGGACGGTCGCCCATCAGGTGGGGCACCTGGCGTTCATGTTCCGGATCGCGGGGCTGGCGGCGTCCGACCCCGACGCGTTCCGGGCGATGACGGCGTCCATCAAGGGCGGTTTCAACCAGGCCGTCAACGCCGCGCTGGCGGAGTACGTCGTGCTGTCGCCCGCGGAACTGCTGGCGCGCTGGCGGGAGGAGCGCGCCGCCGGGATCCGCGCCCTGTCCGCGGTGCCGGCGGGACAGGTGGTCCCCTGGCTGGTGCGGCCGCTGCCGCCCGAGATCCTCGCCTCGGCCGGCATCATGGAGACGTTCGCCCACGGCCAGGACATCCTCGACGCGCTCGAGATCCCGCGCGAGTCTGCGGACCGCCTCAAGTATCTCGTCCTGTTCGCGGTGCTGACCTGGGACTTCGGTTACCAGGCGCGCGGGCTGACGCCGCCGGACGTGCAGTTCAGGTACGAGCTGACCGCGCCGTCGGGCGAGCTGTGGGCGTACGGCCCGGAGAGCGCCGACCAGCGGATCACCGGCGCGGCGCTCGACTTCTGCCTGCTGGTGACGCGGCGCCGGCACCGCGACGACTGCGACGTCACCGCGGTGGGACCCGACGCCGACGCGTGGCTGGACATCGCTCAGGCCTACCGCGGGCCCGCCGGCCCGGGCCGCCGCCCCGGCCAGTTCGCGGGGGTTCCGGCGTGATGACCCGCAGTGGGAAATCACCGGCGCCCGCCGCCCGTGACGGTCGGCGGGCGCCGGTTTCATTCCATCGCGGCCGGCCCGGGTCAGACGGGCAACCGCCGCTTGACGTCTTCCCGCAGGGCCGTCTTGTCGAGCTTGCCGACGTTGGTCACCGGCAAGGAATCGACGAGGACCACCTTCTCGGGGAACTTGAACCGGGCCACCCCCGCCTCCAGCAGCACCGCCCGGACCTCTTGCAGGGTCACGTACGCGCCGGGGGCCGGAACGACGTACAGGCACACGGTCTCGCCCAGCTCCTGGTCGGGCATCGCCACCGCGGCGGCCTGCCGGACGCCGGGAACCCGATGGGCGAAGTTCTCGACCTCCTCGGCGTTGATCTTCTCGCCGCCCCGGTTGATGACGTCCTTGTCCCGGCCCGTCACCACCAGGTTGCCGTCCGGGGTCCGGCGCACGACGTCGCCGGTGCGATACCAGCCGTCCCCGACGAACGAGCGGCTGTTGAGCTCGGGCGAGCGGTAGTAGCCCCTGATCGTGTAGGGGCCGCGGGCCAGCAGCATCCCCGGCTCTCCGGGCGGCACCGGCCGCCCGTCCTCGCCCACGATGAGGATCTCGTCGTCGGGGGAGATCGGGCGTCCCTGCGTCCTGGTGATGACGTCCCGCGGATCGTCGAGACGGGTCAGGCACAGCAGGCCCTCTCCCATCCCGAACACCTGCTGCAGCGTGCAGCCCAGCGTGGGGCCGATCTCCTCGGCGACGCCGTCGGCCAGCCTGGAGGCGCCGACCTGCAGCAGTCGCAGCGAACTCAGGACCGCGCCCGGATCGGCGGCGCGATGCTCCAGCCAGCGCTGCACGATCGCCGGCACCACGGACGTGGCGGTGACCCGCTCTCGCTCGATCAGCGGCAGCGCCTGCTCTGGAGCGGGGGAGCGGGCGATCACGACCCTGCCGCCGGCCAGGAGCGCGCCGAGGACACCTGGCCCGGTGTTGACGAACCCGTGGCCGAGCGGGAGCACGGCGAGGTACGTCGTGTCCGGACCGAACGCGCAGATCTCGGCGGCGCTTTTGATCATGTACGTGAGGTCGTTGTGGGTGCGCGGGATGAGCTTGGGCACGCCGGTGCTCCCACCGGAGAGCAGCAGCGTCGCGACGGCGTCCCCGTCCGGCGCGGCCGAGTCGAGCTCCTTCGCGGTCGCGTCCGGATCCTCGGCGGGCTCGCACAAGGCCCCGAAGCCGATGGCCCCTGGCCCGGCCTCGGCGCCCACCACGACGACGTGTTCGCAGCTGGGGACGGCTGCCGCGATCTCCAGCGCCATCGCCCGGTGGTCGAAGCCCTTGAACGTGCCGGGCACGACCAGCATCCGGGCCTCGGCATGGGCGACCACGCCGAGCACCTCGTTCCGGCGATGCTGGGGCAGCAGCCACACCGGCACCGCGCCGAGCCGCAGGCACGCCACGGTCAGGACGACGAACTCCCAGCGGTTCGGCAGCTGTATCGCGACCCGGTCGTCGGGACGCAGCCCGAGCGCGCGCATCCGGGCGGCGAGGCCGTCGGCCCCGGCCATGAGCTCCCGGTAGGTCATCCGGGTCGTGCCGTCGACGAGGCACGTGGCGTCCGGATGCTCCCGCGCGGCCCGCGCCAGGTGCGTGCCCAGCGACAGCCCCTCCCAATAGGAAAGGGCCGTGTAGCGGGCCGCCGCGGCTTCCGGCCACGGAACCATGCCCGATCTGGTCGGGTGTACTGCTGCCGACATGACGCTCCCCGGAAATAGCGGCTCGCACTCTCGCCTGGAGCATAGGAAGCGCTGTCTGAATCCGTCATCTCGGTTATTGCGTGGCCCGAGCGGCACGACTGGAGATGTCCCGGAGATTCGCGCCTGCCGAAAATAGCCTCACCAGGATTGTCAGCTCCCATGATTTCCGCGGTATCCGTTGCAGAGGAGAGATCACTTGAGTGAGCACGCAGTGTCCGGCGAGCCCATTGCCATTATCGGAATGAGTTGCAGGTTCGCGCCGGACCTCAACTCTCCCGAGCGGCTCTGGGAATTTCTCGCCGCCGGCAGGAGCGCAGTCGGTGATATGCCGGAGAAACGCTGGAAGCCGTACGCGGCGAGCAGCCCGCAGGCGACAATGATCATCCGAGAGGCGACCCGCCGCGGCTCGTTCCTCGACGACATCGAAGGGTTCGACGCCGACTTCTTCGGGATCTCGCCCAAGGAGGCCGACTTCCTCGACCCGCAGCAGCGCTTCATGCTCGAGCTCTCCTGGGAGGCCCTGGCGAACGCCGGCATCGCGCCGCTCTCGCTGACCGGCACCGACGCGAGCGTCTACGTCGCCGCCAACTCCAACGACTACGGCCGCCGCCTGCTCGAGGACATACCGCGGACCGGCGCCTACGCGGTGAACGGAACCACGTTCTACGGCATCGCGAACCGGGTCTCGTACTTCCTCGGCCTGCGCGGGCCGAGCATGGCCGTCGACACGGCGTGCGCGGGCTCCCTGACCGCACTGCACGTCGCCGGCCAGGCCCTGCGGTCGGGGGAGACGTCGCTCGCGATCGTCGGCGGCGTCAACATCATCGCCACGCCCGCGCTCAACGTCGCCCTGGAAGGCGCGGGCGCGATGTCCCCCGACGGCCGCAGCAAGGCGTTCGACAAGGACGCCGACGGCTACGGCAGGGGCGAGGGCGCGGGAGTCGTCGTCATCAAGCGCCTGGCCGACGCGCGCCGCGACGGCGACCCCGTGCGGGCGGTCATCCTCGGCAGCGGGGTCTTCCAGGACGGGCGCTCCGACGGCATGATGGCGCCCAACGCCGAGGCGCAGGAGCACATGCTCCGCGAGATCTACGCCCGCATCGGGGTGGCGCCGCAGGACGTCGACTACGTCGAGGCCCACGGCACGGGCACCCCGGCCGGCGACGGCATGGAGATCAAGGCGCTCTCCAGGGTGCTCGGCGCGGGGCGGCCGCACGGACGTCCCTGCTTGATCGGCTCGGCCAAACCGAACATCGGCCACGTCGAGGGCGGGTCGGGGATCGCCGGGGTCATCAAGACGGTCCTCGCCCTCGAGCACGAGCAGCTGCCGCCGAGCCTGCACAACGTGCCGAACCCGGCCCTCGCCGACTCCGGTCTGCGCCTGGTGGGCGCGCCCACGTCGTGGCCCAGGAGCGGGCGCGCCAGGATCGCCGGCGTCTCCAGCTACGGCGTGGGCGGCACGATCGCCCACCTCGTCCTCGAGGAAGGCGACCAGCCCGCCGCACCGGCGAAGGCACATGACCGCACAGCACTGGCGGGTGTCGATTGGCGTGCGGTGCCGGCGAGCGTCGATGGGCGCACAGCGTCGGCGGGCGTCAATGGACGCACGGCGTCGGCGGGCGTCAACGGGCGCGGGGAGCCCGTGGCCGAGGCCGCGTCGGACGAGCCTCAGGTCTTCCCCCTTTCGGCCATGTCGGAGTCCGGGCTGCGCGCGCTGGCGGGCTCCGTCGCGGACTGGCTGACCGGTGAGCGGGACGCGCCGCTGGCCTCGGTCGGGCACACGCTGTCCCGGCGCCGCTCCCACCTGGCGCAACGCGCGGTGGCGATCGCCGGCTCGGCCGCGCAGCTGACCGAGCGCCTGCGTGCCTTCGCCGACGAGGGAACCGCGCCCGGCGTGCTGTCCGCCCGTGTTCCCTCCGGCCGGGAGAACTCCCTGGTCTGGGTGTTCTCCGGCCACGGCGCCCAGTGGCCGGGCATGGGCAGGAAACTGCTCGCCACCGACCCGGTGTTCGCGGCCACGATCGACTCCCTGGCGGACGTCTTCCGCGACGAGCTGGGCTGGACGCCCCGCGAGGCGATCGCCGGCGGCGGCCCCTGGACGGCGGCCCACATCCAGGCGCTGACCTTCGCGATCCAGGCCGGCCTGGCCGCGGTCTGGCGCCGGCTCGGCGTCGAGCCCGACGCGGTCATCGGGCATTCCGTCGGAGAGATCGCCGCCGCAGTGGCCGCGGGCGCGCTCGACCTGGAACAGGCCGCCCGTTTCGCCTGCCGGAGAGCGGCCGCGCTGCAGCGCCTGGAAGGGCAGGGCGCCATGGTGATGGCCGGTCTGTCCTTCGACGAGACCGCCCGGCGCCTGGCCGGCCAGGCCGGCCTCGAGGCGGCCATTTCCGCCAGCCCGCATTCGACGGTCATCTCGGGCGACAAGGACGCCGTGGACCGCCTGGCCGCGCGCTGGGCCGAGGAGGGCGTGGAGCTGCGGAAGGTCGACACCGAGATCGCGTTCCACAGCCGGCACGTGGACCGCGTCCTGGCCGAGGTCGAAGCCGCGGCGGCGGAGCTCACGCCCGTACCGCCGCGCATCCGCCTCTACAGCACGGCCATGGCCGACCCGCGATCGACGGCCGCGCGCGACAGCGCGTACTGGGCCGCCAACCTGCGCAATCCGGTCCGCTTCTCCGAGGCGGTCCAGGCGGCGATCCTGGACGGTCACCGGCTGTTCCTCGAGATCTCGTCGCACCCCATCGTGACCCACTCGATCATGGAGACGTGCCAGTCCCTCGACGTGGACGACGCGGTGCAGGCCGTCACGTTGCGCAGGAACACCGACGAGGCCGAGACGATCCTCGGCAACCTCGCCAAGCTGCACTGCGACGGCGCCGAGATCGACTGGTCACGGCACCACGCCCATGGCCAACTGCTCGGCCTGCCCGCCGCGGCCTGGCAGCACCGCCCGTACTGGATCTTCCAGGAGTCCACGGCGAGCGCCGGGCTCGGGCAGGGACACGAGCCGGACCGCCATCTGCTGCTGGGCGGCAGGATGACGGTCAGCGGCGCCTCCGCCAGGAAGGTCTGGCAGACCCACCTCGACATGTCCTGCCGGCCCTACCCGCAGAGCCACCGGCTCGACGGCGTGGAGGTCACCCCGGCGGCGTCCATCCTCAACACCTTCATGGCCGCGGCGGCCGAGGACGGCGGCGTGCCGCCCGCGCTCGCCGACATCGGGCTGCGCACCGCGCTCGCGGTCGAGCCGCCGCGCGTGGTCCAGATCGTCCGGGAAGGCAGGTCGTTGTCGCTGGCCACCCGGCTCGCCGACGCCGGCGACGACGGCGACGAGTGGATCACGCACACCACCGCGGCCATCGACTCCAGCGGCGTGCTGCCCTCCGGCACGCTGGATCACGCGAGCATCCGCGCCCGCCTGCCGCTGAGCATCCCCGCCAGGATCGACACGATGTTCGCGCGGATGGGGGTCGAGGGTTACGCCTTCCCCTGGGAGCTCGACGAGTTGCGTGGCGACGACCAGGAGCAGCTCGCTCTCATGGTCATCGAGCCCGGCCCGGCCACGCGCGCGAGCAGCTGGGCGCACGTGCTGGACGGGGCGCTGACGATCAGCGCGGCGGTCGTGTCGCCAGGGGACGCCGACGTGCTGTGGATGTCGCGTTCGATCGGCAGAGTGGCCTTCCACGGCGAGCCGCCCGCGCGGATCATCGTGCACAGCAGGCGCGCACCCGCCTCCCCAGAGGACACCGTGGACGTGCTCGTCGCGAACGCGGACGGCGAGATCGTCTGTGAGGTCACCGGCCTGCGGTTCGCGCCGGTCGACCACTTGGGCACCGCCGTTCTGCCGCGAGACCTCGTCCACGAGGTGGCGTGGCGGAGCCTGACCCCCGCCGGGAGCACGTCCGTCGAGCAGGTCGTGCTCGTCGGCGGCGACGACGCGGCCGCCGTGCTCGCCGCCCAGCTCGAAAGCGCGGGCACGCCCTGCGTCGTGGTGTCTGCCGGCGGCACGGACGACTCCTGGGCGACGGAGCTGGACCGCGACCTGTTCACCCGGCCCGGCGCGGTCGTCGTCGTCCCCCCGCTGGGCGGGCCCGGCGACCTGGAAGCGGCGACGGAACGCGCGACCTGGACGCTGATCCGCACCGTGCAGCGCCTGGTGGAGATCGGCAGGAACGGCGGCGCCGCGCCGCAGCGGCTCTGGTGCGTCACTCGCGGCGTGCGGGACGCCCACGACCGGCGCTCCCTCTCGCACGGCCCGCTGTGGGGCGTGTCCCGCATCATCGCCGGCGAGCACCCCGACCTGTGGGGCGGGGCCGTGGACCTCCCCGACGTGCCGGACGACACCGGCTCCCGGCTGCTCGACCTCATGCGCGGCGCCGCGGGTGACGAAGACGTCATCTCGCTGACCGGCCACGGACCGGAGGCCGCGCGGCTGAGCCCGATCGAGCGCAGCGCCGACGGCCGGCCGCTGCGGTGCTCCCCGTCGGGAACCGTCCTCATCACCGGCGGGCTCGGCGCCCTCGGGCTGGAGGTCGCCCGATGGCTGGCCGAACGCGGGGCCCGCAGGCTGCTCCTCGTGAGCAGGAGCGGGCTGCCGCCTCGCGCCGAATGGGACTCGATCGGCGACCCCGACGTCCGCCGCCAGATCGACGCCATCCTGGCACTCGAGGCGCTGGGCGTCACGGTCGCCGTCGTCCGGCTCGACATCACCGACCCCGTCCAGGTCGAAGCGGTGCTCGCGCCCGGCGCGCTCGGGCTGCCGCCGATCACCGGCGTCGTGCACACCGCCGGCGTGGTCAACGACGCGATGGTCGACAAAGTCGATCGCGACGGGCTGCGCGACGTGCTCGCGCCCAAGGTCGACGGCGCGCTGGCGCTGCACCGGCTCTTCCCGCCCGGCCGGCTCGACTTCTTCGTGCTGTTCTCCTCGTGCGGGCAGTTCGCCCGCCTCACCGGGCAGGCGAGCTACGCGGCGGCCAACTCGTTCCTGGACGCCCTGGCCCGGCACCGCAACGCGGGCGGGCACACCGAGACGATCAGCCTCGGCTGGACCTCGTGGCGCGGCCTGGGACTGTCCAGGAACCTCTCGGCCACGATGCTCGAAGCCAACTCGCGCGGCCTGGAAGCCGTCACGGCATCCGAGGCCTTCAGGGCGTGGGCGTTCGGCGACCGGTTCCAGTCCTCCTACCAGGCGATACTCCGGGTGCTGCCGACTCCGCCGAACACGCCGCGGCTGCCGATGTTCAGGGAGCTGACCGCCCCCGACGGCAGCGCCGCCGCCGCGGCGGCGGACGGCATCGCCGTCGACGTGGCCGCGCTCTCCGACGAGGAGGCCCGCGACCTGGTCACGGAGGACGTACGCGCCCAGGTGGCGGCCGAGCTCAACCTGAACCCCGCGGACGTGGACCTCAAGCGGCCGCTCATCGAACTCGGCGTCGACTCGGTGCTTGCCGTGCCGCTGCGCATGCGGCTGCAACGCCGGTACGGGGTCGAGCTGGCGCCGACGATCCTCTGGGCGAAGCCGAACGTCGTCGCGCTGGCCGAATACATGATCGAGAACCTTCGCGCCCGCCAGGAGGCGGACGTGGCGGAGCCGGCGGCCGAACCGCTGGTCGCGCTGGTTTAGGGGGCTCGGCTGAAGCGAGGACCTGGGAAGGGAGCACCGTGAGATCGGCTGAAATCCACCGCATGGCGGACATCGAGGAACGTCACTGGTGGTTCAGGGAGAAGCGCAACATTCTCGCTCGCGAGATCCGCCGCCTGGGCCCGCCGGGACGAGCCCTGGACATCGGGGCCGCCGGCGGCGGGAACTCCCAGGTCCTGGTCGAGCACGGCTGGGACACCGTGGTGGGCGACATCTCGGAGACCGCCGTGGACATCGCGCGCGCCCGCGGGCTCAACGCCGTGCACGCCGACGCGCGCGACCTCCCCTGGCCGGAGGGCACGTTCGAGCTGGTCACCGCGTTCGAGATCCTCGAGCACATCGAGGAGGACCACCTCGCGGCGGCGGAGATCTTCCGTGTCCTCCGCCCGGGGGGCACGGCCCTGATCACCGTCCCCGCCGACATGCGCCTGTGGTCGGCGCACGACGAGGTCGCGCAGCACTTCCGCAGGTACAGCCGTGACGGGCTGGCCCGGTGCATCCAGGACGCCGGGCTCGTCATCGACGAGATGTGGAGCTGGAACGTGCTGCTGCGGCCCGTCGCCGCATGGCACCGGCGGCGGGCGACCGGTAGTGACGTCGTCGCGCCGCCCGCCTGGATCAACGCCTGCCTCACCGTGGTCGTGGCCGCCGAGCGCCACCTCCCGGTGAGGTCGCTCAACGGGGTCTCACTGATCCTGCGGGCGCATCGAGGCACATGACAGCCGGCGGCTACTCGCCGGCGGCGGCGACATCGGCCCGGTGGGCGAGGAAAGCCCACCGGGCCCGGTTGTTGCCGAGGTTGGCCGGCAGCCGTCTGCCCGTGAGGCGCGCCTGGCCCGCCAGGATCGTCAGCCGGCGTTCGTCGAGCCGGGTGAGGCCACGCCGGCGGCGGGCCCGCGAGTACGGTGAGAACGCCGTGCGCGCCAGGGAGGCCACCGCGGCCACGAGAAAGCCCGCCCTGAAGGCGAACCGGAGCAGCTCCACGGCGTCCGACAGCAGGCCCGCTCCCGGAGGCACCAGGTCGCTGAGCACCAACCGGCCGCCGGGCGCCAGCAGGCGGTGCGCCGCACGCAGCAGGACGTTCAGCTCGTCCGCGGTGAGGTACTGCACCACCGAGTGCACCACGATGAGGTCGACGGACCGGTCGGCGAGCCGGGCCAGCCCGTCCGGGCCGATCACCGTCACACTCGGGTGGCGGGCGAACCGGGCGGCCAGAGCGGCCCGCATGGTGTCCGCCGCCTCGCAGAGGATCACTTCCCGGCAGACCTCGGCGACGCGGCCGGCGGACAGCGCCTCACCCGGGCCGTAGTCGAGGACGCGGCCGGCGCCGGGCGGCAGCAGGGCGATGATCTCCTCCGCCATCGCGCTGTAGTGGCATCGCCTGTGGCGGTCGTTGACGTACAGGCTCTGGTCGCCGTTCCACGCGTCGAGCCAGGCAGACATGTGATTCCTCCTCCGAGACCCCTATGCGGGCGACGGCCGGCCGGCCGGGTCCGGCAGGTCGGCGTAGGTGCCGGTGCGGAAGCCGTGCCTGGCGATCCTGTCTCGCAGCTCCCTGCTGGTCAGCGCCGCGAGTTCGCCGGCCCGGTGAAAGCCCCACGAATAGCGGGCGCGGGCGGCGTCGTCGCAACCCTCGCCGGGGTGACAGTTGATCTCGACGGTGGCGGCGCCCGAAGCGGCCAGCCGGTCGATCGTCGTCATGAGCCGGGGCAGCGTGAGGCGGCCCGCCTCGTCGAGTCCGGCGTACGCCTCGGGGTTGAGCAGGCCCGCCGCGCTGGTGCGCCGCGCCAGCCGGCCGCTCAGGTGGCGGATCCCCGCTCCCTTCGGCCCGCGGGCCCGGCTGGACGGCAGCCGTACGGCCCGGACGCGCCAGCGGCGCGCGAGAGCGACGAACACGCGGGAGACCGGCGGCCACAGATGGAGATGCTGATGAGTGTCCAGGTGGGTCAGGCGCAGGCCGCACTCGCCGGTGAGCCGCTCGAGCTGGGCGGAGAACTCCCGCTCGACGTCGGCGGGATCGATCCGTCCCGCCGACGCCCTGGACAGGAAGGCCCGCCAGTCCCGCGGGAAGCCGCCGCGCCGCGTCGTGAGCGTGGGGATCTCCCTGCTGGTCAGCACCGGCGGATCGACCCCGATAAGAGCCAGGTGCGCCCCGGTGCCGAGCGCGGGCTCGTCGGCGAGCCAGCGGGCCGTCCGCCGCACGCACGGCCCGACCGCGAGGACGGACGTGCTGGTCACCACCCCGTGCCGGTGGGCACGCAGGATGCCGCGGGCGATCCCCTCGGTCAGCCCGTAGTCGTCCGCGTTGATGATCAGGAGCCTGGTCATGGGATCACGTGCCGGCGCGTTTCCGCCCGAGGAGGCACAGGTTGATCATCAGCGACCGCAGCGACTGCAGGCGTGCGTCACAGCGGCGCGAGAGGCCGTGCGCCCCCAACTGGAACGGAAACAGGTGCAGTCCCTTCTCCCGGAGCACGGTGATGCCGCTTTCCTCCAGGGGCGCGCGGAGCGAGCGCCAGGTGCTGAAGTTCTCGAAGCCGTCGAACGGCCGCAGGCCGAGGCGGGTCGCGAGCATGACGGCCGGGCGCCAGAGCAGGTTCGGCGTGCTGACCACCAGGTGGCCGCCCGGCTTGAGCACGCGCGCCATCTGGCGCAGGGCCTCGGCGGGGTCGGGCGTGTGCTCGATGCATTCCGAGGAGACCACCACGTCGAAGCGGCCGGGCCCGAAGTGGTCCGCCAGCCGCAGCGCGTCGGCCACCTCGCCGCGGCAGCCGACCCTGCGCCGGGTCTGCTCCACGAGGCCGGCGCCGAGGTCGGTGGCGGTGACGACGGCCCCCCGCTCGTGCAGGCGGCGGCTGAAGTAGCCGAGCCCGCAGCCGACGTCGAGAGCCTCTTTGCCGCGCACCATCTCGTCGGTCAGGAACTCGTCGATGAGCGTTTCGACCCGGCGGGCGGTGTCGTAGAGCGACAGCGCTTCCTCGAAGCGATCCCCGAGCCGTTCGTGGACGTACTCCCGCTCATCGGGACGGCGTGTGCTCACGCTGCCGCACCCCCCGATCTTCTGGCCGCTCTTCCGGGCGTTTGCGGGCGCCGCGCCACGGGCGGATCAGCAGGAACCTGAGCAACGGGGCGGCGGCGACGACCGCGCAGACGGCGAGGACCTCGATCGTCGCCGCCACGGCCGGCGCGAAGCCCTGGAAGGCGAGGATGACCGCGCTGCTCAGCACCACCCGGATGAGGAAGTCGCCCGCCGCTTCGAGCTGATGGTGCGTCGCGTACTGGATGCCTCTGATGCCGAGGGGGAAGCGCCGGTTGACCGCCGTGCCGAGGACGGCGGTGCCGAGCAGCGCGATCGCGTTGGCGGCCATGGCCGGCGTGACGGCGCGCAGGATGAGGAAGAGCAGGAGGTAGGTGATCGTGCTGAGGACGCCGACGACCGCGAGACGCGCCAGGCGCCATGGCCCGCCCGCGGAGCCGGCGGTGCGGTAGTGGGACAGGGGCACCTGCACGTGCAGGGCGTCCGCGATGGCCTTGCGGGCCACGCGGACGAGGCCGAGCAGATCCTCGTACGAGGTGCGCCACAGATCGACGGAGCTGTCCGGGTCGTCCAGGCAGTCGACGGGCACCTCGTGAATGCGCAGGCCGTTGCGCTGGGCGACGAGCAGCAGCTCGGTGTCGAAGAACCACTTGTTGTCGTCGACGGCCGTGAGCAGCGCCTGGACCACCTCGCGGCGGCCGGCCTTGAAACCGCACTGAGCGTCGGTGAAGCGGGCGCCCAGCGTGGCCCGCAGGAGGTAGTTGTACGTCCTGGACAGCACGGCGCGCTTCACGGTCCGGTCGACCTGCGAGCCGTTGGCGTGCCGGGTGCCGATCGAGAGGTCGCTGTGGCCGGACAGCAGCGGGGCGACCAGCGGCAGGAACGCGACGATGTCGATCGACAGGTCGACGTCGGTGTAGGCGACGATCTCCGCCCGGCTCTGCGTCCACGCGCGGCGCAGGGCCAGCCCGCGGCCCTTCATCTCGATCCGGATGGCGTTGACGTTGGCGAGCTCCGCCGCCAGCGACGTGGCCCGCTCCCAGCTGCTGTCCGTGCTGCCGTTGTCGGCGATGGTGATCAGGAACGAGTAGGGGAAGCTGGCGGTCAGATAGGCGTTGAGACGGCGGATGCTCGTCTCAAGGACCTTCTCCTCGTTGTAAATGGGCACGACGATCTCGACGACCGGCGTGGACGACGGGGCCTCCGCCGGGGGAACGTGCTCGGTTAGATTCTTCACAGTGACCCCGTGTCCGTGCGAGGCTGCCGCGAGCGCGAGAGCACGGCCAACGTCAGGACGAGACCGGTGGCCGCGAAGATCACACAGGCGCCGAACGCCGCCTGGTAGCCCGTCGTCATCCCGGCGGGATCGGTTCCGGTCGCGTTGACGGCGATCACCGTCGAGACGATCGCGACACCGATCGCACCGCCGATCTGGAGGGCCGCCGTGTTGATCCCGGAGGCGAGCCCGGCGTCCCGTTCGCCGACCCGGGACAGCGCCGCGGCCGCGGCGGCGACGGTGCCCGCGCCGAGGCCCGTACCGAAGATCAGCAGAGCGAGGAAGAGGTCCCGGAAGTACTGGCCGTCCGCGGGCGCCTGGGTCAGCAGGAACGTGCCCGCGCCCATCAGCACCGCGCAGATCGCGGCGACCGGCCGGTAACCCACCCGGGTGACGACGGCCTGTCCCGCGTAGGCGCCGACGAACGCCATGCCGGGCATGACGGCCTGCTTGAGGCCGAACTCCAGCGGCGAATAACCCAGCGCCTGCTGCGCGTACTGGGAGATGGTGACCGACATGCCGAAGGCGGCCATGCCCATGAGCGCCGTCACCAGGTTGCCGCCGGTCAGCGTACGGCTCTGGAAGATGCGCAGGGGCACCAGCGGCGCCGGGGACCGCCTCTCGAGGAGCACGAAGAGGCCGGCCAGCGCCGCGGCCAGCGCGAACAGCCCCACCGTCTTCCCGCTTGCCCAGCCGGCGGCCGGCGCCTCCACGACGGCGTAGACGACCACGGCCAGCGCCGCGGTGCTGGTCAGGGCGCCCGCCACGTCATACGTGTGCCGCGCGCGCCGCTCGTGGCTCTCGGGCAGGAGCAGCGGGCTCAGCAGCAGCATCACGAGCGCCACGGGGGCGTTGACGAAGAAGACCCACTGCCAGCCCAGGCCGGCGGTGAGAGTGCCCCCGATGACCAGGCCGGCCGTGGCGCCGATCCCGGCGATGCCGGACCAGCCGGCGAGCGCCTTGTTGCGCTGCGCGCCCTCGGGGAACGTGGTCGTCAGGATGGACAGCGCCGCGGGCGCCATCAGCGCGGCGGACACGCCGTGCAAGGCCCGGGCGACGAGCATGACCTCCGTGCTCCACGCGAGGCCGGACAGCAGCGAGACGCCCAGGAACAACGCCGTGCCCCACATGAACATCCGCCGGCGTCCCAGCAGGTCGGCGGCGCGGCCGCCGAGAAGCAGGAGCCCGCCGAAGGTCAGCAGGTTCGCGCTCAGCACCCACTGCGCCTGGGCGGTCGTCATCCCGAGGTCCGCCGCTATCGACGGCAGCGCCAATATGACGATCTGGGAGTCGAGGATCACCATGAAGTTGGCCGTGCACAGCAGCACGAGCGCCGTCCACCGGGGTGCGCCGACCTTGCGGTCGACGATGTCAGTCAGAACCATCTGCTCTCTCCAACGGGCTCACGAGGCGAGGCGGTCCAGGCCCGCCGGAGGGGTCAGCCGGACGGGCAGCGCGCGGTGGCCGTTCATGATGAACGTGCCCTGCGGCTCCAGGTCTTCGGGAGCCACGGCGAGCTCGATCTGGGGGAACCGCTCGAACAGCGCGGGCAGCGCGATCATCGCCTCCAGCCGGGCCAGCGGCGCGCCCAGGCAGTAGTGGAGGCCGTGGCCGAACGACAGGTGCGCCTTGTCCGCGCGGGTGATGTCGAACTCGCCGGCGGTGTCGCCGTGGACCTCCGGATCCCGCCCGATACCGGCGAAGCCCATGAGAACCGGGTCGCCCTTCCTGACGACGACGCCGCCGATCTCGACGTCCTCCGTGGCGAAGCGGAACGGGAGCATCGCGGCGGGGGAGTCCACCCGAATCGTCTCCTCGAAGACGTCGTCCCAGCTCGCCTCGCCGGACTCGACGAGGGCACGCTGCTCGGGGTGGGTGAGGAGGTGGCGTACGGCGTGGCTGAGGACGTTCATCAACGTCTCCGAGCCAGCGCCGAGCATGAGGTGGAGCGTGCCGGCCATCTCCTCGTCGGACAGCTGCGTGCGGTCGTCCCCGTCGGGCTTGACCAGCAGGCTGGTCAGGTCGTCGCCGGGCTCGCGTCGTTTGTGCTCGGCGAGCTCGAGCATCGCCCGGTGCCACTGCTCGACGTTCGCCTCGGCCTCTTCGGGGGAGATGGAGGTGCTGACGTTGACCTCGCCGCCGCGCAACGCGTCGGCCCGGGCCTCCTCCGGAACGCCGAACAGGTCACAGACCACCCGTGCGGGCAGCGGGTAGGCGAACCTCGCCTTCAGGTCCACGACCTCGCCCGGCCGGACTTCCGCCAGGTCGTCGAGGAGCTCCTGGGTGATCTTCTCGATGAGCGGCCGGGTCTCCTTGACGCGGTGGGCGGTGAACCCCCTGGCGATCACCTTGCGCAGCCGCTTGTGGTCGTCGCCGTCCCTGGTGGTCATGTTGTCCATGACCACCCACGTGATCATCGGCCAGTCCGGGGGGATTTCTCCGTTCGCCGCCTTGGGCCAGTTCCTGGGGTCCTTGGTGAAGCGGCTGTCGGACAGCACCTGCCTGGCCACGTCGTGGCCGGTCACCGCCCAGGCCACGATGCCGCCGGGGAGTTCCACTTGAGAGATCGGGCCGTTCGCGCGGACGCGGGCCGCCTCGGCATGAACGTCCAGGCCGGCGGTGTCCAGGACCACCGGGCAGCGAGCTTCCATCGGGTGCCTCCAAAAGACGAGAATCGCCGGAAGATGTCATTCAGGCGGTTATCTCGCATGGTATTGCGCGGCGCTTTTCCGGCAACCTTCTAAATTGCGCTCGCCATGGCCGGGCGCGGCAAAAGGGAGTGCGCCGGCCTCTTCAAGAACGCCGGATCCGGCGGCCACGGCAATTCTGAAGAAAGACCGCGCCGCCCGCCCGGTAGCGTAAGAGAATCCCCAATCGCGCTTAAGCAAAGGAGCGTGCTGATGGTAGAAGCGGCACAGGCGGCCGTCGACCACGGAATGGCGCCAGAGGATCTCCGGCTGGAGAACGACTACGCCGGGCCGCGCGACCTGCCGGTCGAGACCGTGGTCTCCGCCGACGGCACCCGCATCGCGTTCGAGAAGTCGGGGAGCGGGCCGCCCGTCGTGGTCATCGGCGGCGGGCTGAACGACAAGGCGATGTTCGCTCCCTTCGCGCACATCCTGTCCGGGCACTTCACCGTGTACAACACCGACCGCCGCGGGCACGGTGACAGCGACTACGGGGACCCGGAGACGTACACGATCGAGCGCGAGGTCGAGGACCTCGCGGCCCTGGTCGATCACATCGGCGAGCCGCCGGCGCTCTTCGCCAACTGCACCGGGGGAATGGTCGCCATCCACGCCGCCGCCATGGGGCTGCCGCTGGCGAAGCTGGGGCTGTACGAGCCGCCCTACGACTCGCCCAAGGCCACCGACGAGCAGCTGGCCACGCTGAAGCGGCTCGTCGCCGAGGGCCGCAGGGAGGAGGCGGTCACCCACTTCGGGATGAGCATCGTCGGGTTCATCACCGAGGAGACCTTGGCGAAGGTCAAGGGGCACCCGGCCTGGCAGGCGTTCCTGTCCATGGCCCCGTCGGCGGTCTATGACACGATCATCAGCCAGCAGCACAACGCGATTCCCTTCGCGCTGCTGCCGCAGGTCACGACGCCCACACTGCTCGTGAGCGGGCGCAAGAGCTCGGTGGCGATCCAGGAGGCGTGCGTGACGCTCGCCGAGCGGCTTCCCGACGCCCGCCTCATCCGCCTGCCGGACGAGGGGCACCTCTACGACCAGAAAAAGGTGGCTCCCCTCATGGTGGAGTTCTTCGGCTCGTAACCGCGAGGCGACAACCGAGAGGCCCGTCACCGGTTTACGGAGACGGGCCTCTCGGCGTGCGCCGCGCCTTTGTCAGAGGCGTTCCTTCAGATGCACTTCGACTTTGTCGCCCGCCTGCTTCTTCAGCTTGGTGAAGAGGCGCTTGTTGATGGGCAGCCGGTGCGTGCCGTCACCCCACGGCATGAACGCCGTCTGGAACTCGTGCCCGTCCATGGTGCCGGCCACCTTGACCGAACGGCGGGTGCCGAACACCTCGACGGACTCGGGCCATGTGATGAAGGTCCATCCGTCCGACTGCTGGATCGGCACCGTGAACGTCAAGTCGACGCTGGCCATGTCTCACTCCTTACCTTCTGCTTGTCAGGGGCCCCTCGCGGGGACCGGTCAGCCGACCTGCTCGGCCGTCTCCGCCACCGGGTCCCTCAGCTTGGTGGCCACGCGCTCCAGGAGCACGAAGATGAGCACCCCGCCGAGGACCATGAGAACGGCTCCGACGCGCAGCGCGGTGCTGTAGCCCGCGGTGGTCGCGACGTCAGCGGCGACCCCGTGCTGAATCTGGTCGCCGGCGCTGCGGAGCGCCAGCGTCACCAGGGCGGCCAGGCCGAGCGCGCTGCCGACCTGGAGCGAGGTGTTCTGCACGCCGGAGGCCAGACCGGAGTCCTGGACGGTCACCCCGTGCAGCGCCGCGTTCGTCGCGGCCGGCATCGCGGCGCCCGCGAACACGCCGAAGACCACCATGCCCGGCAGGATCCCGCCGAGGTACGTGCTCTCGACGGTGATCATACTCGTCAGGGCGAGCCCTGCACCTGCTCCGATGTAGCCGATCCCGGCCACGGCCTTGACGCCGGCGTGCGGGACGAACGCGGTGCCCAGTCCGATGCCGATCCCGATCCCGATGCCGAGAGGGAGCCAGGCGAAGCCGGTCTGCAGCGGCGAGTAGTCCAGGATGTGCTGCTCGAACAGGGTCATCATGAAGGTGTAGGAGATGAACGCCGCCATGAAGAGCAACGCCACGCCGTTGATCACGGTCCTCGTCCGGTTGGCGAAGAAGCTCAGCGGGATGAGCGGGTCCTTCGCGCGCCGTTCGATGATGAGCATCGTGAGGATCAGACCGGCTCCGGCGACCAGCGGCAGCACGACCGGCGCGGAGCCCCAGGGGCTCTCGGCCGCTTTCAGCAGGCCGTAGACGATGGCGAACAGGCCCACGGTGGACGTGAGCGCGCCCCCCAGATCGAGCTTGGCGTTCTTGCCGCGCACCATCCGGCTCTCGGAGACCATGCGGGGGAGGACCAGGAGGACGACGAGGGCGATCGGGAGGTTGATGAAGAAGATCCAGCGCCAGGACACCACATCGGTGAGAACGCCGGAGATCACGTAACCCGAGGTCCCCGCGAAGGCGATGATGCCGCCCCACGCTCCCAGCGCCTTCGTGCGCTCTTTGGGGTCGGTGAACAGCAGGGCGATCATGCCGAGCGAGGCCGGGGCGGCGATCGACTCGGCGATGCCCTGCCCGATCCTGCCCACGATCATCATGGGCTGGGATACCGCCGCGCCGCACAGGGCCGACGAGACCGCGAACAGTGCCACGCCGATCAGCAGCAGCCGCCTGCGGCCGAAGATGTCGGCGGACCGGCCGCCGAACAGCAACAGCCCGCCGGACATCAGCACGTAGCCGTTGACGACCCAGGCCAGCCCGGACTCCGAGAAGCCGAGCGAGTCCTGGATGTGTGGCAGGGCCACGTTCACGACGGTCATGTCCAGCAGGATCATGAATTGTAAGCCGCAGAGCAGGACGAGCGCCCGCCATCGCCGCGGATCGGCGTGCTGCTGGGGCTCCTCGCTCTCTGAGGCCTTGTTGGTATGCACATCGGCCATGATCATCTCCTTTCGGTGTTCATGGTCGCTTCGGAGATTCCATCCGCACGCTGTCACAGTATGAAATCGGGGCGTCGCTTGATGAAGTGACACGCGCACGATGTCGGTGTGAATTTCTCACTAACACGACATGTCAGACGTTTCTCCGCGTTCAGTAATTCAGCGGGCTGCGACTCAGTTACGAGGCGTGTTCTGATAGGCGGCCAGGCGCCATTCGCCGTCCTGTTTGACGGCCAGCCACGTGGCCCGAATGGCGCGCTCTTCCGGGACGTCGGTTTCGCCCGGCCCCAGGACGCCGCCCTGCGTCAGCAGCACGCTGACCTGGTCGCCCAGGAACCGCAGGTCGATCGGGGTGCCGGTGACCCTTGTGCCCTTGTAGGCGGTTTCGAACGCCGCGGCCATGAATGTGCGGATCTCATTCCTGCCCTTGCGGAACACGCCGGGCAGGATCATGGTGCCGTCCTCGGTGAAGACGTCGGCGAAAGCGGACGCGTCGTGGTCCGCCCATGCCGCGACGATGCGTGCGGTGAGCCCGGCGACCGCCGCCTTGTCCGCGTCCGTGATCGCCGGGGCTGTCTGGTCGATGATGGACATTGATTCACTCCTTTTCGCTGGTTTTCTGGGCAATTCGCCTGAGATCGTTGCGGAATCAGGCGTCATATGATTAACCCGCCGGAGAATGGGCGGGATTGTGCGGATAGCAGGTGCCCCCCGCTCGTTCGACGGCTGCCCGCAGGACGTCATTGGCGTGCCGCATCCGGCTGAGCGCGGCGGGGTCGTCCGGCGGGGCCGTACGGGGGACGGAGAGGACCACGGTCACCGGGTCACGCGGCCTCGGCACGTTCGGCGCGGCGATGGACGCGGTGGGGATCGGATAGATGAGCAGCTGCCCGCCGGCGCCGAGGTCGGCGGGGTCGAGATCGCGCAGCGCGCCGGACAGCAGCGCTTCCGCGTGCCGGCCGGGCAGGAGGAGCGTGGAGCGCGGATGCGGATGGTGCCACGAGCCGTCCGCGCGCAGTCGTGCTTCCACCGGCGCGGCACGGTGCAGGAAATCCCGGTAGGGGCAGGTGTCGATCTGCTCTCCGGCACGGTCATGGCCGAGGTCGCCGACCAGGGCCCGGTCGCCGGGCACCGCCAGAGGCTCGAAGGCGGATGGCTCGAAGGCGCGGGGCGCGGAGCCGGGAGGCTCGAAGGCGGTCACCGTGCTGAGCACGAAGCGCCATCCCGCCGCGCCCGCATGGGCCGCGTGCCCTTCGACGTGGTCGAAGCGGCGATCGGCGACCACCCGCCGCTGGTCGGCGAGGAAGGCGCCGAGTTCGCGGTAGGGGAGCCGGTGGCGACGTGCCGTCGTGGGCGCCGGGGCGAGCGCGAGCGTGGCGCGCGTGATGATGCCGTGCCGGCCCTGGCTTCCCCGTACGGCGTCGAAGAGCTCGGGGTGCTCCGTCCGCGAGCACGTGACCAGCGCACCGGCCGGCGTGACGACGTCGAGGTCGTGGACGTTGTCGGCCACGCAGCCGTGCCGGTGGCTGGCGCCGCTGATCCCGCCGGCGGCCAGCACGCCGCCGACGGACAGCTCGAGGTAGTCGGGCAGTACGGGAGGCGCCGTGCCGGCCGGCAGGGTCACCTCCAGGACCGAGCTCCAGCGTGCCCCGGCCTCGACGCTGACCCGGTCCCGCTCGAGCTCTCCGACCGTGGCCAGCGTGGTCATGTCGATCACGACCCCACCCAGGGCGAGCGCCTGGCCGTCGATGGAGTGCCCCGTGCCCCGGGGCGCCACGGCCAGGCCGTTGTCGCGGCAGTACCGCACCATGGCCGCGACATCCCGCGCGCTGCGCGGGTAGAGCACCGCGGACGGTCGCCGGTGCACCTGGTGCCCGAAGTCCGTGGACGCCGCGGTCAGATCACGGTCCCGGGTGCTGAGCACGCCATCGAACGCGGGCATGACGGCCGGACTCCGCCCCGCGGCGGCTGCGGGGCGGAGTCCGGTCAAGGGTGCTTCCGCCATGGTCAGTCGCCGGTGTGGGACGCGGGCGCCAGCTCCGGCTCGGCCGGGGACGCCGGCCTCCTCCGCCTGAACACGCGTGACACCACACCGGGGCGCATCAGGCTCTGGGGAGGGGCGACGAGCCCGGCGGCCCGCAGGAACGCGACGCTCAACTCGGCGTCGTGCACCGCGGCGGCCTGGAGCCTCGGCACGTAGGCGTTGCCGAGCCTGGCCTTGAGCGTTCTGCGGCCCACCACCCCGGGGAAACCCAGATCCGCGCTCGCGGCCATCTCCCACGGCGCGTCGATGACACCGGCGAGATCGGCGAAGTACCGGCGGGGATCCGGCGGCAGGCCGGCGGCGAGATGCCGGTCCAGCACGGTCGACTCGATCGCGGCCACCGTCATGCCCTGGCCGTACACGGGGTTGAAGACGCACGCGGCGTCGCCGATGACCAGGAGGCCGCGCGGGAACCGCGCCATGCGCTCGTAGTGCCGCCGGATGCTCGCCGGGAACCGGAACATCATCGGCTTGCCCATCGGCACCGCGTCGCGGAGTGCCTCGTAGATCTCGGGAACGGGGAGGGACCTGGCGTAGGCGAGGAACCCCTCGTGGTCGGTCGGCGGGCGATCGCCCAGCAGGCCGGTGAGCGACAGCGCGTACCGGTCGGGCAGGCGCGCGAAGATCGCGCCGCGGGGGATGGCGGGAGTGGCGACCGGGAGGAGGGCGATGTCATCGCCGATCGGGTCGAAGGTGAGCGGTCCGTGGAAATCGCAGGTGGTGTACGTCAGGTCCATCCGGACCTGCTCCACCTCGACCTCCGGGTAACCGAGCTCGGCCAGCCACCGCGGGGTCCTCGTGCCCCGCCCCGTGGCGTCGACGACCAGGTCCGCGTGGAGCGTCTCGATCGCCGGGTCCCCTGACCGGCTCTGCACCCGCGCTCCGGTGACGCGGCCGGCGCGCCGGTCGGCGACGAGAGCGAGGATGTCGGTGTTCTCGCGGATGACGACGTTGCCGATCGCGTCGATCCGGCGGCGGATCCGGTCCTCCAGCAGCGGCCGGCCGGCCGCCACGCAGACCAGCCCGGTCCTCGCCTTTCTGATCAGCTCGCCGTTGAAATACCAGCTGAGACTGGTGCCGAAATCTCCGATCGGCACGCCGAGGGCGCCGAGCTCCTCCGTGAAACCCGGAAACAGCTCGTTGAGTATCTGTTGCCCCCGCGCCAGAAGGGCATGAATATGGTGGCCCTGCGGAATCGCCCGGCGCGGTCCTGCGACGCCGGTGACGTAATCGCGTTCCACTATCGTCACGGTGTCGTAATAGTGGGACAATATGCGTGCGGAAAGCAGACCGGCGATGCTTCCGCCGAGGACCAACGCGTGGTTGCTTGCATTGCCGTCCATGGCCGGGTCCTTCGGGTCGACAGGTGACTCTGCTGCCGACAGTAACGATCGCGCGGGGCGGTGCGGCTACTTCGGAAATGCGATGTCCGCGGCTGCTTCTTCCCTGGTGCGCATTATTTCGAGGCGCGGACCTGAGCCTTGTTCCGGTTTGCCGCGCTGCCTATTCTGACCACGATGGGACACGCGGCGGAATTTCGCTGCCCAATCAATTTGAATCCTCGTAGGAGCCACGGATGGAACCCTTCCGTATCGACATCCCACAGGCGGACCTGGACGACCTCGGAAACAGACTCGCCAACACGCGCTGGCCTGCCGAACCGCTCGACGCGGACTGGTCCCGAGGCGTGCCGCCGGCCTACCTGAAGGAGCTCGCCGAATACTGGCGCACGACCTTCGACTGGCGCGCCGCCGAAGCCAGGCTCAACGCGTTCCCCCAGTTCACCACCACGATCGACGGCGCCAACATCCACTTCATGCATATCCGCTCGCCGGAAGCGGACGCGACCCCGATGATCATGACGCATGGCTGGCCCGGGTCGCCCGCCGAGTTCCTCGACGTCATCGGGCCGCTCACCGACCCCCGTGCCCATGGCGGCGACCCCGGCGACGCCTACCACCTCGTCATCCCGACACTTCCCGGATTCGGGTTCTCCGGACCTCCGTCCGAGTCCGGCTGGACGTTCCCGCGCGTCGCCCAGGCGTGGGGAGAGCTGATGGACCGGCTGGGCTACCAGCGCTACGTCGTCCAGGGCGAGGACATCGGGGCCTGGATCTCGCTGCTGCTCGGCCACATCCGGCCGGCGAACGTCATCGCGGTGCACGTCAACTTCCTCATCACCCCGCCGTCGGGCGACCCGGCTGAGCTGGCCGGCCTCGCCGAGGCCGACTTCGCGCGGCTGGGCCTGCTCACCCGCTACGCCAACGAGCTGTCCGGATACATGAAGCTGCAGGCGACCCGGCCGCAGACCCTGGCCTACAGCCTGACCGATTCGCCCGTCGGGCAGCTCGCGTGGATCGCCGAGAAGTTCAAGGACTGGACCGACTCGGAGAAGGTCCCCGAGGACGCCGTCGACCGCGACCAGCTGCTGACGAACGTGGCCATCTACTGGTTCACGTCCACCGGCGCCTCCTCCGCGCACTTCTACTTCGACAACGCGGACCTGCTGCCGACCGCGCCGACGCCCCCGCCGACGCCGCCGCCCCTGCCCGTGCCGCTCGGCGTGGCCGTGTATCCGCGCGACCCCGCCCTGCCGGTGCGGCAGCTGGCCGACCCGCTCTACCCCGACATCATCCACTGGGCCGAGTACGACCGGGGCGGGCACTTCGCCGCCATGGAGGAGCCCGACCTCTTCGTGAACGACCTGCGGGCGTTCAAATCCGCCCTGTTCAAATCCACTCTGCCGTCCGGCTGACACCCGGACAGGAAGGGAGACCATATGTCCGAGCCCGGGAACAGGCCGCCAGGACTGCGGGCGATGGCGGATCTCGCGACGCCCATGGCGATCCGCGTCGCGGCGACGCTCGGAGTCGCCGACCACATCGCGGCCGGGCGCCGGACGGCTCGCGAAGCCGCCGACGCCCTCGGCGTGCACGCGGGGGCGCTCGACCGCCTGCTCCGCCACCTGGTCGCCATCGGGTTGCTCGACAGGGACGACGCGGGCGCGTACACGCTGACCGGCTTCGGCGAGCAGCTGCGCGACGACCACCCGGCGGGCAAGCGTAAGTGGCTGACCACCGACGGCGCCGTGGGCAAGGGAGACCTGAGCTTCGTCGACCTGGCGTACTCCATCCGCACCGGCCAGCCGGCCTATGCCGTCCGCCACGGCATCCCCTTCTGGGAGGACCTGGGCGCGGACCCCGCCCTGTCGGCGTCGTTCGACGTGTTGATGAGCCATCACATCGAAATGGACAACGCCGGGATCCCCGACGCCTACGACTGGGCGGGCCTCGGGCACGTCGTGGACGTGGGCGGCGGGAGCGGCGCGCTGCTCGCCGTGCTGCTGGCGGCCCACCCCGACCTGCGCGGGACCATCGTCGACCTGCCCGGCCCGGCCGCGAGCGCCCGCCAGGCGCTGCGTGACAAGGGCCTGTCACACCGGGCGGAGGTGGTCACGGGCAGCTTCTTCGACCCGCTGCCCACCGGAGCCGGGGGGTACGTGCTGTCGGCGATCATCCACGACTGGGACGACGACGCGGCCGTCAAGATCCTGCGGCGGTGCGCGGACGCGGCGGGCGAGCGCGGGGTCGTGCTCGTCATCGAGGCCGTCGGAGCGGACGGCGCGTCCCCGAACACCGCCATGGACCTGCGCATGCTGGTCTACACCGGCGGGAAGGAGCGCGGGCTCGCCGAGCTGGGCGCGCTGGCGGCGCAGGCGGGGCTCGTGGTGCGCGGCACGCATCCGGTGGCTGCGCGTTCGTTCATCTCGATCGTCGAGCTGGGCAGAGAATGACCGTCTGATCGCGGTGACGCGAAGGGTCGCCGGGCGGGGCGCGTGCTGCTCCGCCCGGCGTTTCGTGTTTCCGTGAGGGGTCCGGTGCCGCGGGCCGGGGAACGGCCGGCGCATCTCCTATGGCGGCGGCCCTTGGCCGGCGGCGGGACAGGCGTTCCGTGCGACGGCGTCCTGGCCGTTGACACCCGTGACGCCGCCCACCGGGTGGCGGGCGGCGTCACGGAACAGGCGGTCTCAATCGGCGGCGGGCGTGGCGCGGGAGCGCCAGGCCACCAGCAGCGAGACGAGCAGCAACGACAGGCCGATGCCCCAGGCGATCGACAGGACCGAGTAGCCGAACGCCGTGACGACCACGCCGGCCAGCAGGGCGCCGATCGCGGAGGCCAGCTGCATGGCGAAGTCGGACGTGCCCTGCGCCATCGTGCGCAGCGGGCCCGTCACGGACACCGTCAGCAGCACGGAACCGCCGAGGTACCCGAACGACCACCCCAGGCCGAGCAGGAGCAGACCCGCGGCCACGCCCACGGCGTTGTGCGCGGGCGAGAGCGCCAGCGTGGCGGCGGCCAGGACCTGGACGACGAGGCCGATCAGCAGGATCGGCCGCGGCCCGAACTTGTCCGCGAGGTACCCGATCAGGTGGCCCGGCAGGTACATCGCCGCGGTGTGGATGCTGATCGCGATGCCGATGACGCCCAGCGAGGCGGCGCCGTGCTGCATGTGGATCGCCGCCATGTTCATGAGGGAGATCATGGCGGCATGGACGAGCGCCAGCACCAGGATGGCGCGGAACACGTTCGGGTGGCGCAGCACGGTCGCGAGCATGACGCGGAGCGGCTGCCGCGGCGCGGGCGGCTCCTTGTCGAGCGCGCGGGCCAGAGCCAGCGGGTCCGGCCGCAGCATGAAGAGGATCATGCAAGCGCTGATGGCGAGCACGACCGCGATCGCCAGATAGGGACCCGAGAGCCCGGGCAGCCAGTTGCCGCCGATCCCCTCGAGCACTCCCATCAGCGACGGGCCGAGCACGGCCGCGATGGTCGAGCCCCAGCTCAACGCGCCCATGGACCGGCCCGCCCGGTCGGTTGAGGCCAGGTCCGTGGCCGCGAACCTGACCTGCAGGCCGCCGGCCAGGGACGCCCCGATCGCGACCGCGCCCGCGAGGATCGCCGTGAAGCTCGACACCACGGCGCCGAACACGACGAGCACGGCCCCGACGGCGCCGGTGAAATAGCCGGTCGCGATCCCGATCCGCCGGCCACGCGCGACGGCGAGGACGGCCAGCGGAACGCTGAAGACCACGCCGCCGCAGTAGATCATCGCCTGCGCCAGTCCGGCCTTACCGGGAGAGCCGGTCACCTCGTCGGCGATGAGTGAGACCAGGGGACCGGTCATGGCGAACGCGAGTGAGAACACCGCCTGCACGGTGATCAGGGACACGATGATCCGGCGTTGGATGCGCCGGACCTGAAGGTCGGTGCTGATGTGCTCCGCTGTCACGCTCCCCATGTGTCACCGCCCCGGCTCGGTCGCCCGCGCGAGCGATTCGCCGACGCGCCGTTCCAGGTCCTCGTGCCCGTCCTCGATGGGGAAACCGTCGGTCCGCCGGTCCGGCACGCCGGCGGCGAGCACGTACATGGCCGTCTCGGAGATGCCGTCGATGCCGAGCATCGACTCCACTTCCGAGTCGGAGAACGCGTCGTTCTGCGCCGGGCCGAGCCCGACCGCGGTCGAGCACAAGGCGAAGGTCTGCGCCAGATGGCCCGTGTTCAGCAGGACGGTGCGCAGCATCCTCGCGCTGCGGTACTTGTACATCGCGCGCGGCAGGTTCACGGTCAGGAAGCAGACGAAGCCGGCGGTCGTGATCATCTTCTGGGAGAAGAGGACGCGGTCCATCAGCTGCTCGTCGACTCCGGCGGAGACGATCTCCAGGCTGTGGTCTTCTGGCGAATAGTGGTAGACCCCCGGCGGGATCTGCTCCACGTTCCGCACGACCACGTAGCACTCGGACTCGTGCCGGGCGCCGCCGCACGGGCTGGTGCGCAGCATGAGGTTGCCGAGCATTCCGGCGTCGTAGAAATACATCGGCGCGAACGTGTAGTGCAGGACCGTGGACAGGCTCCGCAGCGGGACCGGTTCGTCCTTGTAGGTGCGGTGCGTCCGGCGGGACACCAGGACCTCGCCGAAGTCACGGCGCAGCGGAAGGAACGCCCTGGTCAGGTAGATGCGTTTCACGTCGGAGTTACGCGCGAAGACCGCCGGAGGCGGTCCGTCGGCGGCGATCTCGGCGCGGATCTCCTCGCGCCGCGCCGCCATGCCCGCGTCGGCGACGGCGCCGTCGACGCTGACGTAGGCCGTGTCCTTGGTGCCGAAGTGGAAGAAGGTCGCCGGCTCGCCCCATGGCTGCCAGGCGTCCATGACCCGATCTTCGATGGTGGCTTCGTCCCTGGTACGGAGCAGTCCGGCTTCGGCCAGAGCCTTGATCGCGTCCCTGACCGAGGAAGCGTCGTAGCGATCGAGGCGGTCCGGCACCGTCTCCGGGTCGGTCCAGTCGCCGAACTGCTCGAGGATGTCGATACTGGGCCCGTCTACTGCGACGCCGTTCCTTTCGCCGGTCTCGGACGCGGCGTCGAGATAGTTGTCCAGGACCAGTTCGCCGTCGATCCAATAACCGACCAGTGAGCGTGCCCGGCGCAGTTCCATTGAACGACTCCTCAATGTGATGGAGATGTTGAAGGGGCGGGTCGAGACGACCCGCCCCGTCAACTACTTATTCAGCTGCGCAGCAAAACGGGGTACGGCGCAACTCGGGATTCAGGCCGTTCAGCTGGCCTTGCAGCCCAGCATCTTCTTGGCCTTGAGGGGGGTCTGCCGAACCTTCACCGAGATCTTCATTTCTGTCTCCTTCTTGTCGGATACCAAGAACGGTTTGTCACGTGGGCGGCGGAGCTCTTTGAGTTCCGGTTTCCGCTTGTGCGCTCCGTTCTGTGTCCAGAATGACAAGTCGCGGCGGGGCGGCACTACTTTTAAATTGCTACCCCATGAGGGCCCTGACTTCCGTCGCGCGCGTCCGGGAATCTGGCGGCGATCTCGACGGCCCGGTCGATGTTCTCGCAGTCGACGATGAAGTAGCCGGCGAGACGTTCCGGAGAATCGTGGAAAGGACCGTCGACGGTGGTCAGCGAATCGCCCTGCAGGCGTACCGTCCTGGCGAGGGCCGGGTCGTCCAGCGGCTGCCCGATGACGAGCTCGCCGGACTCCGATATCTCTTTCATGAGCAACCCGAAGTCATTCATGCGCGCGTCTCGTTCATCCTGCGTCAGTCCCTCCTGGTGCATGAACGTCGGGTGCCCCCAGGTCGTGGGATTGCTGTAGATGAAGATCGCGTATTTCATCGTCTCTCCTCGGTCGTCGAGCCGGACCCTTTCGTCATCCGAGTCTGGGTGACGCCCGACCTCGGGGAATAGTGCGCCGGCCACGGACTGGGCGTGAAGTTCTCACACCGCTTCCCCGAGGCGGGCAACTCCGGAGATGCCGCGTGGCCGGGAGCGGTGAACGCTGTTAGGACCCCCGCCGACGACGTCGGTGGCGAGATCTGCACTGAAGGAGCACGTCATGATGGGCACCGCCACGCCGCCGGACGCCTCGGACGACCATCCGGCGGAAGGGACTGCCGCGTTTCTCGACATCGACCTCGCAGCGGCGTTGCGTCACCCGGACCTGGAAGCACTGGCGGCCCGGCTGCACGCCGCCGGCCCCGTGGTGCGGGTGCCCTATCCCGCGGGCGGTGAGATCTGGGTCGTCATCGACCCGCAGCTGGCGCGGGAGGTTCTGGCCGACCCGCGGCTGGCCAAGGACGCGGCGCTCGCGCCGCCGCACTGGACCGAGGTCTTCAGCGTGCTCGGCACCCGGTCGAACCCCCATCCCGGACTGATCGCCGTCGAGGGTGAACGCCACAGAAGGCTACGCGGCGTGCACGCGCCCGCGTTCACGCGGCGCCGGATCCAGGCTCTGGAGCCGGCCATCCAAGCCACGTGTGACCGGCACTTCGACCGGCTCGCGGCCTTCGACCGGCCGATCGCCGACGCCGTCACCGAGTTCTGCTACCCCTTTCCGCTGTCGGTGATCTGCGATGTGCTGGGCGTGCCCGAGGAGCTGCGCCCGGATCTCGCGCAGGCGAGCGAGGACATGGCCTACGGCGCCGACCACGCCGTCCGGCGCGCCGGTCGCCGGCTCATCTACCGGCGCGTCGAGGAGGCGGTGGCGAGCAAGGCCGTCAATCCCGCCGACGATCTGATCACTGCTCTGCTCGCCGTACGCGATGACGACTCCGCCCGGCTCACCCCCGAGGAGCTGCCCGCCGCGATCACTGGTCTGATCTTCGCCGGGCACGAGACCACGGCCGGTCTGCTGGCCGCGCTGTTGCTGACGGTGCTGGTCGACCCGGCCGCCAAGGACGCGGTGAGGACCGACGCCGGCGCCGCCGCCCTCGTCGAGCAGACCCTGCGGAGCTGTCCGCCCTCGCCGAACACCACGTGGCGCTTCGCCGCCGAACCGCTCACCATCGGCGGTTTCCACGTGCCCGCCCGGGCCGCGGTGCTCGTCAGCATCGTGGCGGTGAACCACTGCCCGGCCGCCGGCCACGACGGGGCGCGCCGGGAGCGCGTGGAGCACCTCAGCTTCAGCTTCGGCCCGCACTACTGCATCGGCGCCGAGCTGGCCAGGGCGGAGGCCCGGATCGCGGTGCGCACGTTCGTGGAGCGCTTCCCAGCGGCCCGGCTCGGCGTCGCGGAGTCGGAACTGATCTGGGACAGCAGCCTCCTGCTGCGGCGCATGCGGTCACTGCCGATACGGGTCTCGACCGCCGCCCCTAGGACCCCGGCAGCGGTGGTAGCGGCGGTAGCGGCGGCCTCGCCGTCAGTTACGGACTAACGGGAAGGAAATTCGCATGTCCTCTGCCACGCAGAGCCCACCGCTGACCGCCCCGCCGACGCCGAGAATCTCGGCACACGGCGCCACGAGAAAACACGTGTGGGCCCTTCTGGGCATCTGCGCGCTCGCGGCCGTGCTGTACGGATGGGCCCTCGACTCGGGCAACTACGCGAACGCCTACTACTCGGCCGCCGTCAAGTCGATGACCGGGAGTTTCACGAACTTCCTGTTCGCCGCCGGCGACCCGGCCGGCGTGGTCACCGCGGCCAAGCCGCCACTGGCGTTCTGGCCGCAGGTGCTCATGGTGTGGCTGTTCGGCTTCCACAGCTGGTCGATCATGCTGCCCCAGGTGATCGAAGGGGTCGCCGCGGTGTTCCTGGTGCACCGCACGGTACGTCTCTGGGCGGGGGAGAACGTCGCGCTGCTCGCGTCGCTGATCCTGGCGCTCACCCCGGTGACGGTCGCCATCAACCGCAGCAACAACACCGACACGCTGCTGGTGCTGCTGCTCGTGGCGGCCGCGTACGCGGGCACCCGCGCCGTCCACACCGGCAACGGACGATGGCTGTACCTCAGCGCCTTCTACGTCGGCTGCGGGTTCATGACGAAGCTGATGGCGGCGTGGGTGGTCGTCCCCGCCATCGCGGTGGTGTACCTCGTGTGCGGCACCGCCACGGTCAAGCGCCGGGTGGCGGACCTGCTGGGCGCGGGCGCCGTGCTGGCCGTCACGTCGTTCTGGTGGCCAGTGCTGTTCGACCTGTGGTCCGGCCGCAAGCCGTTCATGGGGGCCACCATGAACGGCGGCGCGCTGGAGAACATCTTCGGATACAACGGCTTCGGCAAGATCTTCAACTTCGGCCAGCAGTACGGCGGATCCGGGCTCAACGTCCAGCTGGCGGCCGTGGGAATGTCCGGCGGCGAGCCGACCATCACCCGGATGTTCGCCCTCGAGGCAGGCGGCCAGATCTCGTGGCTGCTCCCGTTGAGCCTGCTCGTCCTGGCCGTCGTGGGAGCGGCCGGATACCGCAGGCTCTGGCACGCGATCCCGGGGGACCGGCTGCGGCGTGCGGGCTGGCTCCTGTGGGGGACCTGGCTGCTGGTGACGATCGCCGTCTTCAGCTTCACCGAAGGCATCTTCCACCCGTACTACACGACCAGCCTGGCACCCGCGATCAGCGCGATCTCGGCGGCCGGCCTCATGGGCCTGTGGCGCGAGTACCGCGACGGCGCCGGTCGCGCGTGGGTCCTGCTCCCGGCGGCGGTGGCCGTGACCGCGGCCTGGGCGGTCGTGCTGATCTCGCGGGACGCCTCGTGGCACGGCTGGACGCGCTGGGTCGTGCTCGTCACCGCCGCGCTCGCCGTGCTCGGCCTCGTCGCCGGCAGGCAGGCGGCGGGCGGGCACGCGACGGTGGGCCGCTGGGCCCTGCTCGCCGGCGTGGTGTCGATGCTCCTCACCCCGGCGGTGTGGTCGGCGGGCACCGCGATCGAGCACAAGACCAACGGCGGGTTCCCCTCGGCCGGTCCGCCCAACGAGGCCCTGAACGCGCTGACCAGGGGCGAGCTGCCACCAGGGGTGCGGATTCCGGGCATGGAGGACGTCCAGTCCCGGCCGCCACGCGGTGGCGGATTCGCCGGCACCACGCTCTCCGCGGAGAACCGGAAGCTGCTGGACTACGCCGTACGGAACTCCGGGAACGCGGAGATCGCGCTCGCCATCGAGGGCGGCGGGCTCGCGGCGTCGTCGTTCATCATCGACAGCGACGCGGTGGTCGTCAGCATGGGCGGATACCTGGGCGCCGACAACGCGCCCTCGGTCGGCCGGCTCCGACAGTGGGTCGCGCAGGGCAAGCTGAGGTTCGTGCTCTCGGCCGCGCCGGGCGGACCCCGGATGGGCGGCATCGCGGGCATGGGCGGCGAGCGGCAGAAGGAGCGCGTGGCCTGGGTCGAGGGCAACTGCAGCGTCGTCGACCCGGCCACCTACGGCGGGACCCCGCCGCAGGAACGCCTCCTGCCGCTCCCCAGCTTCGGCGACGCGACGCTGTACCGGTGCGGCTGATGCAGCCGGCACGAACGTGACCGGGCGGGCGTGGAGCCGCAGTGCCGCGCCCGCTCGGTCGGCAACGTGGCCGGGCGGGTGTGGGGCCAGAGTGCCGCGCCCGCTCGGCCGGCAACGTGGCCGGACGGGTGTGGAGCCGCGCCTCGAGCGCGACTGCGCGGCGGGGCCGCGCGTGTGAGGTGAAGGATGCGTTTGGAGGCCGTGGGCATCTCCCAGGAGGCAGAGGAGATCTACCGGTTCTTCCTCCGCCGGGACGGCGACGAGGTCGGATCGATCCGGCAGGCGCTGGACCTGGACCCCGACTCGGTCGAGGCCGCAGTCGAGTCCCTCGGCGAGCTCGGGCTGCTCGACCTCAAGGACCGCCACCACGTGGTGGCCGAAGACCCGCGGATCGCGATCGAGCGGCTCGTCGAGCAGCGGATCGAGGAGCTGAACCAGGAGATCCGCCGGGTCATGGCGGCCCGCGAGGCGATCAACTCCCTCGTCGAGGACCGCCGGCGCGGCACGGAGCGGGACACGACCCTGGCGATCGAGCGCATCGAGGGAGTCGACAGGGTCAGGCGGCAGATCGACGATCTAGCGTTCTTCTCCTACACCGAGGTGCTGTGCCTGCACCCAGGGGGAGGCCTGTCGAAGGCCGCCATCGAGACGGCCAGGCTGGCCGACACGCGGCTGCTCCGGCGTGGCCTGACGGTGAAGAGCATCTATCACCCGCAGGCGTTGGACGTGCCTCACCTGGTGTCCTACCTGGGGGAGTTCACCCAGCTCGGCGGTCAGGTCCGCATCACGGAGGAGCGGATGGACCGCATGGTGGTCTTCGACCGGAGCGTGGCGGTCGTCCCGGTCGATCCCAAGGAGAGCTCCAGGGGGGCGCTGCTCGTCCGCGAGCCCGGCCTGGTCTCGCAGCTCGTCATCTATTTCGACGGCTTGTGGGAGGCCGCGGACGAATTCGGGGGACGCCACGGGGAGATCGACGACGGCCCCGGCCTGTCGGACCTGGAGCGGAGCGTTCTCACCGCCCTGGCCTCGGCGGACAAGGACGAGATAGCGGCCAGGGACCTGGGCATCTCGGTCCGGACCTACCGGCGGTACGTCGCCGACCTCATGTCCCGCCTCGGGGCGGTGAACAGGTTTCAGGCCGCCCTTCGCGCCAAGGAGGAGAACTGGATCTAGGGACCGGCGCTCACTCGCCCGCCGCCGTCTCGGCGCTGACGGGTCCCACGGTGCGGTCCACGTCGAGGAGCAGCTCGACGAGCTCGCCGGGGACGGAGAGCATCGGCCAGCGGCCCGTGCGCAGCGTGCGGAACGTCCATCCCGGCTCGTCACGCAGGCGGTCGATGTCCTCGCCGACGCTTCCCGCGAAGTGATCCTTCTCGCACACCACGTACGTCGCCGAGTGACGCGCCGACGGCCGCCCGAGGGTCGCCGGGTCGGAGAGCGAACGCCCAGGATGACCGACGAAGCGCTTGGTGAGCCACCGCGCGTCCCCGGAGGACAGATCCTGCCCGTCGGCGACGGCCGCGATGGGCGGCGGGGGCAGCAGGCCGTCGTTGTCGGCGATGAGCCGCAGCTCTTCCGCGCGCACGCTGCCGGGGAACGCGTCGAGCATCGACCTGCCGTCGTGGGCGAGAAACGCCTCCACGTACACGGTGTGGGCCACCCGTTCAGGCGCCCGATCGACCACGCTGCCGGCGACGATGCCACCGTAGTCGTGGGCGACCAGGATCACGTCGTTCAGGTCCTCCTGGATGAGGACGGACAGCACGTCATCGGCGTGGTCGGCGAGGGTGACGTGCCTTCCGCCGGTGTCCGGCGCCGACAGACCGGACAGCGTGAGGGCGCGGGCCCGGTGGCCCGCAGCCCTCAGCTGCCGCGCGATCCGGTGCCAGATCCACGCTCCGGCCCACAGGCCGGGAACAAGTACGTAGCTCCTCATGGCGCGCCTCTTGGAAACTCGCGGTGGCTGTATTTCCGGCACTCATTCGCATCATGCGGCAACGGTGAATTCTTCGGCGTACGAAGAGCAGAGCCGGGTCGCATCCGATTCGGACACGCGCACCGACCGGCTCTCGTCCAGGAGCGCGATGGCCCCGATGTAGCCGTACCCGGGGGCGAGCGTGTGCAGCCGCACCGAACGGGACGGCAGATCGAGCGGCCAGTCGAGTAATTCGGCCGGCTCCTCGGCGACCGAGACGATCACCTTGTCCGGTGGAATGCGCAGACCGTGGCCGGTCGCCTTGAGCGCCGCCTCCTTGCGCACCCACGCCCTGGCGAACCCGGCCCTGTGCTCCCGCATCGGTAAAGATCGTAACGCGGCGAGCTCCGCCGAGGCCAACGCGGCCTCCGCGATCGGCACGTCCCGCACCGCTTCGACGTCGACGCCGATCGGCACGGCGGGGCAGAGGGCCACCGCCACCCGGCCACCGGAGTGGCTGACGGACGCGTGCAGCGGCCGCCGCGTGCCCAGAATCTGCGGTTTGCCATGTGGCCTGCCACAGTCCGGGCAGCGGCGATCGAGCTGGACCTCCGCCGGAGCCAGGCCCAGCTGCCGCGCCGCCATGGTGCGGAGCAGCCAGCAGGCCGTCACGAACTGCCGCCGTGCCGCCGGGCTGCGATACCTGCCGGCCCGGATGATCTCGGTGGCGCTGAGGTCGGCGCGGAGGGCCTCGGCGGGGAATTCCTGGGCGTCCGCCCACCAAATATGGCATTCGTCGTCGAGCAGTTTTATGGGCATGGTGAGTCCCTGTTGTTTATTGGTGCCGGCGCGCGGTGGAAATTTATTTGTTCAGTCCCACGTAGTGCCGTTGGACTTCACCAGCGATACGAGGCGGAGCAGGAATTTGGCGCCCATTGTTTTCTCCTCTGGATTGTTCCGGATTTTTCCGTTGCTTGCGTAATTTCATGGTGCCGGGGCCGGACACCGGTATCCAGAGAAGTCGGGTTCACCTAGTTGCCGACGGGTGGCATGAAGCTGCCATCGGGTTTTCGACGGGCATTCGGCGGCACGGCCGGAGATGCGCGTGCGGCCGTGCCCCGGCGAGCGTCTAAGCCATGGAACTGACCGTGGTACGGGGCCAGGCGACCCCGGAAGAGCTGGAAGCGATCAAGACGGCCGTGGCCCGGTGCCTGGCCAGGAAGGCGGGCGCGGAGGGCGCGCGCTGGGCCGATCCCGGCAGGTTCCTGCGCGGGCCGCTGACTGCCGGGGGCGAATGGCGGCTGAGCGGCTGGGCCGGCTGACCTATCGGATCGTGCTCTTCCGCCGGCTCCCCGGCGGATAGCGCATTTTGCGATGTGTCCGCCTCCGTCTCGCCGCACATCCTGAGGAGGACGCACGGCCGTACTGACGTCAGGGAGGTCAACCTTGAGCGAGACAGCGACGTTATCCAAGCAAGTGACCGGTCCGGCGATCGCCGCCCTGCCACGCAGGCGCTGGCTGCTCGTCGCGATCAGCAGCCTGGCGGGGTTCGCCCTCACGGTGGTCTGGTCGGCCGCCTTCGTCGACAGCACCATCGGGGGCGCGGTGGCGGACGCCTTCCTCGGCGAGCACGCGGGCGAACAGCCCATCGTGGGCTTCGCGGCCGGGATCGTCTTCGCCTTCGTCAGCGGCCTCGCGGGCACGTTCACCGCGTGCAACATCGCCGTCTTCGGCGCGGTCGCCCCCATGGTGACGACGGGGAACAGGCCGGCGCGGACCCTGGCGCCGCTGGGCTGGCTGACGGCCGGCATGGTCGCGGTCTCGGCGGTCTACGGAGCGATCGTCGGCGCGGTGGGCACCGCGATGCCGCAGTTCTCCACCGCGCAGAACGCCGCCGGCACCCTGTCGCCGCGCAGCATCCAGTCGATGGTGGTCTTCGGGGTCGTCGGCCTGGCCATGCTGTACCTGGGCCTGGCCGCGATCGGCCTGGTGCCCGACCCGTTCGCCCGCGCACCCCGCGCGCGGCTGGTGTTCATGGGCACGCTGATCGGCGGATTCCTCATCGGGCGGCCCTACCCCATGTTCCGCCACCTGTTCAGGGACGCCGCGGAGAGCGGCAACCCGCTGTACGGCGCGGCCGCGTTCGTCCTGCAGTCCCTCGGCAACATCGTCATCATGGCGGTGCTGTTCCTGATCATGGCCAGGTTCGCCGGGAGCAGGCTGCGGCGGTGGCTGCAGGGCAGGCCCGGCCGCGCCGCCGCGCTGACCGCCGTCACGCTGATCGTCGCGGGCGTGTTCACCTTCCTGTACTGGGACCTGCGGCTACTGGCCCGCAGGGAGATCATCCCGTGGTACCCCGTCGCGCCGTGGTCCTGAGGAGACGACGATGTCAACCTTGATCGGCTCGCTGCGCAGGCTCATCCTGGCCCCCTCCCTGGCGGAGGTGACGTTCGCCAGGCGCGGGTTCCCCTGCGCTCCCTCCCCGGCCACGGCACGCCTCGAGTCGATCCCGCAGGCCGTCGTCTGCGGCTTCGAATGGGGCATCGACGCGCGCGACCAGTGGGACCTGGAGCGCAGGCTGGCCATGGTGGACACGGAGCTGCGCGGCTTCGCGTACGAGGGCGCGACCATGGCGTTCACCGTGCTGGACGCCATGGGCCGCGGGACGCGGCGCCGCACCCGTGACCTGCTGCTCGGCCCCGGCCAGCCGCACATCTTCCTGGCCTACATCGGCATCGGCTTCGCCATGGCCCGCCTGCCCAGGCCGCTGTGGAAGAAGGTGCTGCCGGACCTGGACGGCACGCCGTACCACCCCACCATGAGCTGGCTCGCCGTCGACGGATACGGCTTCGACCTGGCCTACTTCCACACGCGGCGATGGGTCGGCGAGCAACGGGTGCCCGACCCCTACCCGTGGCAGGGGAACGCCGCCTACTTCACCCGCGCGGTGGATCAGGGCGTCGGGCGCGCCCTGTGGTTCATTCACGGTGCGAGCGTCCTCGATGTCTCCGCCGCGGTACGGGGATTCGCCGCGCACCGGCAGCCCGACCTGTGGAGCGGCGTCGGCCTGGCCGCGACCTTCGCGGGCGGATGCGGGACCGGCGCGCTGACCGGGCTGCGCGAGGAGGCCGGCGAGCACCGCGCCGAGCTGGCGCAGGGCTCGGTCTTCGCGCTGAAGGCACGCCACTACGCCGGCCACGTGCCGGCCCACAGCGAGGTCGCGGTGGAGATCCTCACCGGGCTCTCCACGACCGGCGCCGCCACGCTCGCGGACGAGGCCGCGGCCGGCGACTACGAAATCTGGCGTGGGCGGATACGGGCGTATTTCGCCGCCGACGCGGAAAACACATATCGCTGATCGCCCCTCGGCAAAACGGCGGGAATATGCGCCCGGCCGTCCGTGAGGCTGCCCGGAAACTCCGTTGAGGCGAGCAAATCCGGAGTTGTCCGGTTTCCCGGCCGCGTGGGTCAATGAGTGAAAGGTCATCTGACGAAAGCTGGAGGGCGGTTTGACCAGTGTGCTGAGGTCATTGCGACGAAAAATCCTGACACCGGATATCGAGGAGACCAGGCTCGGAAAGCGCGGCTTCTGGGTGAAGGACGCGGCCGCCAAGGAATTACTGGAGACGGTCGGCGAGGCGTTTCTGACCGGCTACGCGTACGCCGTGGAGGCGCGCCGCCCGGCCGAGGCGGAGGAGCGGCTTGAGCAGGTGCCCGCGAGGTTCCGGGGCTTCGCCTACGAGGGCGCTGGCATGGGCTTCGCCATCCTGGACTGCCTGACCTTCGGCGACCTGCGCAGAACGCGCGAGTTCCTGCGCGGGCGCGGGCTCCACCACAACTACATGATCTATGTGGGGATCGGCTGGGCCATGGCACGGCTGCCCCGCTTCCTGTGGCCGGCCGACGCCCGGCTCGATCCGCTGCTGCGGTGGCTCGTCCACGACGGCTACGGCTTCCACCAGGCGTACTTCCACACCCGCAAGTACGTGCACGAGCAGGCCCACGAGACCCGGTTCCGCTGGCCGGCCGGCCAGGACCGCTACGCCGCCCGCGCCATCGACCAGGGCATCGGCCGCGCGCTGTGGTTCGTCGGCGGCACGGACGTGGAGCAGGTCACCTCGCTGATCGAGAGCTTCCCCGAGCCGCGCAGAGCCGACCTCTACAGCGGGACCGGCCTGGCCGCCACCTACGCGGGCGGCGCGGACGAAGCCGAGCTGCGCGAGCTGCGCGAGCGGGCCGGCCGCCACGCGCCCCAGCTCGCCCAGGGCAGCATTTTCGCGGCCGAGGCCAGGATCCGCGCCGGCCTGCTGTTCCCGCACACCGAGCAGGCCGTCCAGGTGCTCTGCGGCACCAGCGCGCAGCTCGCGGCGGAGATCAGCCACGAGACCCGGCCCAGCACGCAGCGCGCGGCGGAGGCCGGCGAGACCGGCGCGACGGCAGCGGGACGATCGCCCGCTTACGAGGTTTGGCGGCAGCGCATCGCCGACAGATTCCACTCCCTTGGAGGTGTTACCCCATGACGGCCGCATGGCTGCGCAGACAACTGGCCGGAATCGTCGCCCTGGCGCTCATGATCGCCATGTTCGTGACGAGCCGCCCGACCTTCGCGTCCGACTCGGACAAGGAACGGCTGGCCGGCTCGTACGGCTTCACGCCGATGAGCATCGCGATGCCGGGCGGAGCCCCGCAGCAGACGATCCGCAAGGTGAACAAGGCCTACGAGCACATCAGCGCGTGGATCTCCTCGGTCGGCGCGGCGATCGCGATGAACGACCTCGACGGCAACGGCCGCGACGACGACCTGGTCATCGTCGACACGCGCACCGACCAGGTGGTCGTCACCCCGGTGCCGGGCACGGGCGGCAACCGGTACCAGCCGTTCGCGCTCACGTACGGCTCCCTGCCCATGAACGACGCGATGGCCCCCATGGGCGCCGTCCCGGCCGACTACAACCAGGACGGCCGGACCGACCTGCTGGTGTACTGGTGGGGTCGCACCCCCACCCTGCACCTGCAGCGCTCGACGGCGGCCCGGCTCGACGCCGCGGCGTTCGAGCCGGCCGAGCTCGTGCCGGGCTCCGCCGGGGCGTACCGGGGCGAGCTGTGGAACAGCAACGTCGCCACGGTCGCCGACTTCGACGGGGACGGCAGGCCGGACATCTTCGTCGGCAACTACTTCCCCGACGGCAGCCCGGTCCTCGACAGCAAGGCCGACGGCGGCGTGGAGATGAACGACTCGCTGTCCAACGCGGTCAACGGCGGCCGGGACTACTTCTTCCGCTGGACGGGAGGTACCTCCGGCGACCGGCCCACCGCGGCGTTCACCAAGATCGACAATGCGCTGCCGGCCGACATCTCCACGGGCTGGGAGCTCGGCGCGACCTCGCTCGACCTCGACGGCGACGCGCTGCCCGAGCTGCTGCTGAACAACGACTTCGGCGTCGACAACCTGCTACACAACACCTCCGCGCCCGGCAAGATCTCGTTCTCGCGGGTCAAGGGGGTGCGCAGCCCCGTCGTCCCCAAGTCCAAGACGCTCGGCAACGACTCCTTCAAGGGCATGGGGTCCGACGCGGGCGACCTCAACCACGACGGCATCTTCGACTTCTTCGTCAGCAACATCACCACGCCGTTCGGGATCCAGGAGAGCAACTTCCAGTTCGTCTCCACCGCCAAGGACCAGGCCGACCTGCGCGCCCACTTCAAGCGCGGCGAGGCGCCATGGCAGGACGTCAGCGCGGAAAAGCGCACCGCCTGGTCGGGCTGGGGCTGGGACCCCAAGATCGAGGACTTCGACAACGACGGCGAGGCGGAGATCGTGCAGGCGACCGGGTTCGTCAAGGGCGACGTGAACCGGTGGCCGCCGTTGCAGGAGCTCGCCGCGGCCAACGACGGCGTGACCCGTAACCCCAAGTCCTGGCCCAACGTCACCGAGGGCGGCGACATCGCGGGCAACCAGTGGCTGGCCTTCTTCGCCAAGGGCGGCGACGGGCGTTACGCCAACCTCTCCCAGGAGCTCGGGCTGGCCGTGCCGGTGCCCACGCGCGGCATCGCGACGGGCGACGCCAACGGGGACGGGCTGATCGACTTCGCCGTCGCCCGGCAGTTCGACGCGCCCATCTACTACCAGAACACCAGCAAGTCCACGGGGGCCTTCCTCGGCCTGCGGCTCACGTACGACGAGGCCGCCTCCGCGGGACCGCTGCCCGCGGCCGGCTCGCCCGCGATCGGCGCGGAGGTGCGCGTGACCACTCCCGACGGACGCACTCACATCGGGCGCGTGGACGGCGGCAGCGGCCACTCCGGCAAGCGCGCGCACGCCGTGCACATCGGCCTGGGCCAGAACGTGACCGGTCCGGTGAAGGTGCACCTGACCTGGCGCGACCGCACCGGCCAGGCACGCCGGCAGGATCTTCAGCTCAGCCCCGGCTGGCACGCCATCCAGCTCGGCTCGACCGCGAAGGAGAAGTGACGGACATGGCCGACAAGACAAGCAGGACCACGCCCCGCCACGATCCGAAGGTCGTCACGGCGCTGCGCAGGTTCGCCATCTCGATCACGGTCTTCAACATCCTCGGCTACACCTGGTTCGGGTTCGAGCAGCCCTGGACGTGGCCCTTCGTGGCGCTCGCCACCGCCTACACCGCGGAGATCGTGCTGGAGCTCATCGGCGCCCGCGCGGAGGGCCGCGCGCCGCGCTTCCGCGGCAACGGCTTCCGCGGGCTGGTGGAGTTCCTCTACCCCGCGCACATCACCGCCATGGCGCTCAACATGCTGACCTACGTCAACGACCAGATCCTCGTCATGATGTTCGGCGTCACCGTGGCCGTCGGCGCCAAGTGGGTGCTCAGGGCGCCGGTGCGCGGCCGCCTGCGGCACTTCATGAACCCCTCCAACCTCGGCATCGCGGTGATCCTGCTGCTTTTCCCGTGGGCCAGCATCGCGCCGCCGTACCACTTCACCGAGAACGTGCACAACCCGATCGACTGGATCATCCCCGGCATCATCATCGTCGGCGGCACCATGCTCAACGGCAAGCTCACCAACCGGATGCCCCTGATCCTCGCCTGGGTCGGCGGGTTCGCCCTGCAGGCCGTGGTCCGCGGGCTCATCATCGACGACATCTCGATCCTCGGCGGCCTGTCCATGATGACCGGGGTGGCGTTCATCCTGTTCAGCAACTACATGATCACCGATCCCGGGACGACCCCGTCGAGACCGCTGTCCCAGGTGGCCTTCGGCGGCGGCGTCGCCCTGGTGTACGGCGTGCTCATGGGCATGAACATCCCGTACGGGATCTTCTTCGCCACCGCGATCGTCTGCCTCGTCCGCGGCGGCTTCCTCTGGGCGCTGCACATCGTGGACAAGGCCAGGGCGCTCGACGCCGCGAGGGTGAGCGCGGCCGCGGCGGAGGCGGTCTCCCCGTCAGGGAAAGAGGTCGCGAAAGTATGACGAAGATCGCGATCGTCGGCATGGCCTGCCGCTATCCCGACGCCGCCTCGCCACGTGAGCTGTGGGAGAACGCCGTCGCCGGACGCCGGGCCTTCCGCCGGCTGCCCGACGTGCGCATGCGGCTCGCGGACTACTGGCATCCCGATCCCGCCACGCCCGACCGGTTCTACGCGCGGACGGCCGCCGTCATCGAGGGCTACACCTTCGACCGCGTGGCCCACCGGATCGCGGGCAGCACCTACCGGTCGACCGACCTGACCCACTGGCTGGCGCTGGACATGGCGGGCAGGGCCATGGCCGACGCCGGGTTCCCCGGGGCGGAAGGGCTGCCCAGGCAGAGCACGGGCGTCATCGTGGGCAACACCCTCACCGGGGAGTTCACCCGGGCGAAGGCCCTGCGGCTGCGCTGGCCGTACGTGCGGCGCACGCTCGCGGCGGCGCTCAAGGAGCAGGGGTGGGACGACGACCGGCTGGCCTCGTTCCTGGCCGACTACGAGACGGCCTTCAAGAGCCCGTTCCCGCCCGTGGACGAGGACACCCTCGCCGGCGGGCTGTCCAACACGATCGCCGGGCGCATCTGCAACCACTACGACCTGCACGGCGGCGGCTACACCGTGGACGGCGCCTGCTCCTCCTCGCTGCTGTCGGTGGTGACGGCGGCCAAGGCGCTGACCGACGGAGACCTCGACGTCGCGATCGCCGGCGGCGTGGACCTGTCCATCGACCCGTTCGAGATGATCGGTTTCGCCAAGACCGGGGCCCTGGCCAAGGGCGACTTCCGGCTGTACGACCGGCACTCCAACGGCTTCTGGCCCGGCGAGGGCTGCGGGATCGTCGTGCTGATGCGAGAGGCCGACGCGCTGGCCGCGGGGCACCGGGTCTACGCCACCATCGCCGGGTGGGGCGTCTCCTCCGACGGTGCGGGGAGCATGACACGTCCCGAGGTCAGCGGATACCGGCTGGCCCTGGAGCGCGCCTACCGGCGGGCGGGGTTCGGCGTCGGGACCGTGTCGCTCTTCGAAGGGCACGGCACCGGGACGGCGGTCGGCGACGAGACGGAGCTCACCGCGCTGTCCCAGACCCGAGCGGCCGCCGACCCGGCCGCGCCGCCCGCGGCCGTCGGCTCCGTCAAGGGCATGATCGGCCACGCCAAGGCCGCCGCCGGGGTGGCCGGCCTCATCAAGGCGGCCATGGCGCTGCACGAGCAGGTGCTTCCCCCCACCATCGGCTGCGTCGAGCCGCACCGGGTGCTCACCGAGGAGCACGCGCCGCTGCGCGTGCTGCGCGCCGCGGAGCCGTGGCCCGAGGGACGCCCGCTGCGCGCGGGCGTCACCGCCATGGGCTTCGGCGGCATCAACACACACGTCGTGCTCGAGTCCGAGGCCACCCGGCGGCGGATGTCCAGCCGCACCAGGGCGCTGGCCGCCTCGCCGCAGGACGCGGAGGTCTTCCTCTTCGACGCCGCGTCACAGGACGAGCTGCGGGCGTCGGTGGCGGAGCTGGCCGACTTCGTCCGCCAGGTGTCCTACGCGCAACTGACCGACCTGGCCGCCACCCTGAGCGACCGGCTGCGCGGCCTGCCGTACCGCGCGGCCGTGGTGGTCACCTCGCCGGAGGACGCCGAACGGCAGCTCAGGCGCGTGCTGGCGGCACTGGAGTCAGGGGACACCAGGCTCGTCACCTCGGACGGCAGGGCATGGGCCGGCCGTGCCACGGCCCGGCCCAAGGTCGGCTACCTCTTCCCCGGGCAGGGCTCGGGGCGCGGGACCGGCGGAGGCATGCTGCGCCGGCGCCTGGCCTGTGTCGAGGAGCTCTACCGCGAGGCCGGGCTTCCGGCTGCCGGAGACATGGTGGCCACCTCGGTGGCCCAGCCACGCATCGTCACCGGATCGCTGGCGGGGCTGCGCGCGCTGTCCCTGCTCGGCGTCGAAGCCGACGTCGCCGTCGGCCACAGCCTGGGCGAGATCTCCGCGCTGTGCTGGGCGGGCGCGATGGACGAGCAGACCCTCCTGCGGGTGGCCGCCAAACGCGGGCGCGCCATGGAGCGGGAGAGCGCCAGCGGCGCCATGGCGAGCCTGCGCACCGGCCCCGGCACGGCGTCGGAGCTGATCGGCGAGCTGCCCGTGGTGATCGCCGGATACAACGCGCCCACCCAGACCGTCGTCGCCGGGCCGGTGGAGGCGGTCGAGGAGGTCGGCCGCGCCGCCTCCCGCGCCGGGCTCACCTGGTCCCGGCTGAACGTCTCGCACGCCTTCCACTCCCCGCTGGTGGCGCCGGCCGCGCGGGCGCTGGCGGAAGAGCTGGACGGCGAGCGGTTCCACCGCCTCGGCCGCCGGGTGGTGTCCACGGTCACCGGGAGCACGCTTGCGCCCGGCACCGACGTCGCCGCGCTGCTGCTCCGCCAGGTCAGCGACCCCGTGCTGTTCACGCAGGCCCTGCAGGAGGCGGCCGCAGGGCTGGACCTGCTCGTCGAGGTGGGCCCTGGCCGGGTGCTCAGCGGCCTCGCAGCCGAGCTGACCGACGTCCCGGCGATCGCGCTGGACACCGACGGCGAGTCGCTGACCGGGCTGCTCGGCGTGGTCGCCGCCGCCCACGTGGCCGGGGTGCCGGTCGCGCACGAGGAGCTCTTCCACGGCCGCCTCATCCGGCCGCTGGAGATCGGCGCGGAGTTCTCGTTCTTCGCCAGCCCCGCCGAGTCGGCCCCGCAGACCACGATCAAGGAGGTGCCCGCGCCCGCGCAGCCCGAGCCCGCCCAGGACCGCCCGCAGGCGGGCCCGTCCGGGGAGTCCACCACGGACCTGCTGCGCCGCCTGGCCGCCGAGCGCGCGGAGCTGCCCCTGGAGATGGTGACCGAGGACAGCAAGCCGCTCGACGGCCTGCACCTGAGCTCGGTCACCGCGATGCACATCCTCGACCAGGCCACCCAGCACCTGGGGATACCCGCGGGGCAGGCGCTGCCCAACCTCGCCACCGCCACCCTGCGCGAGCTGGGCGAGGCGCTGGACCAGCTGGCGGCCGAGCCGCACGACCAGCGGGTCACGGGCGTGACGGGCGCGGCGACCTGGGTGCGGCCGTTCGCGGTCGACCTCGTCGAGCGGCCCCGGCCCCGGCGGGCCAGGACCGAGGAGCCGGGACGGTGGCAGGTGTTCGCCCCGGCGGGTTCGGCGCTCGCGGCGCCGCTGCGGGAGGCCCTCGAACGGGAGAAGGCCGGATCCGGTGTGCTGGTGTGCCTGCCGCCGGAGTGCGCGGCGGAAGACCTGGAGCAGGCGCTACTCGGCGCCAAGACCGCGATGGCGGCCGGGCCGGGCACCCGGTTCGTCCTGGTCCAGCACGGCCGCGGTGCGGCGGGGCTGGCCAAGACCCTCCACCTGGAGGCCGCCGGGCTCCGCACGACCATCGTGCACGTACCCGAGACACCCGAGGTGATCACCTGGGTGGCTGAGGAGGTGGCGGCCACCGCCGAATACGCCGAGGTGCACTACGACGCGGACGGCGTGCGGCGGGTGCCCGTCCTGCGCGCGCTGCCGGTGCGCCAGGCACGCGCGGAGGAGCCGCTCTCGTCCGAGGACGTGCTGCTGGTGACGGGCGGCGGCAAGGGCATCACCGCCGAGTGCGCGATCGCGATGGCCGGGCACGCCAAGCTCGCGCTGCTCGGCCGCTCGGACCCGGCCCAGGACCAGGAGCTCGCCGCCAACCTGCGGCGCATGGCCGAGTCGGGGCTCACCGTGCACTACGCCAGGGCCGACGTCACCGACCCCCAGCAGGTACGGCAGGCCGTCGCCGAGGCCGAGCAGGCGCTCGGACCGGTGACCGCGGTGCTGCACGGCGCCGGGCTCAACCAGCCCGCCGGCATCGGCAGCCTGGAACTGCCCGACTTCCTGCGCACGTTCGCCCCCAAGGTCGACGGCCTGCGCAACGTGCTCGACGCGGTGGCGCCCGACCGGCTGCGCCTGCTGGTCACGCTCGGCAGCATCATCGGCCGCGCGGGCCTGCAGGGCGAGGCGCATTACGCGACCGCCAACGAATGGCTGGCCGAGCTCACCGCCGAGGCCGGCCGGCGCCACCCGGCCTGCAGGTGCCTCTGCCTGGAGTGGTCGGTGTGGTCGGAGGTCGGCATGGGGGAGCGGCTGTCGGTGGTGGACCGGCTGGCCCAGCAGGGCATCACGCCGATCCCCGTCGAGCAGGGCGTGGAGATCATGCGCCGGCTGGTCACCGACCCGGACGCCCCCGGCACCGTGGTCATCACCGGCCGCGCGGAGGGTGTCCCCACGATCCAGCACGACCTGCCCGAACTGCCCCTGCTGCGCTTCGTGGACAAGCCGTTGATCCGCTACCACGGGGTGGAGCTGGTCAGCGAGGTCGAGCTGAACGCCGGGACCGACCTCTACCTGGCCGACCACCTGCTCGACGGAAACCTGCTGTTCCCCGCCGTGTTCGGCATGGAGGCGATGGCCCAGGTCGCCGGCGCGGCCATCGCCCGCGAGAGCGCGCCGGTCATCGAGCAGGCCGAGTTCCTGCGGCCGATCATCGTGCCGCAGGAGGCGAGCACCACGCTGCGCATCGCCGCGACGGTCATCGACGACGGCACGGCGGCCGTGACGATCCGCAGCGGCGAGACCGGCTTCGACGTGGACCACTTCAAGGCCGTGCTGCGCTTCGCCGCGGAGGGCCCCGAGGAGGGGGCGCCCGTCCAGGTCGCCGACGGGCTGCCGCCGGTGGCGCTCGACCCGGACACCGACCTGTACGGCGAGGTGCTGTTCCAGGGCAGACGCTTTCAGCGGCTGCGCCGCTACCACCACGCGGCCGCCCGCCACGTGGACGCGGACCTGGCGGTGGAGGCGGACGGCTCGTGGTTCGCCGGCTTCCTGCCCGACCGGCTCCTGCTCGGCGACCCGGGCATGCGGGACGCGCTGATGCACGGCAACCAGGTCTGCGTGCCGAACGCCACGCTGCTGCCGACCGCCGTCGACAGGGTGCACCCGGGCGGCGCCCGGCTGGCCGGCGTGGGCGAGGTGCGCTACTGCGCCAGTGAGCGCAGCAGGGACGGCGACACCTACGTCTACGACATCGCGGTACGCACCAAGACCGGCGAGCTGGTCGAGCGCTGGGAAGGGCTGCGCCTGCAGGCCGTGCGGAAGAACGACGGGCGCGGCCCCTGGTCGGCGCCGCTGCTCGGCCCCTACCTGGAACGCACGCTGGGCGACCTGGCCGGCGCGCAGGTCGCGGTCGTCGTCGAACCGGGCGACGACGCGGCAGAGCTCACCCGGGAACGCCTCACCGCAGGGGGCGCGGGGACAACCCTCGCTTCGACCAGTGCGCAGGTGCCGGGCATGACGCTGCGCGTCGCCGCCCAGGGCACCGTCGCCTGCGAGATCGTACAGATCTCCGGGGACCCGCCCGGGCCGCACGCCGCGCTCGCCGAGCGGATCGCCGCCGAGGCGGCGGAGCGGCAGGACACCGCCGCCGCCAGGATCCGCGCCGCCGAGACATGCCTGCGGCGGGCCGGCCGCACGACGGACGCCCCGCCGGCCCTGCACTCCGCCGCCCGCGACGGGTGGGTGGTGCTGGCCGCCGCGGGCTCGCTGATCGCGACGCTCGTGACCACCGTACGGGAGCTGCCGGAGCCCGTCGTGGTCGCGATCCTCACCGAAGGACGGTCATGACCATGGGAAAGTACTTCGAATATCTCCACACGGTGGGCTTCGAGGAGACCAACATCGTGGGGAACGTCTACTACGTCAACTACCTGCGCTGGCAGGGCAGATGCCGGGAGATGTTCCTGAAGGAGCGCGCGCCCGACGTGCTCGCCGAGCTGCAGGACGACCTCAAGCTGTTCACCCTGAAGGTCGACTGCGAGTTCTTCGCGGAGATCACGGCCTTCGACGAGCTGTCCATCAGGATGCGCCTGGTCGAGCTCGCCCAGACGCAGCTGGAGTTCGGCTTCGACTACATACGGGTCGGCCCCGACTCGAGCGAGACGCTCATCGCCCGCGGCAGGCAGCGGGTGGCCTGCATGCGCGGGCCCAACACCAGGACCACGCCCGCGAGGATCCCCGAGTCCCTGCTCAGGGCGCTTGAACCGTACGCGTCCTAGACGCGGATCCAGGAGGCAAGCGTGCACATCTCCGCATCGACCCCGACGCTCGACGACGCCACCGACTCCAAGGCGCTGCGCACCGCGTTCGGCGCGTTCGCCACCGGTGTCACCGTGGTGACCACCGGTGGCGCCGTCCCCCACGCCATGACGGCCAACGCCTTCACCTCGGTCTCACTCAGCCCGCCGCTGCTCCTGGTCTGCGTCGCCAAGTCCGCGATGATGCACCGGCGCCTCGGAGAGAGCTCCTTCTTCGGCGTCTCCGTGCTCGCCGGCCACCAGGAGGCCGCGGCCAGGCACTTCGCCGACCGCTACCGCGCGCTGGGCGCGGCCCAGTTCGCCCAGGTCGACGTGGAGCTGGGGGAGCTCACCAGGGTGCCGCTCATCGCGGACGCCGCGGTGAGCTTCGAATGCGACCTGTGGCGTGCCTACGACGGCGGCGACCACACGATCTTCCTCGGCAAGGTGCTGTCGATGCGGCAGCGGCCCGGCAGCGACGGGCTGCTGGTGTACCGGGGCCGGTTCGCGGAGATCGGCGCCGCCTCGTCCGAGGGGGTCACGGCATGAGCGTGGTCCAGGTCCCGCCCGCCACGCGGGCGGGAGGGGCGGCCAGACCGCCCGGCCCGCCTCTGTGGGCGGGCCCCGCCCTGTTCAGGCAACTGGTGACGGACCGGCTGGCGCTGCTGTCCGGGGCCGCGGCGCGGTACGGCGACGCCGTACGGCTGACCATCGGCCCCAAGACCATCTATCTGTTCAACCACCCCGACCACGCCAAACACGTGCTGGCCGACAACCACGCCAACTATCGCAAGGGCATCGGCCTGGCCGAGGCCAGGCCGATGCTCGGCGACGGCCTGCTGACCGGCCACGGCGAGGTGTGGCGGCGCCAGCGCAAGGCGATCCAGCCGCTGTTCCAGAACAAGCGGCTCGCCCGGCAGGACGCGATCGTCGCCGACGAGGCCGGGCGGCTGGTGGCCAGGCTGCGTGCGCACGCGGGCGCCGGGCCGGTGGACGTGGCCGGCGAGATGACCACGCTCACCCTCGGCGTGCTGGGCAGGACGCTGCTCGAGGCCGACCTCGGGGCGCACGCGTCGATCGCGCACGCCTTCGAAGGCGTCCAGGACCAGGCGATGTTCGAGATGGTCACGCTGGGGGCGGTCCCGCTGTGGTTGCCGTTACCGCTGCATCTCCGCTTCCGCCGCGCCCGCAGGGCACTGCACAGGATCGTCGACTCGCTGGTGGCCGAGCGGGCCGCCCGCCCGACCGACGGGAGCGACCTGCTGTCCCTGCTGATCGCCGGCACCCGGCAGGACGCCGGCCCGCGGGCCGCGCGCGAGCGCCTGCGCGCCGAACTGGTCACCATCCTGCTGGCCGGGCACGAGACCACGGCGAGCACCCTGTCATGGGCCTTCCACCTCCTCGACCGGCATCCCGGCGTGCGCGAGCGCCTGCACGCCGAGGCCGTCGCGGTGCTGGGCGACCGGCCGCCGACGTACGAGGATCTGCACCGGCTCACCTACACCACGATGGTGCTCGAGGAGGTCATGCGCCTCTACCCGCCGGTGTGGGCGCTGACCCGGGTGGCGGTGGACGGCGACGAGGTGGGCGGTTACCGGGTGCCCTCGGGGGCGGACGTCCTGATCAGCCCGTACACGCTGCACCGGCATCCGGGTCACTGGCCGCAGGCGGACCGGTTCCGCCCCGAGCGGTTCGCCCCCGACGCGCGGTCCGACCGCGCCAGATACGCCTACATTCCGTTCGGCGCCGGGCCGCGCTTCTGCGTCGGCAGCCACCTGGGGATGATGGAGGCCGTCTTCGTGCTGGCCATGGTCTCCCGCGAGCTGCGGCTGACCGGCCGGCCCGGTCGCCGGGCGATTCCCGAGGCGATGCTGTCGCTGCGCGTACGCGGCGGGCTGCCGATGACCGTCAGCGTGCTGAAGGGACGAGACGATTGAGCATCTTCGAGCTGGACATCACCCCTGAGGCCCTCGAGGAGGCCGTGCGGGCACTGCCGCCCTCCATGGCCCGGCTCCGCGAGGACCTGGGCAGGCTGCGCAAGGAGATCGCCGAGGGCCGCCCCCAGGGGGTGGCGCGGCAGCACGCGCTGGGCAAGCTCACCGCCAGGGAGCGGCTGGACATCCTCCTCGACGAGGGCTCCTTCGTCGAGCTGGACATGCTGCGCCGGCACCGGGCGCAGGGGCTGGGCATGGACCGGCAGCGGCCGCACACCGACGGGGTCGTCACCGGGTCCGGCACGATCGAGGGCCGCCGCGTCTTCGTCTACGCGCAGGACTTCACCGTCTTCGGCGGCTCGCTGGGCGAGGCGCACGCCCTGAAGATCCAGAAGGTGATGGAGCTGGCGCTGTCCACCGGCTCGCCGTTCATCGGGCTGAACGACAGCGGCGGCGCCCGGATCCAGGAAGGCGTGCTGTCGCTCAACGGCTACGGCGGCATCTTCCAGCGCTTCGTCCAGGCGTCCGGAGTCATCCCGCAGATCAGCGTCGTGCTCGGCCCCTGCGCCGGGGGCGCGGCCTACTCGACGGCGCTGGCCGACTTCACCTTCATGGCCGGCGACACCGCGCAGCTGTACCTGACGGGGCCGGACGTGGTGGAGGCGGTGACCGGCGAGCGGGTGACCCACGCCGAGCTCGGCGGCGCGCAGGTGCACGGCAGCAGGTCGGGCGTGTCCACGTTCGTCTACGACGACGAGGAGAGCTGCCTGCTCGGCGTCCGCGACCTGCTGTCCATGCTGCCGAGCAACAATCTCGGCCGCCCGCCCGCGCTCCCGCCGTGCGGCGCGACCACCGACCTGCGCCCGCGCCTGGCCGAGATCGTGCCCGCCGAGCCGCACAAGCTGTACGACATGCGCCTGGTGCTGGCCGAACTCGTGGACGACGGCGACCTCCTCGAAGTGCACCATGGCTGGGCGCGCAATGTGATCTGCGCCCTGGCCAGGATCGACGGTGAAGTGGTCGGCGTGGTGGCCAACCAGCCCATGGTGCTCGCCGGGGTGCTCGACGCGTCGGCCGCCCAGAAGGCGGCGCGTTTTGTCAGGTTCTGTGATGCCTTCTCGATTCCCTTGGTGACGCTCGTCGACGTTCCCGGCTTCCTGCCCGGCAAGGACCAGGAGCACGCCGGGGTGATCCGGCACGGCGCGAAGCTGCTGTACGCGTACTGCGAGGCGACCGTGCCGCGCATCTCGGTCGTCATCAGGAAGGCGTACGGCGGGGCGTACATCGTCATGGATTCGCGTTCCATCGGCACCGACCTGTCGCTGGCCTGGCCCACCAACGAGATCGCCGTGATGGGCGCGGAGGGCGCGGTGAACGTCATCCACCGCAGGCGGCTGGCCGCGGCGGCCGACCCCGTGGCCGAGCGGGCCGAGCTGCTCGAGCAGTACAAGCAGGAGCTCATCCAGCCCACCTACACCGCCGAGCGCGGGCTCGTGGACGACGTGATCGACCCTGCCGAGACCCGGGCGGCCGTCGCCCGCGGGCTCGCCATGCTCCGCGACAAACGCAAGCACCCGGCTCCGCGCAAGCACGGGAACGTCCCGCTCTGACAACACCGGCCCCGCCCGCTCCACGGGCGGGGCTTTCGCGTGTCCCGGACCGGGGTGACAACATGCGGTAACCCGCGTGCAGCTTCCTGCCGCCGCCGCGCCTGGATCGTGCCCTTCGCCGGTCGCACAGTGGAGTGCGTCAACACGATCAGTGCCGGGTGACCGCCAGGCGGGCACCCGGCCGGGAGGAGGGCGGCACCGTGCTGATCCAGCTGACGATGCGCCAGGTGCGCGGGCTGCCGCTGCCCGGCTCGCCGGTGGACGGGATCCGCATCATGGCGCTCCTGCCCAGCGGCTGGCACAAGGACCTCGCCCAGGCGTCGGGGGACATCGTCATCCGGGTGCGTCCCGACGAGCCGATGAGCAGCGCGCAGGTCGGCGATCGGGTGCGGGAGATTCTCGCCAACCCCGAGGTCGACCGCTGGGAGCTGGTGGGCTGCCAGCCGCAGGACGACTCGTGAGCTTCCCCGCGTCATTCCCGCGCCGCGGCCACCCGAGGACGACGGGCGCCGCGCCGCGGCTTGACGTACGAGAACCAGAGGATGGCCGCCGCCGAGGCCAGCAGCAGCGCGGTGACCACCCACTCGTTGGAGCCGCTCGGTCCGTAGACCCGGTTGGCGGCCCCCACGTCCAGGGCGCGCGCCGGTTCGCCGGCCCGGTGCGTGGCGCGGTCGCTGCCGTACATCTCGATGCCGGACCTGACCACGGCGCCGTCGTCGGAGCGGAACTCGCCGATCCAGACGCACGACTCGTGCCCCGGGTGCTGGATGCAGGACAGTTCCCGGGGGACGAAGACGCCCGGCCTTCCGTCCGCTCGCGCCGCCCGCACCACCGTGCCGAGGTTCGGCGTCGCCAGGTAGGCGAGCAGGCAGGCGAAGAGGGTCAGCGCCACGGTGAAGGCAGGGGAGCGCCTGCCGGGGGCCTTCATCAGCCCGTGGCGAGGGCGCAGGTGCACCGCATCTGACCGGCTTCCGCCCGGCTCGGGCGCCGGTGCAGGATCATCGCCACCACCATGGGTGCGAAGACCAGCGCGTTGTAGAACAGGTGCAGCTCCATGCGGGGCAGGACGAGCTGGAGGATGCTGGTCGGCACGGGGCGGCCGAGCAGGTTGGCGCCGGTGAGCGCCTGCCCGAGCAGCAGCAGGTGCTCCAGGTGGTGCCAGACCTGGATGCCCAGAGAGATGTTCCACCACAGGCGTGCCCTGCCGACGAAGCCGCCTCTCAGCATGATCAGGCCGACCAGCATCAGCAGCGCATAGCCGTAGTGCATCCACTCGGAGGAGACGAGCCAGGGGAAGGGCACGCCGAGCACGCCGCGCGCGTCCTTCAGCGGCCAGCCCAGGACGTAGACCTGGACGGCCTGCGCGATGTGCTCCGCCCAATGGGCGATGACGATGAAGAGGAACACCCCGAGGCCGGCCTTGTGGTGCCGGGTGTTGAGCCGTCGCGTCCATCCGTCCGAGTGCTGCGCGAGCGCGGCATCGACAGCCATACGTGAACCTCAATTCTCGGCTGGAGATCGTCTCACCAATGTCCATTGGAAGGTGGCAGGCCGCATCTTGGATAGTGCGGAGCGGCGGTTATGCCGATCGCCGCCACCGACGAGCCCACGTAGTCGACGGTGCCGATCCCCTGCAGCATGCCCACGTACGTGACGACACCACAGATCAGGAGCCCGGCCGAGTGCGGCAAGCTCGTCAACCAGGCGGCCCGCACGTTGACGGAGTCCCTGACCTGACAGTGGCCGAACGGCAACTTGTCAGCTGAGCGTCCAGAAACTTTCTGGAAATTTAGCATCGAATGCTGGCTCAATCCTGCGGTGATCAGCCGGAACATAGCACTTTGCACCCTCTTGACACGCCGAAACCCTGACCCATAAGTTGCCGCAATATTAACGGGAATTCTTCGAAAGTTTCGGCGTCATGCCGGCGATCAGCCGAAAGGGTGGCATGAGGGGCCAGGTACCAATCGACAAGTGGCGGGACGCGCGGTTGTCTCCCGCCGAGCGGGCCGAGGCGCTCATCCCGCTCATGACGCTGGAAGAGAAGATCGCCCAGCTCGTCGGCGTCTGGGTCGGCGCCGACGCCTCAGGGGGAGGCGTCGCCCCGCACCAGGAGGAGATGGCGGGCGTCGAGTGGCGCGAGGTCATCGCCAACGGGCTCGGCCAGCTGACCCGCCCGTTCGGGAGCGCGCCGGTCGATCCGGTCGCGGGCGCCCGCTCGCTGGCCGCCTCGCAGGAGCAGATCGTGGCGGCGAGCAGGTTCGGGATTCCGGCCCAGGTGCACGAGGAGTGCCTGACCGGCTTCGCCGCCTGGGGCGCGACCGTCTACCCGACGCCGCTGAGCTGGGGCGCGTCCTTCGACCCCGAGCTGGTCGAGGAGATGGCCGGGCGGATCGGCCGGTCCATGCGGGCCGCCGGGATCCACCAGGGCCTCTCGCCGGTCATCGACGTGACCCGCGACTACCGCTGGGGACGCACCGAGGAGACCATCGGCGAGGACCCCTATCTGGTCGGCACGGTCGGCGCGGCCTACGTACGCGGGCTGGAGAGCGCGGGGATCGTCGCCACGCTGAAGCACTTCGCCGGCTACTCCGCCTCCCGGGGCGGGCGCAACCACGCGCCTGTGCACATGGGGCGCAGGGAGCTGGCCGACGTGATCCTGCCGCCGTTCGAGATGGCCCTGCGCCTGGGCGGCCCCCGGTCGGTGATGAACTCCTACGCCGAGATCGACGGCGTTCCCGTGGCGGCGGACGAGGGCCTGCTGACCGGGCTGCTGCGGGAGGAGTGGGGATTCGCGGGCACGGTGGTGTCGGACTACTTCGCCATCCGGTTCCTGCAGAAGCTGCAGGGCGTCGCGGCGGACGCGGCGGAGGCGGCCGGCCTGGCCCTGCGCGCCGGGATCGACGTCGAGCTGCCCACGGTCGACACCTTCGGCGCCCCCTTGGTCGAGGCGGTGAAGGCGGGGCAGGTCGACGAGGCGCTGATCGACCGCGCCCTGCGCCGGGTGCTGGCGCAGAAGGCCGAGCTCGGGCTGCTCGACGAGGGGTGGCGGCCGCTGCCCGGCGAACCCGAGGACGTGCGCCTCGACGACGAGGAGAGCCGGGAGCTCGCCCTGCGCCTGGCGCGCGAGTCCGTCGTCCTGCTGCGCAACACCGGCGACATCCTGCCGCTCGCCCCGGGCCGGCGGGTGGCTCTCGTGGGCCCGGTGGCCGACGACCCGATGGCGATGCTCGGCTGCTACGCCTTCCCCGCGCACGTGGGCCCGCATCCCGAGCACGGGCTCGGGATCGACATCCCGTCGCTGCGCGAGGCGCTCGGCACGCTGGTCCCCGATCTGACGTACGAGCCGGGCTGTGGCATCACCGGCGACGACACCTCCGGCATCGCGGCGGCCGTGGCCGCGGCCGAGGAGAGCGACGTGTGCGTGGTCGTCGTCGGCGACCGGGCGGGGCTGTTCGGGCGCGGCACCTCCGGCGAGGGGTGCGACGCCACCGACCTGCGCCTGCCCGGCGTGCAGGCCGAGCTCGTCAGGGCCGTGCTCGCGACCGGCACTCCGGTGGTCCTGGTGCTGCTGGCCGGGCGGCCGTACGCGCTGGGGCCGGAGTTCGACGCGGCCGCGGCCGTGGTCTTCGGCTTCTTCCCGGGCCAGCGGGGCGGCCAGGCGCTGGCGGAGGTGCTCACCGGCGCGGTGAACCCGTCCGGGCGGCTGCCGGTCAGCGTGCCGCGCGACGCCGGCGGCCTGCCTTCGACGTACCTGTCGCCGCCGCTCGGGCGCCGGACGGAGGTGTCGTCGGTGGACACGACGCCCGCGTACCCGTTCGGGCACGGGCTGAGCTACACCACGTTCGCGTGGGAGCCGCTCGACACGGACGCGGCCGAGTGGCCGGTGGACGGCGAGGTCACCGTCGGGGTGACGGTCCGCAACACCGGGTCGCGCTCCGGCACGGAGGTCGTGCAGCTGTACCTGCACGACCCGGTCGCGCAGACGACCAGGCCGGTGGTGCGGCTGGTCGGCTACGCCCGCGTCCCGCTGGAGGCCGGGCAGGCCGCGCGCGTGTCGTTCACGGTCCCGGCCGACGTCGCCTCGTTCACCGGCCTGCGCGGCCGGCGCATCGTCGAGCCCGGCGACGTCGAGCTGCGCTTCGGGCGCTCCAGCGGTCAGGCGGCGGCGGTCGTGCCGCTGCGGCTGACCGGCGCCGAGCGCGAGGTCGGGTACGACAGGCACCTGCTGGCCACGGCCCGCATCACGCGCGAGGAGGAGTGATGAGTACGACGCTGGACAACCCGCCGCAGGACGCCCGGCGGGCGCGGCCGGAGCCCCACCGGCGCAGGCGGGCGAAACCGGGCACGTGGCGGCAGGCGATCCGCCGCGACTGGCAGCTGTACTCGCTGGCGATCCTGCCGCTGCTGTTCTTCGCGATCTTCCGGTACGCCCCGATGCTCGGCAACGTGATCGCCTTCCGCAAGTTCGAGCCGGGCGGCAGCATCTTCGGCGAGACCTGGGTGGGCCTGCGGTACGTGAAGATGTTCCTCAACGACCCGTCGTTCTGGACCGTGTTCACCAACACGCTCGTCCTCGGGGCGCTCACCCTGCTGTTCTGCTTCCCGCTGCCGATCGCGCTGGCGCTGCTGCTCAACGAGGTGCGCAACCGGCGCGTCAAGCGGTTCCTGCAGTCGGTGTCCTACCTGCCGCACTTCCTGTCGATGGTCATCGTGGCCGGCATCGTCATGCAGATGCTGGCCATCGACGGGCCGATCAACCAGCTGGTGAAGACGTTCGGCGGGGAGGCCACCCCGTTCATCCAGAAGCCGGAGTGGTTCCGCACGATCTTCGTCTCGTCGGAGGTCTGGCAGACCGTCGGCTGGGGGACCATCCTCTACCTGGCCGCGCTGACGACCATCGACGGGCAGCTCTACGAGGCGGCCCGGATGGACGGCGCCGGACGGTGGCGGCAGATCTGGCACGTCACCCTGCCGGGCATCCGGCCGACGGCGATCACGCTGCTGATCCTCAACATCGGCACGTTCATGGCCGTGGGCTTCGAGAAGGTCCTGCTGCTGTACAACCCGCTGACGTACCCGACCGCCGACGTGATCTCCACGTACCTGTACCGCATGGGTGTGGAGTCCAGCAACCTCAGCTACGCCGCCGCGATCGGCCTGTTCGAGGCGCTGATCGGGGTGGTGCTGATCTCGTCGGCGAACGTGATCTCCCGTCGCACAGTAGGGACGAGCCTGTGGTGACGATCGAGAAGAGCCGCGGCTACCGCGTCTTCCAAGGGATCAACGCCGTCATTTTGACCGGCGTCGTGATCGTGACGTTGTACCCCTTCGTCAACATCATCGCCCGCTCGTTCAGCGAAGAGCGCTACATCGTCGGCGGGCAGGTCAACCTCATCCCGCGCGGGTTCAACATCACGACCTACAAGCTCGTGGTCTCGGACCCGATGTTCTGGACGAACTACCGCAACACCGTGCTCTACACCGTCGTGGCCACCGCCATCGCGATGGTGCTCACCACGTGCTACGCGTACGTGCTGTCCAAGAAACACCTCAAGGGCCGCACGTTCCTGGTCTGGGTGGCCGTCTTCACCATGATCTTCTCCGGCGGCCTGATCCCCCAGTACGTGCTGGTCAACGGCCTCGGGCTGACGAACTCCATCTGGGCCATCGTCCTGCCCAACGCCATCAGCGTCTTCAACCTCCTGGTCATGAAGGCGTTCTTCGAGGGGCTGCCGCAGGAGCTGGAGGAGGCCGCCGCCATCGACGGCCTCAACACCTACGGCGTCCTGTGGCGGATCGTGCTGCCGCTGTCGAAGGCGGTCATCGCCACGATGGTGCTGTTCTACGCCGTCTCGTTCTGGAACTCGTGGTTCACGGCGTTCCTCTACCTGAACGACACGAAGTTGTTCCCGGTGACCATCTACCTGCGCAACCTCATCGCCGGCGCCACGGGCGCCGAGTCGGCCGGTGCGTCGCTCACCGAGGCGTCGGCGGCCGCGGCCAACATCCAGTCGGTGACGATCATGCTCACCGTCCTTCCCATCCTGGCGGTCTACCCCTTCGTGCAGCGGTACTTCGTCTCGGGCGTCATGCTCGGCGCGGTCAAGGGATAGCCATTGTCCATCCGAAAGGAACCCCCCATGCAGCACATCTCCCGGCGTCAGGCACTCATCGGGCTGGGTGCGCTCACCTTCGCCGTCGCCGGATGCGGCGCGGACGAGGCCCCGAAGAAGGCCGCCGACGTGTCGGCGAACAAGGCGGGCGCGATGGCGAACTACGGCGTCAACCAGCAGTTCAAGGCCACCGAGCCGGTCTCGTTCGACGTGCTCTACAACAACCACCCGTTCTACCCGGACAAGAGCGACTGGCTGTTCTGGCAGGAGCTGACCAAGCGGACCGGCGTGACGCTCAAGCCGGTGGAGGTGCCGCTCAGCGACTACGACAAGAAGCGCGGCCTGCTGGTGGGCTCCGGCCAGGCCCCGCTCATCATCCCGAAGACCTACCACCCGGCGGAGGAGGCGTTCGTCTCCTCCGGCGCCATCCTGCCGGTCAGCGACTACTTCGACCTGATGCCCAACTTCAAGGACAAGGTCGCCAAGTGGAAGATGGAGCCGGAGCTGGACACGCTGCGCCAGGCCGACGGCCGCATCTACCTGCTGCCGGGTCTGCACGAGGAGATCTGGATCGACTACTCCCTGGCGGTGCGGACCGACATCCTGGAGAAGCACAAGCTGGAGATCCCGAAGACCTGGGACGATCTGTACACCGTGCTCAAGGCGCTGAAGAAGGAGTACCCGGACCTCTACCCGATGACCGACCGGTTCGGCGTCCCCACGCCCGGCGGCAACCTGTTCAAGCTCGTCGCCCAGGCCTACGGCGCCAAGGGCGGCTGGCAGTACCAGCACGCGACCTTCGACACCGCGAGCGGCAAGTTCGTCTACACCGGCGCGATGCCGCAGTACAAGCAGATGCTGGAGTACCTCGCCAAGCTGGTGAAGGAGAAGCTGCTCGACCCGGAGAGCTTCACCCAGCAGGACGAGCAGGCCAAGCAGAAGTTCAACTCCGGCAAGTCGTTCGTGATCAGTGCGAACGCGCAGTCGATCGTCAACGACTACCGCCCGACGCTGACCAAGCTCGTCCCCGGCGCCAAGGTCGCCAAGATCCCGGTGCCCGTGGGCCCGATCGGTGAGTACAAGATCGACACCCGGCTCGAGAACGGCATCATGATCTCCAAGAAGGCGCTGGAGAACAAGAACTTCGTCGCCATGATGCAGTTCATCGACTGGCTCTGGTACTCCGACGCGGGCGAGGAGTTCGCCAAGTGGGGCGTCGAGGGCACGACGCACACCAAGGACGCCTCGGGCAACTTCAAGCTGGCCAAGGACATCGACTTCGTCGGCCTCAACCCCGGGGCGCCCAAGCACCTGCAGAAGGACTTCGGCTTCTCCAACGGCGTCTTCGCCTACGGCGGCACCACCAAGCTGCTCAACTCCACCTTCTCCGAGGAGGAGGTGGCGTTCCAGAACGTGATGAACGCGCGCAAACCGTACCCGATCGAGCCGCCGCACCCGTTCAACGACGAGGAGCGCGAGCAGGCCACGCTGTGGGAGACGCCGCTGAAGGACTTCGTCACCCAGCAGACGCTCAAGTTCGTCCTCGGCGAGCGCGACCTGAGCGAGTGGGACGCCTACGTCAAGGAGCTGGAGGCAAAGAACATGACCTCCTACATCAACCTCGTCAACACCGCCTACGAGCGGTTCAAGAAGGACCACGGCTGATGCGGGTTCCCCCGGAGGCCTCGGGGCGGCTGTCCGACGCCTGGCGCTTCTGCGTCGGCACCGGCCGCTTCGAGCTGGCGCTGCGCCGCGACTACCAGGATTCGCTGGCGCTGATCCAGCGGGAGATCGGCTTCCGGCACATCCGGGGGCACGGGCTGCTGAGCGACGGGGTGGGCGTCCACCAGCCGTACGAGTACGCGGGCGCGCGGCACGTGCGCCACTCGTTCACGTACGTCGACCAGGTGATCGACGCCTACCTCGAGCTCGGGATCCAGCCCTTCGTCGAGCTCGGCTTCATGCCCTCGGGGCTGGCCTCCGGCGACCAGAGCGTGTTCTGGTGGCACGGCAACGTCACCCCGCCCAGCTCCTGGCGGGAGTGGGCCGACCTGGTCAGGGCCACCGTCGCGCACCTGGTCGACCGGTACGGGCTCGACCGGGTGCGCACCTGGCCGATCGAGGTGTGGAACGAGCCCAACCTCAAGGACTTCTGGCAGGACGCCGACCAGGACGCCTACCACCGGCTGTACGAGGTGAGCGCGCACGCCGTCAAGGAGGTGGACGCCTCGCTCCAGGTCGGCGGCCCGGCCATCTCGCCCGGCTCCGACGAGTTCCTGGTGCGCTTCGCGGACTTCGTGGCCGAGCGCTCGCTGCCGATCGACTTCGTCAGCCGGCACGCGTACACCTCCGGCCCGGCCCAGCACGTGCCGTTCGGCGTCCACCAGACGCTGGCGCCCGCGGCGAAGCTGCTCGAGCAGTTCGCCACGCCGCGGCGCCGGGCACACGGTGCGGCTGTCCGTCCCGGTCGGGGACGCCGCCTCGGCGTTCGAGCTGCGCTCGTCGGTGAGCGAGGAGAAGGGCAACGCCTGGGCGGCCTGGTGCGAGATGGGCCGCCCACGCTCGCCGAAGGCCCGGGAGCTCGACGTGCTGCGGGAGGCGGCCGAACCGGTCCGCAGCCACCGCAGCCTGCCGGTCTCTGGCGGGTACGCGGACCTGGATCTCACGCTCGGCCGCCACGAGGTTACGCTGGTCGAGCTCACGCCGGTGGTGGACGAGACGCCGCCGTGGTGGAACGACGGGCGGCTGCTCGGCCTGGGCTGCCCGGATTGAGAGGAGAGCCGATGAGCGAGGTGACGGCTGCTCGGTCCGGGAGCGGCGAGGTGCCGGCCGGGCGGCGGTTCGGCCAGGGGCCGCTCTCGCGCGCCGCCACGCTGGTCTACAGCCTGCTGGTGGTCGAGGGCATGTTCCTGCTCGCGAGCGCGCCCGGCCTGCTCGCGCTCACCCTGCTCGGCGGCGACGCGAGCAACGTGCCGCTGGCCGCCGCCTGCGCGCTGCCGCTCGGCCCCGCGCTGTCCGCCGCCCTCTACGCGCTGCGCCACCGCAGCAGGGACATGACGGACCTCCACCCGGCGGCGGCGTTCTGGCGCGGCTACAAGGCCAACGTGCGCGGGGTGCTGAAGATCTGGGTGCCCTGGCTGGCAGGCCTGGCGGTCGTCGGGACGAACCTGGCGAACTTCGCCGCCGCCGGCGTTCCGGGATGGTGGGCGGTGCTGCTGCTGGTCGTCGCGGTGGCGGCGATGTTGTGGGTCGCCAACGCCCTGCTGATCACGTCGCTGTTCGAGTTCCGGGCGGTGGACGTGGCGCGGCTGGCCTCGTACTTCCTCATGCGCCACCCGAAGGCCACGTTCGGCAACGCGGCCCTCCTCGTCGTGGCGGGCGGGCTGACAATGGTCGTCACCGAGCTGGTGCCGGCGCTGCTGGCCTCGGCGTTCGCCGCGGCGCTCCTGTGGAACAGCCGCCCGGTGATCGCCGAGGTCCGGGAGCGCTTCACCGCTTAGGGGATGTGCCTTCCGCGCGCGTCGGGCACGCCCGACTTGCGGAAGAAGTAGGCATTGACCTGGTCGCGCCACTCCTCGGCGCAGCGGATCTGCTCGTCGAGGAGCTCACGCACCCGGGCGTACACGTCCGGGGGCACCGCGCCGGAGCCGGCGAGCTTCTCCCAGAGCAGCCGGGACTCGGCCACCTCCTCGGCGCCCGCGAAGTGGGTGTCGTAGATGTGCTGGATGACCGTCGAGCCGCTCTGCAGCACATGCCCGTACGGGACGTGGTGGAAGAAGAGCAGCAGCTCGTCGGGGCACCTCTCGAGCGACTCGTAGATGTCCGACCACGGCTCCGGGTACTGGCCGGTGAAGCCGGTGCCGGTGGCGCGCGTGCGGTCCACGCCCACGCCGTCGCGGTCGGCGAAGTGGTACGTGCCCCACGGCGTGTACTCGTACCCGTCCACGTCCGGGCCGTAGTGGTGGCCGGGACGCACCATGAAGCCGACGCCGAGGGGCGCGGTGTAGCGCTCGTACGTGCGCCACGAACCGTCCATCATGGCGTGCAGGGTGCGCCGCAGCGGCTCGCCGGGCCGCGCGAAGGTGAGGTCCATCCACTCGTCGAGGATGGCGGCCGGGTCGAGGCCCGGGTCCCAGGCGAGGCGGCCGAACGCGTACAGGTTGGCCTGCGCGAGCGGGTGGCCGGTCCAGAAGCGGTCGTCGCCCACGTTGGAGACCGCGACCAGGTCGCCCGCCTCGGCGACGTCCTCGAACGCCAGGACCTCGCTCCACATCGGGGCCAGGTAGCAGACGTGCCGCTGCTGGCCGGTGTACTCCTGCGTCACCTGCAGCTCCACCGCCAGGCGGGTCCCCTGCATCTGCAGGATCACCGGGGAGACCGGCTCGCGCGGCTGGAAGTCCATGGGACCGTGCTTGACCTGCAGGATCGCGTTGTCCAGGAACCGGCCGTCGAGCGGGGCGAAGTGGTCGTAGGCCGCGCGGGCGCGGTCGGTCGAGCGGTCGCGCCAGTCCTGCCGGTGGTTGTAGACGAAGGCCCGCCAGTGGACGACCCCGCCGAAGGGGGCCAGGGCGTCGGCGAGCATGTTCGCGCCGTCGGCGTGGGTGCGCTCGTACGCGAACGGGCCCGGCTGCCCCTCCGAGTCAGCTTTCACGACATATCCGCCGAAGTCTGGAATTGTCGCGTAGACGTGCTCGGTGGTCTCCGCCCACCACCGCCGGACCTCCTCCGCCAGCGGGTCGGCGGTGGGGAGGCCGCCGAGCTGAATGGGGGAGGCGAAGTTGACCGACAGGTGCACGCGGATCCCGTACGGGCGGAACTCGGCCGCGATGGCGGCCACCTCGCCGAGCCGGTCGGTCAGCAGGTGGGCCTCGGTGGCGTGCACGTTCACGTTGTTGATCGCGACCGCGTTGACGCCGGAGGCGGCCAGCAGCCGCGCGTAGGCCCGCACCCGGGTCAGGTCCGGGCGCGGCGCGCCGTCCGCCCAGAAGATCGACCCGCCCGCGTAGCCGCGCTCGACCTGGCCCATCACCGGGTGCACGTCGATGTTGTCCCAGTGGTCGAGCATGCGCCGCCGCATCGCGGGCCGGTGGTGCTCCACCGGCCACTCGCCCTCGAACGCCGCCTCGCCCAGCCGTACGACGTGGAAGAACCCGTAGAGCAGCCCGGCGGGATCGCCGCCGGCCACGGTCGTCACGCCGTCCCGCCGGGAGATCGCGTACCCGTCCGCGCCCTCGGACCCGGACAGGGTGAGCACGAGGTCGGACGGTCCTCCGTCCGTGACGCTGCCGCCGTACCGGGCGGCGGCCTGCGCGACCTCCTCCCGCACGGTGTCGGCGAGCGGCCCGTCCGCCTGTACGAGGGTGCGGCGGGAACCGATCGCCCTGAACGCCTCGGGCGGCAGCCACGCCGGATGGACGTCGGTCAGTTCGGGAATGCTCACGGGGCTCCTTCGGTACGGCACCGAGGGATGAATCTACCGAAACGGCGCCCGCCGCGAGAGGTCAGGGGCTCGCCTGTCAGGCGCCGCGCGGGGCCGACAGAGTGGCGGAGATGTTGCCGACGCGGCCGAGCGGGTCGAACTCGACGAGCGCCTCGAAGCCCGGTCCGGTGAGGGTGAGCTGATCGGCGTTCTGGCCGGGAGCGACGCCGAGGCCGCGGCGCACGGCGTAGCTGTGTACGGCGCGGCGGTGCTCCGTCAGCAGCGGCAAGGTGAGTGCCTGCTGCAGGACGCGCATGAGGCGAGCGGGCTCCGGCGGCGGCAGCTGGAAGTCCGGGTGCTCGATGAGGAACGCGACCCGCGTGCCGCCGCCCGCGTCGCCGTTGTAGGCGGTCCAGTGGCCGCTCACGGCCTTGGCGGCCTCGGTGAGGATCGCCGCGGCGAAGGCAGGATCGGCAGGGGAGCCGGGCAGCACGCCGAACGGGACCTCGGCGGCGGCGAGCTCCGCGATGTCGTGCTGCTGCCCGAAGTCCCGCAGCGTCGCGGAGAGCGCCGTCAGCGCCTCGGGGAAGCCGGACGGGTTCGCCCAGGCCCACAGCCACGAGTCCGGTCCCGGGGCGGCGGAGCCGAGCAGGTGGAAGCGGGTGCAGGTGATCGTGTGGTCCCCGGTGAACTCGAAGCGCTGCTCTCGCAGGTCGACGCTCCAGTTGTGCTCGCCGAGCACCTCTTCGAGGTGGATCTGGTGCTCGAGCGAAAGGATCGCCGCGTCGTCAAGGAGGTTGGCAAGGGTGAGTGATTCCGGCATCCGGGCAGATTAGGGGGTTTCCGGGGATGCGTCTAATCGGGTGGCCGCCCGTCCCGGGGACGGGCGGCCGACCTTTCAGCGGACTCTCACCTGCGAGGCCGCCGTGCCTCCGCCGGGCGCCTCCCAGCCGGCCACCACCGCCGGGTGGGCGGCGAGGGCGCGGGTCAGGGGGACGGTCACGGTCGTGGTCCCCTTGCTGGAGACCGTGACGACGCGGCTGCCCGCCGTCCCCTGGTCATCCCGGACGAACACGTGCGCCTTGCCTGCCGCGTTCGCCCGCACCGTCACCTTCACCCCCGACTGTGAGGCCGTGGCGGAGGTGAGCCAGCCGCTCTCCGACTCCTTCGCCGCCGGGCCGCCCGCGAGCGGCACGTGCACCCGTACCGCCTGCTCCAGCGATTGCGGCGAGTCCAGGCTGGACAGGCCCGTGTCCGGGATCACCGGGTCGGGGACGGGCCGGTCGGCGGGCGGCCGGTAGCCGGTCAGCGAGGCGACACCCCACCGGTACGGGTCGCCCTGCACGCCGCCCCACGTCGACCAGCCGATCCGGGTCTGGCCGGTCTTGTCCTGGGTGTCGGAGTCGTAGACCAGGATGTTCAGGCCCAGGTGAGCGGGGTCGATCGAGCCCGGCAGGACCGCCATCGGGATGGACATCTCCACCGTGTAGCCGCCCGGGGCGACCTTCGAGGCCACCCGCATGCCCGGCGCGGTCTGCTCGCCCGGTCCCTGGCGGTTGTCGGCGTCCCGCTCGAAGCACGGCGGCCCTTCAGCGGTCACCGGCAGCACCGCCGCCTTGAACGTGGTCGAGGTGTTCTCGGACGTGCCGCGCGGGTCGAACGTGACCTCCACCGCGTCGGTACGCCAGTGCCGCTTGCAGTCGGCGGCCGCCAGCCGCGTGCCGAGCACGTCGTCCTTCACCTGGACCAGCAGGTAGAGGGTGTCGTCGTGCCAGGCCAGCCTGGCCGTGCCCGAGCAGTCGGCCGCCGACGAGCACGCGGTGCCCTCCCACAGGCGCGAGATGTCGAGGGCGGACCCCGGGTACTCGCCGTCGCCCGCCATGCCGTCCACGGTCGGCGAAGCCTGCGGAACGGAGGTCGCCGGGACCAGCTCGAGCGCCGGCTTGCTCACGACCGCGCCGTCCACGCTGATGGTGTACGCGTAGTCGCCGCCCTGGTTGGACGTCTTCAGCGAGGGGTCGGAGTTGGTGACGGTGAACGGCACCGTCGCCGAGGCCCCGGCCGCCAGGTCGGTGTAGGGCGCCTCCACGCGGTCCGCGGTGAACCCGGCGGGCAGGTCGACCCGCACGGTGCCGGACCTGGCGGCGTCGCTGATGTTGGTCACCACGACGCCGACCTGCCTGGAGCCGCCGGAGGGCAGCGTGAGCACGGGCGTGACGATGCCGCGCAGCTGCGGCACGCCGACCTCGGAGATCCACTTCTCGAACTGGGCGACCTGCGGAAGGAGCTGCTGCGTCGCCCGTACGGCGGGGCTGATCTCGACCTGACGGTCGGTGTACCCGCCGCCCTGCTCGGTGGTCAGCGCGGCCGAGACACGCGCCCGCCCGCTGCCCTGGGCCGGCGTCACTGTGAACGTCGCCGTCCCCGTGCGTCCCGCGGCGAGCCTGCCCAGGTCGCCCGAGCCGCTGACCTGCCAGCCCTCCGGGAGGCCCAGCTTCACCGACGACCGGCCCAGCGGCTCGCGCGCGGGCGCGGTCGCGGTGACCTTGACGGTGAACGGCGTGCCAGGGCGCACGTCGAACGTGCTGGTGCTCAGGCCGAACGAGGTGCCGAGCGGGACCGTCCCCGAAGCCCTCGTCAGGGCCCCGTCGAGGATCGCCGTGGGCGCCGCGGCCGCCGCGCTGCCGGGCGCGGGGAACGGCACCCGCGAGTCCACCTGCGTGAAGAAGTCGCAGCCCAGCTGGTTGGGGTCCGACGGCACGTCGGGGAAGACGGCCCACCCCTGGGAGGCGTACGTGCGCTGTGCCTCGCGCTCGACGGCCGCCCACGTCTTGCCCTGTACCTGGGAGGCGCGTCCGCCCCACACGCCGTACACGTTCTGCGCGGGGTTGGTGGGACGGAAGGTCGAGGCGCAGGACGGGCCGGTCTGCGAGGTGCCGCGACCGCCGCCGAGCAGCAGCCGGGCGGGCGCGAACGGCTTCAGCCCCTCACGGGTGATCTGCTCGGGGAACGCCTTGGGGTCGGCCGCCGCGTAGAACGCCTGCACGGCCAGCCGCGCCGCCTGCTGGTGGTTGCCGTGGTTGCCGGGGGAGGGCGCCGGGTCCATGGTCAGGATCACCTCGGGCCGGGTCTGCCGGACCAACCGCACGACCTTCTCCAGGGTGTCCGCGCCCCAGATCTGGTCGGTCAGCGGTGCGCTCACCGTGTAGTAGAAGTCGACGTCGTCGAGGTTGAACACCTCGCGCACGCCCGCCTTGCCGACGGCCGACCGCTCCTCGGCCTCGCGCAGCAGCCCGAGCGCCGGGCCCTCCTCGGGCCCGACCGCGTTGCCGCCGCCCTCGCCCCGGGTGACGGTGACGACGCCGGTGCGGACGTCGTGGTCCTCCTTCCACTGGCCGAGCGTGGACAGGCTGAACGCCTCGTCGTCGGGGTGCGCGCCGACGAACAGCGCGTCGAGGTCCACGGGCGAATCGGCGGAGGCTGCGGACGGTACGGCAGGTAAGACGGCGAGCGCGACCGTGGCGGCCAGCACCAGCGACAGGCGTTTACGCATGGAACCTCCGGAAAGAGCGGCTACTCGCGGACTGCCCCCTGGAGCAGCCCGCGGACGAAGTGGCGCTGAAGGAACAGGTAGAAGATCACCACCGGGGTCGCGACGATGACCGACCCGGCGGCGAGCAGGGTGAAGCCGGAGGTGTACTGGCCCTGGAAGAAGGCCAGGCCCAGCGGCGCGGTCCGCAGCGACTCGCTGGTCACCATGATCAGCGGGATGAGGAACTCGTTCCACGTCCACATGAAGACCAGCACGGTCAGCGTGACGACGGCGGGCCGGGCCGGCGGCACCAGCACCTGCCACAGGATGCGCCAGGTCGAGGCGCCGTCGATGCGGGCGGCCTCCACGATCGCGCGGCTGGAGGCGCGGAAGTACGCCCGCATCCAGAACGTGCCGAACGCCACCGACAGCGCCACCTGCGGCAGCGCCACCGACCAGAACGTGTCGATCATCCCGAGCGAGCGCAGGTCGAAGTAGAGCGGCACCGCGATGGCCTCGCTCGGCATCATGATCCCGAGCATGAACAGGTAGAACAGCACCGACTGGCCGCGGAAGCGCATGGTGCCGAACGCGTACCCGCTCATGATCGACAACACCACGCTCACGACCACGACGAACGACGACACCGCCAGGCTGCTGCGCAGGTACGTGCCGAAGTGGCCGATCTCCCAGGCCGCCGTGAAGTTGCCCAGCCCGGACGTGCCGCCGCTGTCGGCGGGGCCGAGCGCGGCGGACAGGATCGTCACGATGGGGAAGAGCGCGAACGCGGCGAACACCGACAGGATGACGTAGTTGGCCACCCGCTCACCGCGCGAGATCACGAGTCCCTCCTGTCCGCGAACCGGTTGATCCCGAACGAGATCACGAAGATGACCACCGTGAGCGTGACGCCGATGGCCGCCGCCGAGCCGATCTGGCTGAGCCCGAAGGCCCGGTGGTAGACCTCGTACGACGGCACCGACGTGGAGTCGCCGGGCCCGCCCCGCGTCGTGACGTACACCAGGTCGAACGTGCGCAGCGCGGCGATCACCGTCAGCGTCAGCGCGACCGCGATCTCCCCGCGCACCGACGGCAGCGTGACTGCGAAGAACTCCCTGACCGCGCCCGCGCCGTCCAGCCGCGCGGCCTCGTACAGCTCGCCGGGGATGCGGCTCATCCCGGCCAGCAGCAGCACGGTCACCAGGCCGGTCTCGAACCAGGTGCCGACCACCCCGACCGCCGGCAGCGCGAACGTGTAGTCGCCCAGCCAGCCCCTGGTCAGCGAGTCGAGCCCGAGCGCGCCGAGCAGCCCGTTGAGCGTGCCGTCCGGTGCGTAGACGCGCCGCCAGGCCACGGCCACCACGACCATGGCCACCACCTGCGGCAGGAACACGACCGTGCGGAAGAAGCCGAGGCCGCGCACCTTGGCGTGGTTGAGTATCGCGGCCAGCCCCAGCCCGATGACCAGCGGCCCGGCAGCGTAGAACACGATCAGCACCAGCGCGTGGCCGAACGCCGCCCGCAGCCCCTCGTCGGCGACGATCGCGACGTAGTTGTCCAGGCCGACCCAGCGGCCGAGCGACAGCCCGTCCCAGTCGTACAGCGACAGCTGCACCGCGCGCCCGATCGGGTAGAGCAGGAAGACCGCGTAGACGGCGAACGCCGGAAGCAGGTAGAGGTAGGCGATGCGGCGCGGCTCTCCGGGAGGCCGGCCCCAGGTCATCGGTCGGGTCACCCGTTGCTCTCGGCGAACGTCTTGTAGTCCTTCTCCAGCGTGGCCAGGAACTCCTGCGGGCTCTGCTTCTTGGCCAGCAGGTCCTGCAGCGCCGCGCCCAGCGTGTCGGCGAACGTCGGGGTCGCGTAGTCGAGGTACGGCACCAGCCCGTCCTTCGCCGTCACCGTGCCGAACGCGGTGAAGACGTCCTGCTGCGGCCCCGCCGTGACGCTCTGCTGCGCCGTGTCGGCGACGGGCAGGTTGCCGGTGGTGGTGAGCACCTTCATCGCGTCGGCGCTGGTGATGAAGTCGATGTACGCCGCCGCCGCGTCGGGGTGGGGGCTCTTGGCCGTGATCGCGAACGGCAGCCCGGTCCCGCCGGTCGCGACGGGCGGCGCGTCGGCCGTGGCGCCCGGCGGCAGCATGAAGCCCAGGTCCTTGCCCAAGGACTTCTGCAGGTCGGCGAGGAGCCAGGTGCCCGCGATCATGAAGACGCCCTCGCCCTTGCCGAACGCCTGCCACGCCGGGTCGTAGCCCTGGCCGTTGAAGCCCTTGTTGAAGTAGCCCTTGTCGACCCAGCCGACGAGCTCCTCGGCGGCCCTGGTGTTCTCCGGCGTGTTCCACGAGGCGCCCTTGCGGCCGAAGGCCAGCGTGCTGATCTGGTCCTTCGGTACGCCGCGGCCCTGCACCGTGCCGAACACGTGGATGGCCGGCCACTTGTCGAGGTTGCCCAGCTGCATCGGCACCTCGCCGGCGGTCTTGGCCTTGGCCAGCGCGGCCTCGAACTCGGCCCACGTCTTCGGCGGCTGCAGGCCGAGCTTGGTCAGCTTGGCCTTGTTGTAGAAGACGCCGACGACCTCGCCGACCTGCGGCAGGCCGTACAGGTTGCCCTCGCCGAACACCTTGCCGTCGGCGCTGTAGCTCGAATAGCGCAGCACCGACTGCGGGTAGCGCTTCTTCCATCCGTACGCCTCGGCGTAGGCGTCCAGCGGGCGGAGCTGCCCGGCCTTGACGAACGCGCCCATCGAGGAGCGCCCGTTGTTGGCCTCCACGACGTCGGGCGGCTCGTTGCCGCTCAACGCCAGGCGCAGGGTGGTGTTGAGGTCGTCGAAGGAGCGGCTCACCCGGTTGAGCTTGATGTTGGGGTATTTCGCCTGGAAGGCGGTGTTGAGCTGCTTCATCTGGGCGGCCTGACCGCCGCGTACCTCCTGGTCCCAGACCGTGAGCGTGACGTTGCCGAGGCTCGGGGCGTCGGTGCGTACCGTCGAGAGCGGGGTCGCCGCGGGGCCGGGCGGGGCGGAGGAGCCGGGTGCGCACGCGGCGAGGGCGAGGGAGCCGGCGGCGAGCACGGCGAGCGCCCGGAGTGGGGGGTTCATGGTGTTACTCCTTCTGCGCAGGCACGCGGGGCGTGCCGGGGTCCTCGTCCTCGGGCCGGTCCGGCCGGGCCGCGGAGGGCTGAGGGCCGACGTCGGCGTACCGGGCGATGGTGGCGGCGGCGCGGCGCACGGCGCCCACCGGGAGGGCGGGCACCAGCTTGTCGAGGAAGGCGTAGCGGCGGGCCAGCGAGCTGCCGTAGGCGCCGGCGTGGTCGGCCGAGTCGCGCACCTCGTGCCACCAGTCGGCGATGTCGCCCCAGCCGGGCGCGGCCAGCGAGCCGCCGAACTGCTGCACCGCCAGGGCCGCGCAGAGCTGCGCGAACGCCAGCCGGTCGGCCAGCGGCCAGCGGGACAGCGTGCCGAGCACGAAGCCCGCGCCGAAGACGTCGCCCGCGCCGGTCGGGTCGAGCGCCGTCACCCGCGGAGCGGGCACGAACGCCTCCTCTCCCGACGCGGAGTCGATGGCCATGGCGCCGTTGGCGCCGTCGGTCACCACCGCGACGGGCACCTTGTCGGCGATCGCGTAGAGGGCGTCGCGCGGGGTGTCGGCGCCGGTGTAGGCCATCGCCTCGACCGCGTTGGGCATGAACGCGTGGCAGAGCGCGAGCTGGTCGAGCAGGGACCGCGACCACACTCCCGAGGGATCCCAGCCCACGTCGGCGAAGATGAGGGCGCCGTCGCGGCGGGCCAGCTCCGCCCAGTTGCACGGACTGTCGGGGGAGTCGAGCGGGTCCTCGGTGGAGAGCGGCACGATCACCGCCTTGGACCGGGGCGGCGTGCCGATCATCTCGGACGCCGCCATGGGAGCCGCGTGGCCGTGCGTCACCATGCTGCGGTCGCGGTCGACCGCCATGGAGACGGTCACCGGCGAGTGCCAGTGCTCGAAGCGCCGCGACCTGGACAGGTCGACGGACTCCTGCTCCTCCAGCGTGCGCCAGCAGAAGTCACCGTAGTCGTCGTCGCCGAACGCGGCCGCGAGCGAGGTGCGCAGCCCCAGCCGGCTGGTCGCGATGGCGAGGTTGGCGATGCCGCCGGGGCACGAACCCATGCCCTCGGCCCAGATCTCGGTGCCGGCCGCGGGCATCGCGGGCAGGCCGGTGAAGATGATGTCGAGAAAGACCGTGCCCGCCAAAAAGACGTCGAACTGCGGCCCGTCCGGGGTGCGCTCGTCGGCGAGAGGGTCGTAGGCCTGCATGGACACGGGATGAATCCTCCCCGACACGAATCGAGATGTGCGCAATCTTGCACGTTTGCTCGCACACTTCAAGTCTTCCCTGGGAGTTTCTGGTCAAAGATGCATACTCCTGCGCGAATCTGACTGATAGACTCGCGCCGTGCTTCAGCGCCTCAGGCATGCCGAGATCATGCGCCGGGTCCGACTCTCAGGCGCCACCAGCGTTCGCGATCTCGCCAGCCAGCTCGGCGTCAGTCCGTCCACCATCCGCAGGGACCTCGAGGTGCTCGACCGCGACGGCACGCTGCGGCGCGTCCGCGGCGGGGCCCTGCTCCTTGACGACGGGCTCCTCGACGGCGGGGTCAGCGTCGACGCCGACGCCGACCGGCCGTTCGCCGAGGTGGCGGCCGTGGACGAGCAGGACAAGGAGGCGGTGGCGGTCCGCGCCGCGGAGCTGGTGAACGACGGCGAGGTGGTCCTGCTCGACATCGGCACGACGACCATGCGCCTGGCCCGCCGGCTGCGCGGGCGCCGCGTCACCGTGGTCACCTCCAGCCTCGCCGTGCTCGACGTGCTGCGCTCCGACCCCGAGGTCGAGCTGCTGCTGCTCGGCGGCATGGTGCGCCGGCCGTACCACTCGCTGGTCGGGGTGCTGACCGAGGCGGCGCTCAGCCAGGTGGTCGCCGACCGCGTGTTCCTGGGCGTCAGCGGCGTGCGGCCGGACGGGCAGCTCGTGGACACCACGCTGGCCGAGGTGCCGCTGAAGCGCGCCATGATCGCCTCGGCGGGGCAGGTGGTGCTGCTCGTCGACCGGCACAAGTTCCCCGGCACCGGCGCGCTGCGGGTGTGCGGTCCCGAGGACATCGATGTGATCGTGACGAACGAGGGCGCCGACGAGGTGACGTTGCGCAACTGCGCGGCGGCGGGCGCCGAGGTGATGCTGGCATGAAGGGGTTTGCATGAAACTGGCCGTTCTCGGGGGCGGCGGCTTCCGTGTGCCGCTCGTGTACGGCGCGCTCCTGCGCGACACCGCCAAGCCGCGCGTGGAGCAGGTGGTGCTCCACGACGTGTCGCAGGACCGTCTCGAGGCCATCCGTCACGTGCTGCGCCAGCTCGCCGCCGGGCACGACGATCCGCCGGAGATCCAGATCACCACCGATCTGGACACCGCGCTGCGCGACGCCGCTTTCGTCTTCTCCGCCATCAGGGTCGGCGGCCTGGCGGGCCGCACGGCCGATGAGCGGGTCGCCCTTGACCTGGGCCTGCTCGGGCAGGAGACGACCGGTCCCGGCGGCATCTCCTACGGCCTGCGCACCATCCCGGTGGCGGTGCACGTGGCGGAGCGGGTGGCCGCGCTCGCGCCCCGGGCGTGGGTCATCAACTTCACCAACCCCGCGGGCATGATCACCGAGGCCATGCGGCATGTGCTCGGCGACCGCGTGATCGGCATCTGCGACTCGCCGATCGGGCTGATCAGGCGGGCCGCCGCCGCGCTCGGGCTCGACCCCGCGCGCGTGTCGCCCGACTACGTGGGGCTCAACCACCTCGGCTGGCTGCGCGGCCTCGTCCATGACGGGCGCGACGTGCTGCCGGAGCTGCTGGCGGACGAGGCCGCGCTGCGGCAGGTGGAGGAGGCGCGCATCTTCGGCGCCGACTGGGTGCGCACGCTGGGCGCGCTGCCCAACGAGTACCTGTACTACTACTACTTCACCCGGGAGTCGGTCGCCGCGATCTCCGGGCAGACGCGCGGCGAGTCCCTGGTGCGGCAGCAGGACGACTTCTACGCGGCCGTGCGGGCGCGGCCCGGCGAGGCACTCGCCGAGTGGGTCAGGACACGCAGGCTGCGCGACGAGTCGTACATGGCCGAGGCCCGTGACGCCACCGAGGCCGGCGAGCGCGCCGCCGCCGACCTGGAGGCGGGCGGCTACGAGGGCATCGCGCTGGCCCTCATGGCCGCCATCGCCCGCGGCGAGCCCACCTCCATGATCCTCAACGTGCGCAACGGCGCCGCCGTGCCCGGGCTGCCCGCGGACGCGGTCGTCGAGATCCCGTGCGCGGTGGACGGCTCGGGCGTCCGCCCCCTGGCCACCCATGCCCTGCCCGGCCGCTTCCTGGGCCTGATGCAGCAGGTCAAGGCGGTGGAGCAGGCCGCCATCGAGGCCGCCATGACCGGCTCGGCCCGCCTGGCGGTCGAGGCGTTCGCCCTGCATCCCCTGGTCGACTCGGTGACGACGGCGCGCCGGCTGCTCGACGGCTACCGGGCCCGCATCCCGGAGCTCGCCGCCGTCATCCCCGGCTCCTCGGGGGCGTGACCGGCGGCGCGCTCTCGCGCCCGATCATTGGTCTTGGAGATCCGAACGCACGTCCACCCGGAGGTGCCATTCCTGGCACGGTGGAGCCGGCAAACGGCCTCCGGAGCTGGTGTCATTAGGTTCGAATCCTGCAGGGGGCACTCGATCTTGACCAGCGGTTCCGACCGCTGACCAGGGCGAGCATCGTACAAACGGGCGGGCCTCCAGTCTCACGGAGTCTCTCCCGTTCTCGTTGACGCTCACCGGTTATGAGCCAGGACGGATGGTCATTCTGTGCCTCAGTGCGACGTTCCTACCCGAAGTAATTAATGATCACCCCCGGGCTGCCCTCGCCTAGAGTGATCTTTTCCATGCTTAGAGTGGCACCGCGGGTCGCGGCAGCTCGCGAAGGCTTGCTGGCATGCAATCAAATACATATATCGTCGATTGCATGACGGACCGCTGGCAGATCGAGCTCTAACCCGAGGTGCGGGATCGGCTGGAGCTGCTGCCCTTTCGGTTGTACCGGCGGGTGGAGGACAAGGCCGACCGTCTGCTGGATGAGCCGACAACGCTCGGCGAGCCGTACTCGCGCCACTTGGGAGGCAAGCTACGCGAGCTGCGATTCGAGCTGGACGGCGAGGCAGTGCGTATCCCGTACTGGCTCGCGCCCGGGCCGCGGATCGTTCTGCTGACGGTGTTCCGCAAGACGAAGATGCGTGAAGCGTCGGAAGTAGAGCGTGCCCATCAGGCACAGAAGGTCTGCGAGGCCGAGCACGGCCATGCTCAGCACACCTACGATCGGCGCAAGGAGAACGGATGAACCACAGCACGTGGAAGACACGCCGAACCCGGCAGCTTGCCGGTGAGTCGGTGGAGTACGACCAGGAGTACGTTGACGCAAGGTTGGCCGGCGATCTTGGGCAGGCGGTCTACAACCGCCGGATCGAGCTGGGCCTGTCCCAGGCCGAGCTGGCCGAGCGGGCCGGGATGACACAGCCTCAGGTCTCCCGGATGGAGGGCGGCGACACCGTGCCCACGCTCCCGCTGCTTCGGCGCCTGGCGAAGGCCCTGGACGGTGTGTTGAACGTCGCCATCGACGAGGGAGACTCCCGCGTGACTTTCACCCCGCACGCCGCGTGAACCCGAACCCGGTTGTTGGATTGGGCGAGAGTTCGCTCCAGTTGCTGTAGCCCGGCATGTGCTCGGCAGGGCGCACGGCTACCGTGAACATCTCCGGATCGTCGAACACCGGCTCTCCGTTCGGTCGGCGCGTGTAGGGGACACGTCTGTAGTCGACGCCGTTGCTCCGATCGAAGCTCATCCAGGTGATGGCTTCCTCTTCCCCTTCACGCAGAGGATGGTTCGAAACGGCTCGGCTGTAGACCTTGTCGGGTGTGAGCGCATGGCGGGGCCGCTGGATCAAACAAATAGGCATTGAAGGAAAGCTCGGGGAGCACGATCATTCGGCTGCCGCCTGACGCGGATGAGGATCAGGTACGCGGCCGTCGTTCTTGCCGTGGTGACGTGGCTGACGTCGAGCACCAGGGCGGGGAGGCCGCGGGGACTGTCGGCCATCTGGTTGATGCGCGTGATCAGCTGGTCGGTGTCGGGCCAGGTGATGTGGTCGCCGATCGTCATCACCGTGCAGGAGGGGTGGGCGTCGATGGTCAGCTGCATCAGATGGCTCCGATGGCTGGTGTGACAGTCCGCGCCACGCGCTGCGAGCGGTGCCTGGATGGGCCGTGGCGTGGGTGGCGCTCGCGGGCGATCGAGTGTGGATGGTTCATGCTGGTGCACGGGATGGAACGCCGCGCCCGGGTCCAGTCCGGATGTGCACCTCACAACCCCTATGTTATCGTAATTGCGAAGAATCGTAATTAGTCATGAGATGGCTTGGCGCGTGAGTGTTTCGGCGCCGGTGGAAGCAGGGGTGACGTGAGTACGGCATTTGCCGCGGCTATCCGGGAGCGGGCGCAGGTGGCCTTGCAGGCTTTGCGAGCTGCCCGCCAGGACGGGGATGCCCATGCGGTCTTGGTGGCCGAGGGTGAGTGGGAGGACGTGCGGCGGCTTGCCGATGCGCACGCGGTGAGCATTCAGGGTGCTGTCGAGGCGGTGGTGGCCGAGGCCGGCGGCGCTGGCCCGGCGGGGGAGGATGTGGCGTGATGTCGGTGCCGCTGTATGAGGCCAAGGCCGAGCTGTTTCGCCTGCTGGGCCATCCGGTCCGGATTCGGGTGCTGGAGCTGCTGCAGGACGGGCCGATGCCGGTGCGGGAGCTGCTGGCCGCGATTGAAGTGGAGCCGACCGGGCTGTCGCAGCACTTGGCGGTGCTGCGCCGCTCGGGCATGGTGACCGCGCAGCGCGAGGGGGCCACCGTGGTCTACGCGCTGGCCGGTGGCCGGGTGGCCGGGCTGCTGCGCGCCGCTCGTGAGCTGCTGACCGAGAAGCTGGCGGGACAGAACGAGCTGCTCAGTGAGCTGCTGCGGGATGAGGCGGGAAGCCGCACCGCGTGAACACGTTCGTGTCGGCGGGCTGGGCCCGCTTGCGTGCGCTGCTGCCCGGCCTCGCCGCGCCGGCCGCCACCCGCGACGGGACCTGCTGGCCGGGCTGACGGTGGCGAGCATGCCGCTGTCACTCGGTTTGGAATCTCCTCTGGGCTGGGTGCGGCCGCCGGGACTCGCCACCGCCGTTGCCGGCGCGTTCGGCGGATCCGGGCTGCAGGCGTCCGGCCCGGACCGGGGTGAGAACCGTGGTCCTGCTACCGATCATGCATAGACAGACGCTCATACTTTGTGATCATCCCGGTGACGGCCGAGCGGGTCTTGATGCGTGCAGGGCGCTCATCACACGGACTCGACGGGAAGCGCGCACGTGGGGAACACGCGAAAAGGCTGTCTGGGCGAGGGGGATTTCGACCAGACAGAGGCAGCCGATCGGCGCCCAGCGGGGTCGTTCGCATTCGGCAGCATGGGCCGATCCGTCCTGCATGTCGCAGATCAGCGACAGAGCTTGGTTGCTCCTACTTGGTGCCGCACATGAGGGAGCACGAAGTAGCGTGACTTCCCCGCCATTGCTGCTGGGGTAGGGGCTGACGCGGGTGTCAGGTGAAGTGCATCGCGATGGCGATGCCCACCACGTGAGTCGTGACCACGATGACAATCAGAGAGATGAAGACGAACTTGGCTGGGCCGTGTTCGAAGGTCTTGCCTTCCTCGAGTGGCTTGCGCTTGGCCACGCGGTCGGCAATGCGCTCTTCGAGCGGCTTCCGATAGAACATGGACGCCTAGCCCTGCTCGTGGTTGGAGACATGTTGGGGTTGCTCGTCGCTGTCCATCTCGCCGTCGGAGACGAGTTCTGTGCGGAGGCGTTCGAGGTCGAGCCTGTGGTTGGCGTACTTCAGCTCGCGAGCCACCTTCGTCTGCTTGGCCTTGGCTCGTCCCCGTCCCATATCTGCCCTTCCTCACGAGGAGCCGCCCTCGGCCCCGCCGTTTGTGGACTATGTCCATCTCTCACACGTCACTGATGGTATCGCACGATCCTTGAGGTCATCAAATCATCATGATTTGAAGAATTATTCAATTTGCTTCATCATGAAGTGTTGTGCCCGTCGGGGGCCGCCGAGGAGTTGTCTCGTTCGAGGAGTGAGGGTTTGACCGTATTCGCGGAGGAGTTGCGTGCCCGGATCGGTGAGGTCGAGACCGAGCTACATCAGGACTCGGACGACCACACGGTGTCGGTGCTGGCTGACCGGCTGGAGAACCTGCTGCGGATCGCCGGGCAGCACGGCATCGAGGTGGCATGATCATGCCGGTTCCGCTCTATCAGGCCAAGGCGGACTTCTTCCGGACGTTGGGCCATCCCGTGCGTATCCGCGTGTTGGAGCTCCTGCATGACGGTCCCCTGCCGGTCCGGGATCTGCTCAACGAGATCGACATCGAGGCATCCAGCCTGTCGCAGCAGCTGAGCGTCCTTCGCCGGGCTGGAATCGTCACGGCTAGCCGCGAGGGCGTCACCGTGGTGTATGAGTTGGCCACTTCCGAGGTGGCCGAGCTGCTGGTGGCGGCACGGCAGATCTTGACGCGCCTGCTGGCAGGGCAGGGTGAGTTGCTGGCCGAGCTGCGAGCGCAGGGGACGCGATGAATATGGTCAACATCTGGGGGCATGTGCGCAGCTTCCTGCCTCGTCCCTCTGATTGGGCGGCGGCGCGGCGGGATCCGCGGCGGGATCTCCTGGCCGGGGTGACCGTGGCAGTGGTGGCGTTGCCGTTGGCGCTGGCCTTCGGGGTGAACTCGGGGCTGGGAGCGCAGGCCGGGCTTGTCACCGCGATTGTGGCCGGGTTGCTGGCGGCCGTGTTCGGCGGCAGCAACCTGCAGGTGTCCGGTCCGACCGGGGCGATGACGGTCGTGCTCGTGCCGATCATGAGCCAGTACGGCCCTGCCGGCGTGTTGACCGTGGGGCTGATGGCCGGGCTCGTACTGGTGGCTCTGGCGGTGGCCAGGGTAGGCAGGTTCGCGCGGTTCATGCCGACATCGGTGATCGAGGGGTTCACGGCGGGCATCGCGGTCGTCATCGCATTGCAGCAGGTGCCAGCCGCGCTGGGCGTGGCGGGCGCTCAGGGGGAACGGGTCTGGCAGGTGGCGGCCGATGCGGTGGCCCGTTTCGCCGCGCACCCGGACTTCCAGTCGGTGGTGATGGCGCTGGCGGTGGCGGCGCTCATGCTGGCCGGTGCCCGGTGGCGGCCAGGCGTGCCGTTCTCGCTGATCGGGGTCGTGCTTGCGACTGTGGTGGCGGAACTGGCCGGGTTGGACGTCGCCAGAATCGGCTCATTGCCCAGTACACTGCCGGCGCCGTCGCTGGGGTTCCTGGATGTCGGGGCGCTTGCCCTGTTGCTGCCTTCCGCGCTGGCTGTTGCGGCGCTGGCCGCGCTGGAGAGTCTGTTGTGCGCGTCGGTGGCCGATGCGATGAGCGTCAACGAGCGGCACGATCCGGACCGGGAGCTGTTCGGTCAGGGGATCGCGAACCTGGTGGCGCCGCTGTTCGGCGGAGTGCCGGCGACGGCGGCGATCGCGCGAACCGCGGTCAATGTACGCTCGGGCGCCCGCTCGCGGGTGGCGGCGGTGACGCACGCGCTGGTGCTGGCTGTGATCGTGTTCGCCGCCTCAGGGCTGGTAGGCCGGATCCCGCTTGCTGCACTGGCCGGAGTGCTGCTGGCCACCACGGTGCGGATGGTTGAGGTGGGCTCCCTGCGCGCGATCGCCCGGGCGACGCGGAGCGACGGGCTGGTGATGGGGCTGACCTTTCTGGTGACGGTGGCCTTCGACCTGGTCACCGCGGTAGCGGTGGGGATCGGCGTGGCGATCGTGCTGGCGCTGCGCGCGGTGGCCCGTACGGTCCGGGTCGAGCAGGTGCCGCTGGAGGGCGGAGACCACAGCGAGGAGGAACTGCGGCTGCTGGCCGAACACATCGTCGCCTACCGTTTCGATGGGCCGATGCTGTTCGCGGCGGCGCATCGCTTCCTGTTGGAGCTGTCGGAGGTGTCGGACGTACGGGTTGTCATCCTCCGCATGTCGCGCGTCTCGACCATCGACGCGACCGGGGCGCAGGTGCTGGGGGACGCGATCGCCCGGCTGGAGCGGCGCGGGATCACCGTGCTGTTGTCCGGGATCAAGCCTGGTCACGACCAGGTGCTGGCCGCTCTGGGCGTGGCTGAGCACCTCCACCGCGACGGGCTGGTCTTCGCCGATACGCCAGAGGCCATCGCGCACGCGCGCCGGCTTCTCGCAGGCGAGACGCGGGCTACCCAAGGCGTGACCGTGCGTATTTGAACATTTCTCCGTTCGGGTTACGTGACACACAATTGGTGTGTCGGCGCCTCGTGTGAGGGGGAGGCCATGAACGAAGGCTTGCCTTCCGAAGCTTGCATCATCGTCGGCGTTGAAGACTCGCCCGCCTCCAGGTGGGCCTTGGTGTGGGCGATCGCCGAGGCACGGCTGCGTCGCCTGCCGTTGGTGGCGGTGCATGTGAGCCGTGCTCCCCTTCACCCGAGCGTGGAGGCTCTGCCGTACGATCACACGCTGTTCCCGGATGAGGTCGAGCGCGGCCGTGATCTAGTAACGCGGTTGTTCCGGGATGTGGCCGGCGGGGTCCCGGACGAGACAGTGATCATCACTAGGGTGGGCCATCCGGGCCACCACCTGGTAGACCTCGCCCGGGAGAAGGATCTGCTCGTGCTGGGGCGCGGCACGCGCAGTTGGCTGAGCCGCCTGATCCTGCCATCAGCCCGTCGGTATTGCGCACGTAATGTTCGGGCCACGTTGGTCACCGTGCCGCCGAGCCCGGCGGCCGACAAGCCAGAGCACGCACCCGGATCCTCTCGACTGCGAAGCCTTTGGATTCGGATCCTGTCGTCGCATGCAGACGATGCCGGTCTTTACTGACGGGGCTATGCGGACTCCTCGAGGAGCCGGGAGGTGAGCGCCGTGTCGAGGTCGGCGTCGATCATGTCGCCGAACCCGCTGTCTCTCAAGGCCCACAAGGTCAGCTTGTCGTGGGGCGCGCAGACCCGGACGCGGCGATGGGCCGCCAAGTGGCTGACGGCGTTGACTACTGCGGTCCGGCCCACGTAGCCCCAGCCTGCCATGTCGGTCAGATCGAGGATGAGCGGCCGGTCGCTGTCGCACACCTCCGGGCCGACGGTTGCCACGACCAGATCGGGAGCGTTGAAGCTCACGTACCCGGAGATCCGCAGAATGTCGATGTGTGCGCGTGTCTCGTAGGCCCACTGGAACGTCATGTGGTCGCCTTCTTGCGCGGATGTCTGCCGACAGCAGGGACCGTTGGGGCTGCGGAGATCTTGAAGGCAGCACCTGCGTAGGTGAGCAGACGGCTGTTGCCGCAGGCGGGACACTCGCCCTTGAGGATTGCCGTCGGGCGGTGATGGCGGCGGCAGTCCAAGCACAAGAGAACCTTCACCAGCTTCCTCCCTTCTTGCCAACCTTACCATTTGCCAAAGTTGGCAATTAACGATGACGAAGAATGGCGTGTGCGGTGGCGCCAGTCCGGATGCCCGCCTGTGTGATCAAGGCTCCGCCCGGTGCCCAGATGCCCGAGCCGCCAGAGGTCATGGGGTAGTCGCCGGTGGGGCCGGCGAAGCTCGCCGCCGCGACCCAGACGCCATGCTGGACGGCAATGGCTCGCATGCGAACATCGCGGCGGACCCCGGCAGTGAGGGAGAACAGCGTGCTGGCTACATAGATGTCCACGCCCAAAGCCGTGGTCGCTGCGGCGTGTTCGGGGACGCCGGAATCCCGGCAGATCGCCAGACCGAGCCGCCAGCCGTCCACCTCCACCACCGCGGAGCTCTCGCCCGGCGTGAACCGGTCCAGCTCGGGTGGGTGCAGGTACATCTTCCGATAAGCAACCGCCGCGCCGTCGCCGTCGATCACGAGCGTGGCGATGTAGTCGCGGCCGTTCTCGCCGTGGATGGGCGCTCCGGCCAGCGCAACGGTACGGCTCGCGGCGCAGGCTTTCATGATCGGGCCAAGCCGGGAGTCGTCGGCGCTGATCGCCGGTGTGGTCAGTTCGTAACCAGTCAGCGACAGTTCCGGGAAGATCACCACGCGGGCTTGGCCGGAGGTGATGGTGGCCGCGTGGACGGCTGCGTTCGCGGCAACGTCGTGTGGGGTGCAGTAAGGCTGAGCAACGGAGATGCGCAGTGGCTGACGCATGTGGACTCCCGACCTCAAGGGGGCGGACATGGGCGAGCGGAAGGTCGGCGGGGGCTACCGACACCGGCCGCCCGCCGTCTGGTGAGAGGGGATCATCCCCCCTTGGAGGTGGTGGCGCGCAGGTCCTCCAGCAGTTCGGCTTGCCCGGACAGCACGCCGGTCAAGATCGAGCGGGCCACGGCCAGCAGCTCGGCAACCTGTGGGCTGGTGATGGAGTAGTAAACGGTCGAGCCTTCCTTGCGCGTGACGACGAGGTTGGCCCGCCGCAACAGAGCAAGCTGCTGGGACAGGTGCGCAGCTTCGATGCCGACCTCAGGCAGCATTTCCGAGACCGAGTGCTCACGCTCGCTGAGCAACTCCAAGATCCTGATTCGGGCCGGGTGACCCAGAGTCTTGAAAAACTCCGCCTTCAGTTGGTATAGCGGCCGGCTCAACGCGGTCTCCTGTCGTGAACGCACTTTGGTTTGCCTACTCAAGCACAGCGGTCCCGTTGGGGTGATCCGTCGATTTTAAGCAATTGCCAATCTCGGCAACCGGACCCGGCCCCCGCAGCATCTATGTCCGGCCGCCCCATCTGATCGCAGGGGCTGGGTGGCTGTCGTCAAGATCGCAGTCGATGCGCTCGTGCACGCGGACGACTCCCTCGACTTGCCTGACCAGCTCCACCAGGTCCGCGACGGTGGAGCGCCGCTCGACCCGGCCGAGGAGCGTGACCACACCGCTGCGGACATGCGCCGCAACGTGCCCGGGATGAGAGGCAAGGATCATGTTGGCGACTTCGAGCAGGATGTCCTTGTCGGGTCGTTGGCGGATGCGTAGCAGGTCGGAACGGGTCACGATGCCCAGTAACTGGCCGGTCTCGGGTCGAACGACCGGCAGGCGGCCGATGTGATAGCGGCTCAACACGCGCACGGCCTCTTCGGCGCTGGCTTCGGGGCCGATGGTGTAGGCAGGTGCGGTCATCAGTCGTCCGGCGGAGCTGCCGTGCCCGGCAACGAGGTCGGCTCCGGCAATCACGCCGCATACCTGACGAGCGCGGTCCAGGACGGGCACGCCGCTGATGCCGTGGGCGTAGAGCAGCGCCACGATTTCCTGGAACCGTGTCGCTGTGCCGACGGTGACGACTTCGGCAGTCATGACCTCGTGTACGCGAGTCTTCTGCACAGTGGGACCTCAGCCGAGTCGGTGGATCAAGTTGCGGTATTCTTCCCACAACTCTTTGGGCAGGTGGCTTCCGAACTTCTCGAAGTGCCCCGGGATCAGCGAGGCCTCCTCGCGCCAGACGTCGGCGTCGACGCTGAGCAGCGTATGGAGGTCCTCGTCGGAGATATCCAGCCCCTCGGTGTCGAGCGCCTCAGGTAGTCGCCCGATGGGCGTCGAGACGGCGGAAGCTATACCGTTGAGCCGCTCGACGATCCACTTGAGCACGCGGCTGTTCTCGCCGAACCCGGGCCAGATGAACTGGCCTTCGGCGTTCTTCCTGAACCAGTTGACGTAGTAGATCCGGGGCAGCTTGGCGCCCTTGCGGCGGCCGATGTCGAGCCAGTGGTCGAAGTAGTCGCCCATGTTGTAGCCGCAGAACGGCAACATGGCGAACGGGTCGTAGCGCAGCTCCCCGACCTTGCCCTCGGCCGCGGCGGTCTTCTCGGAGGCGACGTTGGCCCCCAGGAACACCCCGTGCTGCCAGTCGAAGGCTTCGATGACCAGTGGTACGGCGGTCGCCCGCCGGCCGCCGAAGAGGATCGCTGAGATGGGCACGCCCTTGGGATCCTCCCATTCGGGGGCGATGGTCGGGCACTGGGAGGCCGGGGTGGTGAAACGTGCGTTCGGGTGCGCAGCAGGTTCACCGCCGACAGGGGTCCACTCGTGCCCCTTCCAGTCGGTGAGATACACCGGTGGGGTGTCGGTGAGGCCCTCCCACCACACGTCGCCGTCGTCGGTGAGCGCGACGTTGGTGAAGATGCTGTTGCCCCAGAGCGTCTTGATCGCGTTGGCGTTGGTCACCTGGCCGGTGCCGGGCGCGACGCCGAAGAAGCCGGCCTCCGGGTTGATCGCGTAGAGGCGGCCGTCGTCGCCGAAGCGCATCCACGCGATGTCGTCACCGATCGTCTCGACCTTCCAGCCGGGGATCGTGGGCTGGAGCATGGCGAGGTTGGTCTTGCCGCAGGCGCTCGGGAAGGCCGCGGCGATGTAGCGGGTCTCGCCGGAGGGCGGGGTGAGCTTGAGTATCAGCATGTGCTCGGCCATCCAGCCCTCGTCGCGGGCCATGACGCTGGCGATGCGCAGGGCGTAGCACTTCTTGCCGAGCAGGGCGTTGCCGCCGTAGCCGGAGCCGTACGACCAGATCTCGCGGGTCTCCGGGAAGTGGCTGATGTACTTCGTCGAGCTGCACGGCCAGGGCACGTCCTCCTGGCCCGGCTCCAGGGGCGCCCCGACGGAGTGAACAGCCTTGACGAAATTCCTTCTTTGCGCGATGAGCTCGAGCGCCTCCGCCCCCATGCGGGTCATGATCCGCATGGAGACGGCGACGTACGGCGAGTCGGTGATCTCGACGCCGAGCTGCGAGATCTCGCCGCCGAGCGGGCCCATGCAGAACGGGACGACGTACATCGTGCGGCCGCGCATGCAGCCCTTGAACAGCTGCCCGAACGTCCGGCGCATCTCGTCCGGAGCGATCCAGTTGTTGGTGGGCCCCGCGTCCTCCTCGCGCTCGGAGCAGATGAACGTGCGATCCTCGACCCTGGCCACATCGCTCGGATCGGACGTGGCGTAGAAGCTGTTGGGCCGTTTCTCTGGGTTGATGCGGGTGAATGTTCCCTGTCTGACCAGGAGATCAGTCAGGTACTGCCACTCGGCCTGCGAACCGTCGCACCATGCGATCCGGTCGGGATGGGTAAGATCAGCGATCTCGTTCACCCACGTGTTGACCTCGATCAATCCCGGATGGCGCAGTCGTGCCTGATCGAGCCCCATGTACCTGTCCGACATGACTCCCCCTTCACCGAGGCTCTTCGTGCTGTTCTGCCAGCATCTGCCTCGCCAGAACGTTGCCAAGCTTCCTGCCAGCCGCGTCCAGCAGATCTGTGACAACCAGGCTGCTCAACGTGTCGATCACCGTGTTGCTCCCCCGACACGTGGTGACGATCCCCGCCCCTCGAAGCACGGACAGCTGGTGCCGATAGGCAGGAGGGCTCGACGCCGCGCTCCATGAGCCGTTCACGTACAGGACGTGCTCTATCAGCGAGCGGTCTCAGGAGGTGAATCCGCAAGGCGTGCGCCAGCGCTCGAAACAACTCGGCCTCACCTTGGGCTGGCGGGATCGGCGCACTCGCACGTCACCCGCCCTCCGGAAGGTCGCGGACAACCTCGAGCGCGGTCGTGTCCACCCCGTGATTTTGAGCGACGGTCAGGAGGTGACGGACGCGTTCGGCGTACACCTGCACACCATGATCATCCCCCACGGTGCGGGCGTCGCTTAGCCGCTTCGCGGCGGCGTTGATCACCGTGCACAGCTCGACAGCGAACTCGTCCATGCTTTCGCTCTTCCCTGGAGAGGCCACAGAACACTCTTTCGCGCTTAAAATACCAACTATCTTGGCAATTGCTAAGATTCGCATTTATGACCCTTGCAGGGCCGGCATGGGCGCGGTTCCTGCAACATCGGCCAGATGCTGCACCGCGCGCTCGACGGTGCTGCGCTGGCCTGCTCGTGCGCGAGCCAGCCCCCGCTGACGTGATCCTCACCGCACGCGAGCCCTTCGATTTCGCCGCCTCGCTCGCCTTCCTGCGTCGTTTCCCGCCCACCGCAGGCGAGCAGCGGCTCACCGCCGACACCCTGACCAAGGCCTTCCGAGTGGCGGGCCAAACGGTCCTGGCCCGCGTCACCGCCACCGAGGCCGGGCTGGAGCTCACCCCGGACCTCGACCAGTTCCTGGCCATCCCCGAGGAGCGGCTGACCGCCCTGGTGGGAAACCCGCGCAAAGGCGCACGGCTGTACGCCGCCCTGCGAACCTGGGGCGAAGTGTCCGAGCCGTTCCTGCGTGACGGGCCGTACGAGGAGGTCAAGAGCTTCCTGCTCGGCCTGCCGGGCATCGGGCAGCGAGCACGAGTTGCGCGCGATGGCCGAGCGCTACGGACCCTGGCAGGGCTACTGGGCCCACTACCTCCGAGTTGCCGCCCAGTCTGGGCGTCGACAACCTGGGCCGCCGCAGGAGCACGCGCCGATCTCAACGAGGCGCCTGTAACGGGTCAGCTCGAGTGCCCCACTGAGAAGGGCCCCACCGTGAGTGGGGAATGGTTCCTCGAACTCCTCGCGATTCCTTGACCGGCGCGTTGGCTACACAGCAGACCTAAGTCCAGAAGCAATTGCTAAGGTTAGCAAGTCCACAAGTAGAGGGAGTATGCCGATGTCCGGAGTGGCGCGCATCGTGATCAGCGCGACGGCGACGCTGTTCTGCGTGGGATGTCGGACCGTCAGCAGCATGTCGGCCTTGCGCGATGGATCGAGTTGCCCCTCCTGCGGAGACACCCGATTCCTTCCGTGGAACGGCAGTCGCTGGGAGCCCTACGCCGTTGATCTTCGCCACCGCTGAGGGTCGTGCTCTCCCGCCTTGGTGAGTGCGGCCAGGATGTGCTGCATGCACTCCTGGGTAGCGCTCTCGGCGGCCGTGACATCACCGGCAGCAATCGCGTGGGCGATCGCGTCGTGCGGGATGTGAGTGCTGTTCAACGATGTGCCCGCAGCTGTGATGCTGGCGCGCATGGCCGCGGAGAAGCCCGTACACAGGTCGATCAGCACCCGGTTGTGCGTGGCGCGCACGACCGACAGGTGAAAGGCCAGATCAGCCTCAACGAACGCGTCCGGATCGCCGGAATGCCAGGCGCGCTCACGCTCGGCCAGCGCCGCGTCGATCAGCCGCACATCCTCGACGGTTCGGTGGGCAGCGGCCAACCTGGCCGACTCAACCTCCAGAGCTTGGCGGACTTCGAAAATCTCCAGTTGCTGGGCCTGTCGCAGGCGGCGCAGCATCGCTCCCGACAGTTCGCTGGCGGCCCGCGTGTAGGTGCCATCACCCTGGCGGCTCTCCAGGAGGCCCGCATGAGTAAGTGCGCGAACGGCCTCGCGGATGGTGTTACGACCCACGCCGAGCCGCTCGCTGAGCACCGTTTCGGTGGGGATCTTGCTGTTGACCGGCCAACGTCCCGAGGTGATCTGCTTGCTCAGCTGATCGATGACCTGGTCGACGAGCGAAGCTCGATGTGCTGGCTGCAGAGCCACCTCAGTCTCCTCAAAGCTCCTATTGCCCAGTGATGGGATGGATTATTTCAGAACAAGCGCACTGATCTCGTGGATCTCTCGCGGAATGGCCCGCAGACGCGAGGAGCCCCGGCATGGATACCGGGCGCTCGTATCCGCTCCTCGCCTCGCTCGATGAGCGCCGTGAGCGAGAGAAGGCATTCTCCTCGGCCGTCAGCCGGGAGATCCGCCGCAACCGGTACCCCACAGGCGGCCAATACCGGCCGCACGCGGCTCGGGCCCGCGCCGACGCGCCGGCCGCTTCCCCGGCCCTGCGTAAGACCTTTCCTGATCGGGCGGAGCTGCATGTGTCACGAGACCATCTACCAGGCGCGCTACGTCCAGGGGCGCGGCGAGAGCGCCAGTACTTCCCCAAGGGCACGGACCTATCCGTCCACACCCGCGAGACCTCGACGCGGTTTCTGCGGAATTGAACGCCAGACCAGGAAAGACACTCGGCTGGGACACCCCGGCTGAACGCCTCGCGGAGCTTCTGGCGACCCGCGTCTGACCGAGGGCCTGTCACAGACGTTGATCAGTGGCTGTCTTCGGTAGGGATGGTTTGTCGTACCTACCTGGCATGATCGCTTGTCGTCCGAGGCAGCTTGCTCTGATCTGATGGGAGTTACAGACAATGACCATTGATGATGCCCGGAAGAGCGCCGTCCAACCCGAGGATCTCAGCCGGTACATCGTCGAGCGGCTCAACGCGGGCGATGTCGAAGGGCTGGTGGCGCTGTACGAACCGGACGCAGTGCTGGCGTTGCCGGACGGCCAGGTGGCCCGGGGGGCCGATGAGATCCGTCAGGCATATGAGCGTCTGGTCGCCAATCGACCCACCTTTGCCCCTGGGCGACAGCAGCCCACGCTGCGTAATGGCGACCTGGCGCTTACCTCGGTGCGTTTGCCCGACGGCGGCATCACGGTCGAAGTGGCTCGCCGTCAGGATGACGGCACGTGGTTGTGGGTGATCGATCAGCCCAGTCTCCTGGGTTAGAGAGTCATTGGTTGATGGCGGGATGGACGGCGACCTCAGCAGCCGCCGCCTCCGATTGGGTTTCCGTCTTCCCCCGACACGGGAGCACGGAAACCCAATCGGCTCGCGCTATGCTGACCGCTGCCAGCAAAAGTGATCACAGTGTTGCGACGATCCCTCGAATGCGCCCCCTTCGGGGGTGAGGGGGCCTCCTCAACATTCTCGCTGATTCGTCCAAGAGCGGATATCACACCGCCTCCAGCAGGCCTGAGCAGACGCTGAATTCGAACAGGTCAGCGCTGATCTTGGCCTGATGCGAGAAGGTGACAGCATCGGCGCGTGACAACGACTCCCAGCACAATGAGTCCGTCAACATCAAAGCGCGCGCCGCTACCGACGGCAGCGCCGTCGCAGACCCTGTCTCCGCCTCGTGTCGCAGTTCGGCCACGTCGCTCTCCGACGTCGTACTCGCAGTGACAGCCTGCAATCGGCCGAGGAGGAGCGACAGCTCACCCGCGAGATACTGCTGCGTCATGTCGGCCTCCTCCCAGGTTGGGAGAAGACCAGCGTAACCCCGGATGGCTGGCTACGGGACTTCCCTCTCTGCGCGCTGCTCTACAGGTTGATCGGAGGGAGCCTGTCGTAGGGGAAGAGGGGGCCGGTACGGCAGATGTTCATGCCAGTGATGCGGCAGCGTTTACAGCCTGCGTTGGTGCATCGCAGGGGCGGAGCACGGCCAGCCCGGCCTCCCAGCCGATGAGCAACAGCGAGCGAGCGGCCGACGGCGACTTTTATGTCCCATCCGACGCCGAAAGGGCCGCGTAGTTGAAGCCCCTGTCCGAGCTCGCCGAGCGAGGCACCGCATTGCACCCGGAGAGTGGACACCTGCAGCGGCTCGCTGGTGGAGGGGACGAGGGACAACGTTGCGACGCCTGGCGTGTGCCTTGGCACAGCGATGAGCCGGTATGGCTGCGGGGCCATGGCCCAGGCTCCGTACCGTTCATCGAACGGTACGGAGGGTGCCAAGCCCGGTCAGAGATCGTTGCCTGCGTAGGAGAGGTTGAAGCTCTTGTTGACCAGCGGGAAGTCGGGCACGATGGCGCCGCTGAGGGCGACGGGCAGCGCGGGCCAGTTGAAGAAAGACGGATCCACGATCTTGACGCGTGTGAGGGCACCTTCGGGGGAGAGCTGGACGCGGTGGACGATGGTGCCGCGCCAGCCCTCGACGATTCCGACACCGGAGAGGCGGTCTTCGGAGAGCGGGACGCTCGCCGTGCAGGCATCGAGGAGCCGCGTGATCAGGGTGATAGAGGTGGCGATCTCCTCGGCGCGGATCTGGAAGCGGGCGAGCACGTCGCCGCCGGTCCTGGTGGCGACGGTGAACTGGCCGAGGTCGGTGAAGGGGTGGTCGCGGCGAGCGTCGACATCGAGGCCGCTGGCGCGGGCGACGTAACCGAGGGTGCCCAGGTCGCGGGCCGCCTGGGCGGACAGTATGGCGGTGCCGGTGAAGCGGTCGGCGATGACGGTGTGGCCGAGGGCGAGGTCGACGATCTCGGTCACGTCGGCGCCGATGGCGGCCAGCGCGTGGGGGTCGGGCAGGGAACGTAGCGCGACGCCGCCCAGCCTGACGCCGCCGCGCAGCAGCCGGTGCCCGGTGACCTGGTCGTTGATGCGCAGGAGTTGCTCGCGTACTCGCCCGGTCTGGGCGTGCAGCACGGAGTGGGCGACGTCGTTGCAGAGCGCGCCCAGATCGGTGACGTGGTTGTAGAGGCGTTCGAGTTCCAGCAGTACGGCACGGCCGCGCTGGGCCTCGTGGGGTACGTGGGTGCCGGTGGCCTCCTCGATGGCCAGGCAGTAGGCCAGGGTGTGGCCGACGGTGGTGTCGCCGCTGATCCGTTCGGCCAGCGGCAGGCCCTCCTCCGGCCTCCGGCCCTCGAAGAGTTTCTCGATGCCTTTGTGGACGAACCAGAGGCGGGCCTTGAGTTTGAGGATGGTCTCGCCGACGACGGAGAAGCGGAAGTGGCCGGGTTCGATGAGTCCGGCGTGCACGGGGCCGACGGGGATCTCGTAGACGCCGGGGCCTTCTACAGTGACGAAGGGGTAGGGGCCCTCGGGGTCGCCGAAGGCGGGCGGGGGTCCGGCGTCGGGGTGCATCGGGTACCAGCCGCGGGGCCAGTGGTGGTGGCGGACCAGGCGGCGGGGGAGCGGGTGGCCGATCGGCTTGATCCCGTACAGGTCATGCATTTCCCGCTCGAAGCGCCCAGCCGGGAAGGACAGCTCGGCCAGGCTGGGGACGATTGGTTCGGCCAGGGGCAGTCGCAGTTCGGCATGCCGGTCGGGATTGGCGGCCGTGAACAAGTAGACGACCTCAGTCGCGTCGGCGGAGACGAGCGCGAGACGGTAGCCGTCGGCGAAAAGCTCGGCCGCGCCAGAGAGCAGCTCGTCGTGGGTCACGGCGTCGCTCCAGCGATGTCGGCGGCGGCTTGCAGGAGGTCGCCCAGCGGGCCGAGAGTGACGCCAAGGACTGCACACGCGGCAAGCCCGGCGACCAGGACAGCGCTGTTCGTGCGCGGCACGGACAGCTGCGGGCTCCCTGGCGGGCCGAGCAGCATGGTCCGGCTATGCCGCCCGATGGCACCCACGATGACCAGCATGAGGACCAGCGCGATCGTGACCGCCCAGCCCAGACCGGCGGCGAAGGCAGAACGGACGATACCGACCTCACTGGCGAACAGGCTGAACGGCGGCATGCCGAGCAGCGCGAGCAGCCCGAGCGCGAACACCCCGGCCAGCAGCGGTGCCCGGGTGGCTAGCCCCTTGACGGAGGCGATCCGGCTGCTGCCGGTCGCCTGATGGAGATGCCCGGAGGACAGGAACAGCACCGACTTGCCAAGCCCGTGGCCAAGGACGTGCAGCAGCACCGCGACCAGCGCGAGCCGGCTGCCGACGGCGGCGCCGAGCGCGACCAGTCCCATGTGCTCGATGCTGGAGTAGGCCAGCAGCCGCTTGTAGTCGCGCTGCCCGAGCAGCAGTACGGCGGCCACGGCGAGTGAGGCCAGCGCGGCCGCCACCAGCAGCACCCGCATCGAAGTGACGCCCAGCACGGCGTCGGCGATCACCTTCACGCGCAGGATCGCGTAGAAAGCGACCGACAGCAGCACTCCGGACATCAGCGCGGAGACCGGGGCGGGTGCCTGGCTGTGCGCGTCAGGCAGCCAGGCATGCATCGGAGCCAGCCCCGCCTTGGTGCCGAACCCGAGCACGACCAGCACGGCGGCGATCCGCATGACGCCCGGATCGAGGTCGGCGGCCTGCCGCGCCAGAGCGGCCCAGTCCAGCCCGACCGCGGAGTGCACGCCCGCGTAGTTGACCAGGACGATGCCGAGGAAGGCCAGCGCGATGCCGACCGAGCAGATCACCACGTACTTCCAAGCCGCCTCGGTGGCGCTCTTGGTCCTGCGGAACCCGACGAGGAATGCGGTCAGGATCGTGGTGGCCTCGATCGCCACCCACATGATGCCGAGGTTGGCAGCCAGCACCGCCAGCGCCATCGCCGCCACGAACGCCTGGGTGAGCACGCCATAGCGGCGCAGCGCCGGATGCCCGGTGTGCCCGGCGGCCAGTTCCGCGGCCAGATAGGCAGGGCTGGCAAGCATCGCCAGGAGCGCCACCGCGCCGATCACGATCAGCATGAACGCACTCAGCGCGTCCACCCGCAGCAACCCCCACAGCGCGCCACCGGACCCGAGCCTGGCCAGCGCGACCGCGGAGGCCAGCACCCCGGCCGCAGCCAGCGAGCCCAGCCACGCCGTCACCCGGGTCCAGCCGAGGACCGCATACAGGCCGCCCGCCAGGGCGGGCAGCAGGATGGGAAGGATCAGCATCAGTCGTGCAACTCCCGCAACTCATCCAGATCGGTCCCGCCGAAGGCCGCCCGCATCCGCGTGGTCAGCACCTGCAGCACCAGTACGGCCAGCAGTACGTCCAGCGACACCCCGAGCTCCACCACGAGCGGAACCCCGCTGGTGGTGAGGAAGGCGGTGGCGGTGATGGCGTTGTCCATCAGCAGGAACCCCACCACCTGCGACAGCGCCCGCCGCCGGGTCACCAGCACGAAGAAACCGACCAGCAGCACGGTCAGCGCGACCGGCACCGCCTGCGTGGCAGGGCTCGGCGCCAGCCGTACCAGCGGCTGCGATACGGCGTAGGCGAGCATGGCCAGCACGGCCACCACCAGCAGCGAGGTGGCCACGTTGACCAGCGGCTGGGTCTCGCGCGCCTCCCCACTGGAAACCAGGGCTCGGCGCATCAGGTAGGGAAGGAGCCCGGCACGCAGCGCGCCGACGCCGATACCGACCAGCACCAGCTCGACCGAGCCCTGGTCAGCTCCGAGCACGACCACCATCGCGCCCAGGGCGAGCCCCTGGAAGGCGAACAGCCACACAATGGCGGCCAGGTCACGCCGCCAGAGCACCAGCACCCCGGCCAGCAGGAACGCCCCGCAGGCCAGGTTGAGAGCTTGCACGTACAAGGGCACCTCACGCCAGGAAGAAGGAGGCCGCGACCGCCAGCAGCGCCATCACGAAGGAGCCGGCCAGCAGCTCGGGGATGCGGAACAGCCGCAGCTTGGCCATGAACACCTCGCCCGCCGCGAGCAGCGCCCCCAGCACGGCGACCTTGACCACCAGCACCACCATGGCCACCAGTACGGCCACGACTCCGGCTCCCGCGGTGACGATGCCCCACGGAGCGAACAGACTGGCCAGCAACCCGAGCAGGACCGACAGCCGAGCGGCGGAGGCCCACTCGATCAGCGCCAGGTCCGGCCCGGCGTACTCGAGGATCATCGCCTCGTGGATCATGGTGAGCTCGAGGTGCGTGGCAGGGTTGTCCACCGGGATGCGGCCGGTCTCGGCGATGGTGACGATCGCCAGCGCTGCCGCGGCCAGCAGGCTGACCGGCGAGACCACTGTGAGTGGCTGCTCGGCGGTGTAACCGACGATCGCGCCGAGATCGGTGGAGTCCGCCCGTACCGACAGCGCAAAGACCGACACCAGGATGGTGGGCTCCACGAGGGCCAGCACGGTCATCTCGCGGCTGGCGCCCATTCCGCCGAACGCCGTCCCGGTGTCGAGCCCGCCCAGCGCCAGTGTCACCGAGCCCAGCGCGAGCAGCGCCACCACGGCGAACAGGTCGGACACGCCTGCCATCGATTCCGTGCTGACCAGCGGCACCGCGGCCGCCGCCACCAGTGCCGTGGCGGCCAGCACGAGCGGCGCCATCCGGAACACCCAGCCGGTGCCGTCCGGAGTGATCGGCTGCTTACGTACCAGCTTGCGCAGGTCCCGCCACGGCTGCAGCACGCCGGCCCCGGCCCTGCCCTCCAACCGGGCCCGCACCTGCCGCATCATCCCCACCAGCAGCGGCGCTCCCAGCACGACCAGAATCACCTGCAGCAGCGGGGTCACCGGAGCACCGCCAACACGATCAGCGCACCGGTCAGCGCGTAGAAGCCGTAGGCCAGGTAGCGGTGCACGCTGCCGTTGGCCAGCACCCGCGCGGACCGTCCGACCGCCTTGAGCCCAGCCAGCACCGGCTCGTACAGCCGGTGCTCGATCCTGTCGGGGATGCGGGCCTGGAAGCGCACCCGCTCCACCAGGTAGGCCGACTCTCGGACCGGTGTCACGTCCACATCACTCTCCGGCGCCAGCACGTCGTCGAACACCCTTTGCAGGGGCTCGGCGAACGAGGTGGCTGTGTACTCCATCCGTGCCGACATCGGGCCCGCCCCGCAATCCCACAGCCGGGCGGCCCGCCGTACCCGCCGGGTCGAGATCAGCCGGAGCACTGCCAGCAGCGCGGCGACGGCCAGCACCAGCGAGCCCGCGATCAGTACCGGTGAGATGGTGCCCAGCACCCCGTTCAGTCGCAGAGCGACCTGCCCGGACACCGCGGGCGCGCCTGGCAGGATCGCGCTCAGCCCGGGCAGCACCGCGGCGGGCGCGAGAGCCAGGAGCGCGCAGCAGGCGGCTGCCGTCCCCATCCCGGCCAGCATCGAGGGCGGACTCTCCGTCGCCGACTCGGCTCCGCTACCGCGCGGCCGCGCCAGGAACCCCACCCCGAACGCCTTCACGAACGTCGCCACCGCCAGCCCGGCTGACAGCGCGATCACCCCTACGGCCAGTGGCATCGTGATCGCGCCCGCCACCCCGGACGAGGGCAGCGCATGAATCAGGCTCTGCAGCAGCAGCCACTCGCTGACGAAGCCGTTGCCTGGCGGTAGCGCCGACGCGCACAGAGCACCGATGGCGAACAGCACGGTCGTGTACGGCATGCGGGACCGCAGCCCGCCGAGCGCGTCGAGGTCTCGGGTGCCGGTGGCGCGCAGCACCGAGCCCGCCGACAGGAACAGCAGCGTCTTGAACCCCGCGTGGTTGACCACGTGCAGGACAGCCGCCGTCAGCGCCAGCGCGGCCAGCGCCGACCCCGGTCCGAAGAACCCGGCTGCACCCACGCCGACCAGGACCAGGCCCATGTTCTCGGTGGTGGAGTAGCCGAGCAGCCGCTTCAGATCGGTGCTCACAGCCGCCTGCAGGATGCCGAACAGCGCCGACAGCGCCCCCACCCCGAGCACCACCAGCCACCACCATTGCGGCCCGCCACCCAGCAGGTCCAGGCCGACCCTGGCGATGCCGTACACGCCCAGATTCACCATCGCCGCGCTCATCAGCGCCGACACGTGGCTTGGCGCCTCCGGGTGCGCCCGCGGCAGCCACACGTGCAGCGGCACGATACCCGCCTTGGAGGCGAACCCGGCCAGCGTCGCCAGGAAGACCACATTGCGAGCCGCGGGGGACAGCGTCGCACCCCGCAACTGGTCGAACGCCTCGCCGCCCGCGCCCGCCGCGAAGAACGCCAAGCCCGCCAGAATCGCCACGAACCCCAGATGCGTCATCACCGCGTACCACAGCCCAGCCCTGCCCACCTCGGCACGGTGTGCGTGCTCGGCCAGCACCAGCAGCAGTGACGTCAGCGCCATCAGCTCCCAGCCCACCAGCAGCGTGCTCACGGTTGCCGCCGCAGGGACCAGCAGCATCGACGCCACGAACAGCGGCAGCGTGGCCTGCACCACGCGACCCGACTCCCGGGCGTAGCCGACCGCGTAAATGCCGGCGCACACCGCCACGCCGCCGGTCACCGCCACGAACACACCGCCCAGGGGATCCAGCGACAGCCGCACCCCCGCCAGCGGCAACACCTCCGGCAGCCAAGCCGCCCAGCGCCCCCCGGCCAGCGTCGACGCCCCGGCAGCCACGCCCAGCGCGCCACCGCCCGCTGTACCCCATCCCGTGACGGCGGAACGGAGCCAGGACGGTACCACTAGCGCGGCCACGGTGGTCACCACGCACACGGCCAGAGCCGCAACGAACAGAGAACCCGTCATCGGCCGGTCAACCCGCGCAAAGCCTCGACGATCGCCTCAGGCCGCGGCGGGCAGCCCGGCACCTCGACATCCACCGGAACCACATCCGCGACCGCGCCGGCCACCCCATAGGCACCCGCGAACACCCCGCAGTTCCTGGCACAGTCACCCAGCGCGACCACCATGCGTGGCTCGGGCACCGCCTCATATGTGCGGCGCAGCGCCACCTCCATGTTGCGCGTCACAGGCCCGGTGACAATGAGAGCGTCGGCGTGCCGTGGGGAGGCCACCAGCCGCGCCCCGTAGCGTTCCGCGTCATAAACAGGGCCGAATGCCGAGGCGATCTCCACCTCACATCCGTTACATGAGCCCGCATCCACATGCCGGATCTGGACTGACCCGCCCAGCTCCGGGGCCTTGCTGCCCGTTTCTGTGCGCTCCGGCGTGGGCTCCGCCACCCGCCCTGTATTCCTGATTTTTCGCCACAAACCCGCCACAATGACTCCTTGCTCCGTGCTCATGTACCGAACATCTCGCAGGAGTCATCCGGGCCGCGGAGGGTGTGTATCCGCGCGGCGCAGCTCGGCCAGCAGCTCACCCTGACCGGCGATCATGTCGGTCAGGATCCGCCGCGCAGCCTGCAACAGATCAGCCACATCCGTGCTGCTCAAGGCATAGATGACAGTGCTGCCCTCACGACTGGCGGTCACGATGCCCGCCCTGCGCAGCACCGCCAACTGCTGGGACATGTTGGACGGCTCCACCTCGATCGAGGTGAGCATGTCCCGCACCGACAAAGGCCCCCTCTGCAAAAGCATCAGCACCTGAATCCTTACCGGATGCCCCAGCGTGCGAAAGAACTCCGCCTTCGCCTGATACAGCGGAACCGGCATCAGGCCCCACGCTCGCCATCTACCGCGATCCCATGCTCCGCAGCCAAGCGCAGAATATCCTCCAGGTCGGCGGACCGAACCTGCATCTCGTAGGCGTCGCCCGATTCCATGGCGGCCTGCAGTGCCTGGCGTGCTTCGCGCAGCCTGCGCCGCATACTGCCCGCGAAGTCCTCCACCTGCGCCTCCCGATCCAGGGAACCAGCGATCCCATAATGTCGCTAATTGAAGAGTTCTTCAAACCCTATGTCGCGAAGACTTGCATCTGCCAAACTCGACAGTTACCCGAAACCTTGGTCTTTCTGGTACGAATCCATCCTCGTAAAGGGGCCTTCGCGAACACGACGACGCCACCGAGGCACTAGCACCAGCCACGGGCGGACCAGCAGTTCCTGGTCAGGCAAATGTGTTGGATATTCGGCGGATACTACGTCGACATGGACCCGGGACCCGCGGGCTGCCCGGGCAGAAGGCAAGTCACCGGATCTCGGCCCGCGTGCCCTGGGCGGCCCTGCGGCGTGGCCAGTTCCTGCGGCATGGCCATGCCGGGCATTGTGCCGGGCGTGATCGCGGGTGCGCCGTGCCCGTGGCCGCTCATCCAGGCCATGCCGGCCGCTTGTCCCTGATGGTGAACGCCATATCGACGGCCTGTGGGTTTGTCCATGGCCGGTTCAGCCTCCCGGCGGTCCGGCCCATGATCGGATGCTTACGAGAGCCCTTTTGTCCTTCTCCGCATTCGGCCAGGGAGCGTCAGAGGAGTTCAGCGCCACACAACTGGCAGAAACGGGTCGCGGGCAGTTCGGTGCGGACGGAGACAGGATCTCCCGCGACGGGGATGCACCGGTTAGGTGAGCAGGGTGTGGGCCAGGCCGATGGCGGCGCCGGCGGCGATGAGGTAGGCGTTGTTGAGGCGGGTCTTCCACAGCAGCCCGAGCGTGGCCAGCGCGATGACCGCGGTGAGCGGGTCGATGATCGCGGTTCGGCCGAGCTGGAACGACACCCCGGCCATGAGGGCGAGCGCGGCGCCGTTCACGCCGTCCAGCAGGGCGGAGGTCCACGCGCGGGAGCGCAGCCAATCGGTGAGCTTGGTGAGCAGGCCGACGAAGACGAACGAGGGCAGGAAGATGGCCACGGTGGCCAGGAAAGCGCCGATCGGTCCGGCGATGAGGTAGCCGAGGAAGGTGGCGGTGGTGAACACCGGGCCGGGGGTGACCTGGCCGATGGAGATGGCGTCGATGAGCTGCTGGTTGGTGATCCAGCCGAGCCGGTCGACGAAGTCGCCGCGCAGGAAGGCCAGCAGCACGTACCCGCTGCCGTACAGCACGGAACCGATCTTCAGCATGGTGCCGAACAGCTGAGCGAGCTGGCCGCCCGTCGGATCAGGGAAGAGCGGGGAGCCGCCGAGGGTGAGCCATGGGGCGGCCAGCACGCCCTGCAGCCGGTCCGGGCGGTGCACGGCGCGGGCTGCGACGGCCAGCAGCGCGCCGGCGGCCAGCACCAGCAGCTCGTTGACGCCCAGCAGGTAGGCGGCCAGCGCGGCGACCGCGAGCGCGCCGAGCCAGACGTTTTTGATGACGGTGCGGAGCAGGCCGAACAGGGCATGCGCGATGATCGCGATCACCACGGGGACGACGCCGTACAACACGCCCCCAGCCGCCGGCGTGCTGCCGTAGGTGACATACGCCCAGGCCAGTGCGGTGACGATGAGCGCGGCCGGGAGGATGAAGCACACCCCGGCGGCGATCAGGCCGCGCCAGCGGGCCCGATCGTAGCCGAGGTGGATGGCCAGTTCGGTGGAGTTGGGGCCGGGGATGAGGTTGGTGGCGCCCATCAGGTCCACGAACCGTTGGTCGCTGACCCAGCCGCGGCGGCGCACCAGCTCATCGCGCATCATGGCGGTGTGCGCGGCCGGGCCGCCGAAGGCGATCGTGCCGAGCTTGAGGAACAGCAGCGCGACTTCCCCGGTCGTCCGCCAGCGCGAGCCTGGCTCACGTTCCCGGTCGTGACCGGGAGGGCCTGCCGGAGTGCCGGCGTGGTGCTCATCCACCGTTGTCGTCTCTCCCGTGGCGTGGCGTGGTGTGACCTTCAGGGCTCGGTACGGCCGCCGGGACATCTGGCCACAGATAAACGCATATCGATATCGGATGACGATAGCGAACCTTGGTCTGACGCTTGGCATCGGGGGCCGATATCGGGGTACGAGGGTCCAGGCGGGCACCATGTCCAGCGCAAACAGGGGAGATCTCATGGCTGACCAGGCCTCCGGCACCGAGGACGTTGGCCGGGTGATGGAGACCATGCCACTGCTCCCGCAAGGCCTCGATCGGCGCGACCGAGCTGCTGCGTAGCTGCCGCATCACCGTTCCACGGGGATGCACGGACGGAAGACGAGGAGGGCGATGAAGACCCGGGTGAACGACATGTGGTGGCGGCTGGTCCGCACGCGCGCGCCTGGCGCGGTGGCGTGGATCCGGCTGTATGTGGGGGCGATCTTCGCCTCCGAAGGGGTACAGAAGTTCCTGTTCCCCGGCGATCTCGGCGCCGGCAGGTTCCAGGCGATCGGATTTCCCATGCCGGGTTTCGTCGCCGCCCTGGTCGGCGTGTTCGAGATCGCCTGCGGGGTGCTGCTGCTGGCCGGGCTGCTGACCCGGCTCGCCGCCCTGCCGATGATCGTCGACATGGTCGTCGCGCTGGCTTTGACCAAGGTGCCGATCCTATGGGGGAGCTCCGCCCTGTTCGCCGATGAGCAGGGCTGGTGGGATTTTGCCCACGAGTCGCGTACCGACCTGGCGATGCTGTGCGGCAGCACCTTCCTGCTCACTGTGGGCGCCGGACGCTTGTCGCTGGACGCCATCCTGCAGCGCCGTCACCCGGCGAACCGGGCGTACCCGGCAGCAGCGCGCTGACGGCGGCATCCGCGCCTACGCCTGCTTTCCTCTGTCCTGGGATCGGCTCGAGGAGTGCGCTTACGCGACGCCTGGTGGCCGGTCGGCCTCGGGCAGCACCTCGCGGGCCAGTTCCGCCAGCGCGGCACGGTCCTGAGCCAGCGCCGCCCGCCCCGCCTCGGTGGCCCGGTACACCCGACGTACCCGGCCGTCGACCACTTCCTGGTGGGAGACGAGCAGCCCGTCGGCCTCCAGCCGGTGCAGCGTCGGATACAGCGTGCCGGGGCTGATGGCATAGCCATGCTGTTTGAGCTCCTCGGTCATCCATGCCCCGTGAATGTCCTGCTCGGCCGCGTGGTGCAGGATGTGCAGCCGCACCGCCCCGCGCAGGAACTCCCGCATCGACCCTCCCCGCCTTGACTTGACGTCATCGCCCCCTCCAGCTTATGACGAAACCGATATCGGCTTGCGATGCCGCACTCCACGGTCGACGCCTGGAGCGCGCTGCTCACCTGTCGTTCGCGCCGCGTTCACCGTCCGAGAACGGCTACGCCCCTCCGCCACGCCCCACGCTGGCCCGGCTTCCGAAGTCATAGGACCAGACTCCGTCAAGGATCTGCGCCGCAGTGAGCACACGATCCGGCGTGCGCATCAACAACCGCAGCAGCGCGAACTCATGAGGGCTCAGCTCAACCGGCTCGCCGCCGCGGCTGACCTCGCAAGCCGCTTGTCCATCACCAAACCCCCGACCATCAGCCAGCCCGCGGCCGGCCAGGACCTGGTAGCCGCGAAAGCCCGAGGTCACCCTCGAGAGTCTGGCACTGCGGACTGCGGACGCGGCCGGTCCGCGTCGACGGTGATGACGTGGTGGAAGAAGGCTTTGACCCGGCTGATCACGCCGGGCCCGTAGTGCCCGACGCCGGGGACCACGTCGTACCGGACGGGGATGCCGTGCTGTTCCAGGCTGCGTTTGAGGGCGAGCATCCGCATGGTGCGGGGGATGCCCTCGTCGTTCACCCCCTCGATCCAGGCGGGATGTCCTGGCGGGACGTTGTTCACGTGGGTCTGGGTGTCCTCGGCGCCGATCACCAGGTGCATCGCCGTCGAGCCCAGGGCCGCGGGATCCACCCTCCTGCCCATCGCTTCCTCGGCGCCTGCGATGCCCGCCGGCCAGCGCAGAGTCTCGTCGAGGAGGGTGACCGCGCCGGGTGCGCCGATCGACACCGCGCGGACGCGTTCGGGATGCAGGTAGGCGAAGCGGTGGGCGTACTGGCCGCCTCCGGAGTAGCCGAAGAGGAGGAAGCGCCGGCTGTCGACGCGGTAGACAGCGGAGATCTCCTCGACCATGGCGAGGAGGACCTGGTCGAAGCGGATGCCGCGGTGTTGGAGGTACTTGTAGCCGTCGAACTCGCCAGGGTCAGGGATGCCGACGGGGAAGAGGGGGGCGAGCACGATGCAGTTGTTCGCCTGGCCGAAGTCGGTGAAGGAGTCCCGGTACGACTGGACGTCCCGCTCGGTTCCGTGGACCAGCACCGCGAGCGAGTAGACCGTGTCGGCGTCGATCCGGTAGTCGTCGGGGACGTACAGGCAGTAGGAGAACCTCTGGTCGTACTGGGAGGCGTACAGCGGGGTGCGGCCGATGTCGTACACGGAGAGTTCGCGCGGTTGGTGCATGATCGCTCGTATCAGTCAGAGGTGGATATGTGCGGCGGCAGAGCGTAGCGTGGCACGGCCACGTGCACGGATGACCAGCCGCCGTGCACGCATTGGTTCACCGTGACCTCCGCGACCGCGCCCAGCAGCTCATAGGCCTCCGCCGGCAGGTAACCGTACTCGGCGGTCAACCGGCGGCGCAGCTCGCCCATCGCCGAGCGGAGGTTGTCGTCCACGCCGACCCCGTGGGCGCAGCCGACCGCGCCGATCCGGTGCGGCTCGTCGAGGTGGGGCGCGGTCATGGCCGCCCCCGTGCCCTGCCGCACGTCGACCGTGACGGTGACGTCGGCGCTGGTCTCCAGGGCGGTGCCGGTGATCTCGGCGTCGCCCATCAGCGCGTGCACGTCCCCCAGGGACAGCAGCGCGCCGGGCACCTCCACCGGCAGCACGAGCACACTGCCCGCCCGCAGGGCCTGGCAGTCCATGTTGCCGCCGCATCTCGGGTGGGACAGCAGCGAGGAGAAGGGGTCCCTCGCGGGGGCCACGCCGAGCGAGCCGACCATCGGCCGGGCCGGGAGCGCCAGCGGTCCCCGCGAGGTGGGGAACCACACGGTGTCGCCGTCGATGGGGCAGATGCGGGTGTCGCCGAGCGGCGCGTCCACGTCGGGGAGGTCATGGATGAGAGTCACCGCGTACGGGCCGAGCCGGATGTCGTGCACCGTGACGGCCAGCGCGTCGCCCGGCTGCGCCTCGGGGATGGCGACGGGGCCGGACACGGGGTTGAACGCGCCGATGACCGTCAGCAGCTCGGCCTCGGTGCGGAAGCGCTGCTGCGGGGAGTCGATCCGGTTGGAGAAGCAGTCGAGCGTCTCGAAGACGAGGCTCGTCCCGCTGCTCACCTCGAACACCGGGGGCAGCCCGGGATCGTGGGCGAAGTGGTGCAGGCTCCGCGGCACGCGCACCGCCGTCGCCGGCTCAGCCATGGACCTGCTCCAGCGCCACCGGCCGGCCGTATACCGACGGCACCGCCTCGTGCGGCGCGTTGAGGGCGGCCCGCGCGCGGGCGAGCGCTCCCGCGTCGAGGTCGACCGTGATCAGCTCCGTCCCGTTCTCGGCGCAGGCCAGCACCCGTCCCCAAGGGTCGATCGCCATGGAGTGGCCGAAGGTTGCGAACCCGTCGTCGCTGACGCCTTCCTGGGCCGGGGCCAGGACGTAGGAGAGGTTCTCGATCGCCCGCGCGCGCAGCAGCGGCTCCCAGTGCACCGCGCCGGTGACCGCGGAGAAGTTGGACGGCACGCACAGCACGTCGGCGCCGGAGCGGGCCAGCGCCCGGTAGAGCTCGGGGAAGCGCAGGTCGTAGCAGATCGACAGGCCGAAGGTGAGCCCGCGGTAGGACACGTTGACGAGTTGTTCACCGGGCGTGGTGTAGGTGCCCTCGTCCTCGCTCACGTCCGCGGTCTGGAGCCGGAACAGGTGCACCTTGCGGTACTCCGCCGCGATGTGCCCGGACGGGTCGATGAAGACGGCGGCGTTGTACGGTCTGCCGGGGTTCTCCGAGGCCAGCCACAGCCCGCCGACCAGGACGGCGATGCCGTGCCTCGCCGCCGCCGCACGGAGCTGCGACAGCGTGGGCCCGTCGCGGTCCTCCACGAGGTCGGGCGCGGGCGCGCCCCGGTAGGCGCACGCCTCGGGGAGCAGGACCAGCTCCGCGCCGAGGTCCGCGGCCTTGCCGAGGCAGGCCAGCATGTCGTGGACATTGGCGTCCCGGTCTGGTCCTGAGGACATCTGGGCCAGGGCGACTCGCATGGATCTCCCGTTCATTCGAAGCTGAGGTCAGGGGTGGCCGCGAGCAGCGCGCGGGTGTAGGAGTGAGCCGGGCTCTGGGTCACCTGCGTGGCCGGCCCCTGCTCCACGATCCGGCCGCGGTGCATGACGGCGATGTGGTCGGCGACGTGTACGGCTGTCGCGAGGTCATGGGTGATGAGCAGGATGCCCAGCTCCCGGGTTCTGCGCAGCTCGTCGAACAGCTTGAGCACCCCGGCCCTGACCGAGACGTCCAGCATGGAGACCGGCTCGTCGGCGATCAGGTAGTCGGGTTCGAGGACGAGGCTGCCGGCGATGGCGACGCGTTGCCGCTGCCCTCCCGACAGCTCGAAGGGCCGCCGGTCGAGGAACGACTCCACCGGCGTGAGCCCGACCGCCGCGAGGGCGGCGTCGACGCGTTCGTCGCGCTCGGCTCGCGGGACTCCGTGGATGGCCAGCCCTTCGGCGACGATGTCCCGGACGCACTGGCGCGGGACCAGGGATTCGTACGGGTCCTGGAAGATCATCTGAACGCGGCGGCGGAACGCCTTGAGCTGCCCGCCACGCAGAGCGGTCAGGTCGACGCCGTCGGCCGTCACCCGACCGCCGGCCAGCTGCTGCATCCGCACCAGACACCGGGCCAGCGTGCTCTTGCCCGATCCGGACTCACCGACCAGCGCGAGGATGGTGCCCTTGTCCAGCGACAGCCGTACCCCGTCAACCGCGGGCACAGCCTGCGGCGGGCGGCGCCGCAGCGCGTCCGCGACCGACCGCCGCGCGCCGTATCTGACCAGGACGTCTTCGGCTACCAAACTCATGCCGTCACCTCCAGGAGATGGCAGGCGCGGGTCCGGCCGCCGCCCAGGTCGGTCAGCGGCGGTGCGCTGCCCGCGCAGCTCTCCAGCGCTTCGGCGCAGCGCGGCTGGAAGGCGCAGCCGGTCAGGGGCAGGTCGAGCCGGGGCGGCGCGCCGGGGATCGAGGTCAGCGGCCGCCGTCCGGCCAGGTCGGGCGTGGCCTCCACCAGCCGCCGGGTGTACGGATGGCGTGGCCGGCGCACGATGTCCGCGCAGGGCCCGCTCTCCACGATCGTGCCCGCGTACATGACGGCGGCCCGATCGCACAGGTGCGGCACGAGGGCGAGGTCGTGCGTGACCAGCACCACGGCCAGCCCGAGTGAGTCGCTGAGCTGCCTGAGCAGGGTGACGATCTGGTCCTGCACGATCACGTCCAGGGCCGTGGTCGGCTCGTCGGCCAGCAGGATCCTCGGCTGGCAGGCCAGCGCGAGAGCGATGACGGCGCGCTGTCGCTGGCCGCCGGACAGCTCGTGCGGGTAGCGGGAGCTCGTGTCCTTCGGCAGGCCGACGAGGTCGAGCACCTCGCGGGCACGGAGTTTGCCGTCCTGCCGGGAGCCGCCGTGGATGCGTACGGCCTCGACGATCTGGGCGCCCACCCGGCGTACCGGGTTGAGGGCGTTCATGGCCCCTTGGAAGACCATCGCGATGTCGCTCCAGCGGTGCGGGCGCATCGTCGCCTCGCCGCCGGCGAGGATGTCCTTGCCGTCCAGCAGCACTTGGCCGGAGACGGTGGCGCCGGCGGGCAGCAGGCCCATCATGGCCAGCATCGTCGTGGTCTTGCCGCAGCCGGACTCGCCGACGAGCGCGAGCCGCTCTCCCGGGGCGAGGTCGAGGCTGACGGAGCGTACGGCGCGCACTCCGGAGGAGAACTCCACGACCAGGTCGCGAACGCCGATCAGGCTGCTCATCGGGGCACCACCTGGAAATACTTGCGGGCCACGTGCGCGACCTTGAGCCGGGGGTTCAGGGTGTCCTCGATCGACTGGGACACCCAGTAGCAGCACATGACGACGAGCGAGATGGCGACGCCGGGCGGCGCGAAGGCCCACCAGGCCCCCTGCGTCATCGCCGTGCGCTGGAACGCGAAGCGGATCATGGTTCCCCAGGTGACGGTGTCGGGGTCGCCCAGCCCGAGGAAGGTGAGCGCGGTCTCGGTGAAGATCGCCAGTGCGATTGTGAGCGCGGCCATCGCGCTCAGCAGCGGGGCCAGCTGAGGCACCAGAAACCGCGTGATCACGCGGAGGTGGCTCGCGCCGAGCCCGAGGATCCGCCGGATGTGCGGCCGGTTCCTGAGCGAGGCGGTCTCCGCCCTGACGACACGGGCCGTGGACGTCCACAGCAGCAACGCGATCACCACGACGAGGTGGCCCAGGCTGCTTCCCCACACGGCCGCGATGACGATGCCCAGCGGCAGGGCGGGGATCACGATGGCGTAGTCGGTGATCCGCATGAGCAGGCCGTCGATCCAGCCGCCGAAGTAGCCGGCCACCACGCCGACGCAGCCGCCGACCACGACCGCCACCAGCGCGGCCGCGGCACCGATGAACAGCGTCGGCCGCGTGCCGTACAGCAGGAGGCTGAGCACGTCGTGGCCGCCGTCGTCGAGGCCGAGTGGATGCGCCAGGCCGGGCGGGCCGAAGACCGGGCCCACCTGCAGTGCCGGATCGTGCGGCGCCAGCCACCCGGCCAGCAGCGCGACCAGCGTGAGCAGCACGAGCATGCCCGCGCCCGCGGCGGCACGCGGGTTGGCGCGCAGGCGCTTCATCGGGCCACCCGCGGATCGAGCCGGACGTAGAGCAGGTCCGCCAGGAGGTTGAGGGTGACCACGGAGACGGTGAGCACGAGGAACACTCCTTGCAGCATCGGATAGTCGCGCTGGACCACTGCCTCGTACATCGCCCGGCCCACGCCCGGCCAGGAGAAGACGGTCTCCACCAGGATCGATCCGCCGATGAGACCGCCGAGCGACAGGGCGACGAGCGTGGTGATGGGCAGCATGGCGTTCGGCAGCACGTGCCTGGCCAGCGTGCGCGCCGGGCCGGCGCCGAGCGCCCTGGCCGTCAGCACGTGGTCGTCGCCCAGCGTCTCCATCATCGAGGAGCGCACCACCAGCGTGTACTGGCCGAACACGATGAGCGCGATGGTGAGCGCGGGCAGGGCCATGTGCCTGGCCAGGTCGGCGAGCCGCTCGCCCCAGGTGGGGTCGATCAGGAACTCGTCGTACATGCCCTGCGCGGGCAGATATCCGCCCAGCAGCAGGATCAGCAGCAGCCCGAGGAAGTGTGTGGGGACGGAGTAGAAGGCGATGGCGGTGTTGGTGCTCAGCCGGTCGACCCAGCCGCCGCGGTACCAGGCCGCCAGCGCGCCGGTGATCAGACCGATCAGCAGCGCGAGGAGGAGACCGGCGGTGACGAGTGGCAGCGTGTTGGCGAAGGCCTCCACCAGGCGGTCGCCCACCTTCTCCTGCGTGGCGAACGAGACGCCGAGGTCGCCTTGGGCGAGGCGGCCGAGGTAGATCCAGTACTGCTCCCAGAGCGGCTGGTCGAGGCCGAACTGCTGGCGCAGTGCCGCGCTGAGCTCCGGCGAGCCGCCGGGGACGCGTGACAGGTTCGCCACGGCGTCTCCCGGCAGCACGCGGAACAGCAGGAAGTTGAGCGTCACCACCGCGTACACGGTCACCAGGGTTGCCAGCAGGCGCCTGACCAGGTGGCTGGTGCCTGACATCAGGAAGCGGCCGTCGCGGACATGAGCCCGTAGCGGGACTGGGAGTCGAGGATGCCGAGCGGGGAGTCGCCGAACCCGGTCCACTTCTTGGCGTGCCCCTCGACGACGTCGTCGTAGTGGGTGACGATGTACGGCCGGGCGTCGTAGACCATCTGCTGCATCCGCCAGACGAGCTCCTTGCGCTCCTTGTCGTCCACGGCGCTGGCCTGCTGGTCGTAGAGCTCGTCGTAGGCCTTGTCGCAGTAGCCGGAGTCGTTCCAGCTTCCCCATTGCTCGCAGGTCATGCCGTTGAGCAGGAAGTCGGGGTCGCGCTGGGCGATCCAGCCCCACTGGGAGAGGGTGAACTGTTCGTACTTCTTGTCCGGGCCGGTCAGCTGGTCGAAGGCGGTGGCGTTGTCGGCCGGTCGCGGTTTGAGCTGGACGCCGATCTTCTTGAGGTCCTCGCTGACGATCTGCAGGGCGCGCTCGCCCTCGCCGCCCTCGACGTCGGGGATGATCACCTCGTACGACATCGGCTTGCCGTCCGCGACCCGGATGCCGTCCGGGCCGGGGCGGTAACCGGCCTCGTCGAGCAGGGCGGCCGCGCGGGTGAGGTCGAAGTCCACGGGCTTGACCGACGGGTTGTACCAGTCGCCGCTCGCGGGCGGCACGATGGAACTGCCCGGCGTGCCGTACCCGAGATAGGCGACCTCGATGATCCGCTTGCGGTCGACGGCGTGCTCGAAGGCCTCACGTACCTTCGCGTTCCTGAGCTCGGGGTGGGCCTTCTGATGCGGGCTCTGGTTGATGATGAGGTCATGGAAGCGGAAGCCCGGCTGCCGCGACACGGTGAAGCCGGCCTGCTCGACCGGTTTCGCGGCGGTGATCGGCAAGGGCGCCGCGTAGTCGATCTGCCCGGTCTTCAGCGCGTTCACCATCGCGTCGGGGCTGGTGAAGAACTGCAGGCCGAAGCCGCCCAGCTTGGGTTTGTCCCCGTACCAGTTCGGGTTCGGCTCCATCAGCGCGATCTGGTCCTTGGAGTACTTGCCGAGCCGGAACGGTCCACCCGTGACCAGCGGTGCGGGGTTGGGCGCCTGCTTAAGCTGCATGCCGTCGCCCGTCGCGTACTTCTCCCACACGTGGGCGGGCAGCACGGGGACCTTCGCCAGGCGGCCCAGCACGTTGGCGGTCGGCTTCTCATAGGTGATCACGACCTGCTCCGGGGAGGCCGCCGAAGCGGCCTTGACGTTCTTCACCGACGAGGCTTCGGAAGCGGTCGGACCCTTGCGATATTTCACGATCGTGTTGATGGTGAAGGCCACGTCGGCGGCGGTGAGCGGCTTGCCGTCCGACCACTTGGCGCCAGGACGCAGGTCGAACGTCCAGGTGAGCTTGTCGGCGCTGGCGGTCCACTTCGTCGCGAGATCGCCTTCCACGGCGCCTGAACCGGTGTACTGGGCGAGGAACGGGTAGTTGTACCGGAAGATCATCGCGCACGTCGTGCCGGTGGAGGCGAACGGGTTGATCGAGTTGCAGGTGAAGGTCGTGCCGATCCGCAGCACGCCGCCACCCCTCCCCGCGGCCTGAGACGCCGCGCCGGAGCCGCCGGAACATCCCGCAGCCAGCAGTCCTACCAGTGCAAATGCGGTGAGTCTAGTCTGAGGTTTCACCGTCGCGCCTTCCTTCTCCACAACCCACGAGGACTACCCGTACGGACCCGGACGCCGCTCCGGCGGCGGCCGTGTCGGCCGGGGGGATCACCGGAGCTTGTGTGGGATGGAGACGCAGTATATCGGTTGGCCTTTTCCTGGCAAGGGGCTGTTTTCCGGCAGTGGCCGAGGTCAAGGGGAGTCGCGTCGAGCGCTTGATACCGATATATTTGCGGCGTGCCCCTGCCTCAGGTGAAGTCATCCCGGCCCTACACGAGCGCCCAGCAGTTCGCGTACGAAGAGCTGCGCAGCTGGATACTCAACGGGGTCCTCCAGCCGGACGAGGTCGTCCGCGACGTGGAGATCGCGCAGTTCCTCGGTGTGAGCCGCACACCCGTGCGCGAAGCCCTCATCCGGCTCGGCCAGGAGGGCCTGGTGGAGGCCAGCGCCAGCCGCATGACCAGAGTGGCCGCGCTACCTCTGGGCAGGGCTCCCCATCTGTTCCAGGTCGGCGCGACACTCGACGCGCTGGCCGCCGAGCTCGCGGCGCCGCTGATGACCGAGAGCGATCTACACCTGATGGAGGGCCTGCTCGACGCCCTGACCCATACGAGCGCGCCCGACCGGCTGAGCACCCTCGATGAGGAGTTCCATCGGGTTTACTACCGCAGGGCCGGAAATCCGGTGCTGATCGAGGTGCTGGAGTCCCTCGACGAGCAGCTCCGCCGCATCGAGCGCCACATTTGGGGATATGTCCGGATACATGAGGAGGCCAACGAGGAACACCGCGTCCTCTTGGAGGCCCTCCGCGCCGGCGACTCCGCCGCCGCCGCGGCGGCGGCCCGCGCCAATTGGCTCCGCTCCTGGCAACGCGGCGAAGAACTCCTCCGGCCGACGACCTCAGCCTAGAAGCACTCGCCACCGGATGACCGCGATCATCCCATGATTACTCTAGGGCCGGACATGCCGGTCTTCCTGGGTATTCTCGGCGTAGCGGATGGCGGTCTTGGGGTCCAGGCCGAGGACGGCGGCGAGGTGGAGCGGGTCGGGGCCGTGCGTGAGGGCTTCTTCGAGTTGCCGGTCGACGCGCAGGCGCTCGAGGGTCGCGGCTTGGCCACGTAGTCGGGTCTTGGCGAAGTGGATGGTGCTGATCGGGCCCGTTCCGTGGGCGCTCATCTGGTTGATGAGCAGGTGCGGGTTGGCGGTGCTGGGCCAGTGGGTGCGGCGGCGGTCCAGCCATTCGAGCAGGATCTGGTGGGTGAAGTCGTCGATCGGTCGGGGGCGTCCGGCGATGGTGAGTCGACGATTGCCCAGGCCGACGTCCTCCAGCAGCAGGGCGCGGATCGCGCCGGGGCGGGCGGCGTGGACGGCCGGCGCAAGCGAGATCGCAGCAGTTCAGCGTGTAAGGCGTGGCGGTGTTCATGCGGCCAAGGGCTCGACGCGGGTCTCGCCGGGCGTTGGACCGCGGGTGTCGTCAACGTCCGTGTCGGCCGGCGAGGTCGTGGTGGGTAGTCGCCTGCCTCGGGCTCAGCCGATGAGTTCTTGCGGGATGCCGGGTCGGTACGGGTATGACTCCTTCCGCTGATCCGGCGACCGTCATGGACGGCTCCACGACTCTCCGCAGGATGTGCTACGCCGTCGTGCCTGCTTGAGCGCGCCGTTGATCTGTGCGGAGGTCACGCTTGGCCGCCGAAGCCGAGGGCGGTCACGCGGCTGCCGGCAGCAGCTTGGGAGTGCGGCGATTCGGCGCTCTGCGGTGCTGTTTTTCGGCTTAGGCTGCGAGAACGGAGTGACGGGCGACAGGAGCTGGGGCCCTCGCTGCCTGAGCTGCCCAGGCCACTTCACGGAACAGGGCTCGTGGGAGACGTTGTATGGACTGGTTGGTCTCGCTGGTAGGGGCCGGGGTGATCATGGCCGCTCTGCGGGACTTGTTCCATACGCTCTGGCACCCCACTCGTCACGGCGGTCTCAGCCGATTCGTCATGGCGGCGCTGTGGAGACTGGCCCGGCATGTCCGTGCGCGCAGGCGCGTGGTGGGGCTCGTGGGGCCGCTCGCCATGGTGACGGTGGTCGGCACGTGGGCCGCCGTCATCATCCTGGGCTGGGCCATCGTCTACTGGCCCCACATGCCGGAGTCGTTCACCTTCACGCCTGGTTCAACGGCGGCGCAGCAGCCGGCGCTGCTCGACTCCGTCTACCTCTCGCTCGTCATCGTCGCCACCCTTGGGCTGGGGGACATCGCGCCCGCCGAGGGCTGGCTTCGTCTGGTCTCGCCGCTGGAGGCTCTCGTCGGTTTCGTCCTCCTGACGGCCACGGTCACCTGGGTGCTCGAGATCTACCCGGCGCTGGCCCGCCGTAGGGTCCTGGCGGTCCGGTTGGCGCTTCTCCAACGCTCGGACCCGTCCCTCCAGCAGCTCGACTCCATCGTGGGCGCCACACTGCTGGAAAGTCTGGCCACCGACGTGGCGCGTGTGCGGATCGACTTCACTCAGTACGCCGAGGCGTACTACTTCCATGACGGCGAAGACCACTCGTCCCTGGCGGCCACGATCGGCTACGCCGATGACCTCGCCGAGCGCGGAAAGGCTGCCCAGCGGCCGGACGTGCGCCTGACCAGCGATCTGCTCGCCGGCGCGCTGCAAGACCTTGCCGCCATCCTTGACCAGCGCTTCCTCCACACCGGCGGAACACCGACGGAAGTCTTCACCGCGTACGCGGTCGACCACGGGCGCGGCCGCACACAGCCCTGACCACGGCGCCCAGACGGACGCCTCAGCTCTGCTTAAGCGCCGTCCAGCCCGGACACCCGCACCCCAGACCACGAGGTGCACGTTGGCGCGGACGGCGCCGAGTGGGACGGGGCCTGTTCGGCTCGCGGGTAGCCATCCGTATCCAGGCCTTGGACGCGGCTGCACCGTGCGGTGTGACGATGGCCCAACCAGCGTTCCGCCCTTCGGAGAGGTAGGCCCTTGTCTATCCAGGGCCGGACGCCCACCTCGAACACCATGACACCAGCCCTGGACGGTGACCGATCAAGGTCACGATGCCGGCCGACGCCCTTCGACTGAGCCGGGCCACCGTGACACGCTCGAAAGGTCCCAATCCGTGTCAGCCGGGCTCTGCCGTGCTGGCCCATCGCTCATCGGAACAGCGCATCGTCGATGGTGAAGCGCGCCAAGCGCCGAAAGGCCCGCGAAAGAGGACTTTGGGCACGTGCGACTTCGAGACCTTCGTTCCTTTCGGTCCTGCGGCCCGAATCTGACACCTTGGACGATCCCGTGTGACGTCGATCCGCCATGCCGCGTCCACGAGAGCCTCCTACATCCCCGAGGGGACGATGAGGAGGTCATCCTTGTCGAAGGTCACCGCGGACTTGACGTCCACAACGCCCTCGATCACCCGGATCCGTTCCGTCAAGACGACGGCCTGTGATTTCCACTCGACCCCGCCGCTGATTCTCACCACGCCCTGGTCGATCTCGATCGTGAACGCCTCGGGATTCGGAAGCACGGCCCTGATGTCCGCATCCAACTCCTCGGTCGGACGGGTGAAGACGCGCAACACATCGTGCCGGTGCAGGGTGCCGATGATCCGTCCGGAGACCACGTCGATCACGGGCAGCTGCTTGATGCGCTTGGCGTGCATCAGCCGGGCCGCGTCCCGTACGGGGGTGTCCGGCGTGATGGTGAGCGCCGGCGACGTCATGAGCTGAGCCGCCGTCACCCCGGCGGCCTTCTGGTGCTCCAGCCGCCGCCTGCGGGACTCGATTATCGGCACGCTGTACCGTGCCGTGTCGGTCTCCTTGAGCAGCAGGTCGTCCTCGGAGACCACACCCACCGGCCGCCGGTCCGCGTCGATCACGGTGACCGCGCCCACCCCGAACCGCTTCATCGCCTCCACGATCTCCGCGAATGAGGCATCCTTCAGCACGGCGATGGCCACGCGGCCCATGATGTCCTTGACTTCGATCGACATGAAATCCACCTCCACTCTCACGGTGCCCGAGTGCGGCCTCGCCCAGCAGTGGCCAATGTCCCCGATGTCGGTGACCAAGGTCATGACCAGCGGTGGTTACGCGCGGACGACCGCCACTGGGCAGTGGGCGTGGTGCAGAACGCCTCGACTGACGGAGCCGAGCACCATCGAGCCGAGGGCGCCGCGGCCGTGTGAACCCACCACCAGCAGGTCCGCTCGTTCGGACGCGTCGGTGAGCGCGTTCACCGGATCCGCCGACTGGACGTCCTCGACCAGCCTCACTTCCGGGTAGTCCCTGCTGAAGACGGCCAGCCGGTCGCGGACGACCTGATGCTGCGCCGTACGGACCTCGTCCATGTCGTAGGAGGCCTCCGGAGCGAAGGCGTGCACCGGCACCTGCCAGGCATGCAGCACCCGCAGCGCGCTCCCTCGAAGCCTCGCCTGCTCGAAGGCGTAGACCAGCGCGGGCTCGCACTCCGGCGAGTCGTCCACCCCGACCACGATCTCTCCATACGTCGGCCGATGTTCGCCCCGAACCACCACGACAGGACAGCGCACGTGGCCGGCCACGTGCGTACTGACCGAGCCAAGCAGCGCGCCGGCGAGCCCGCCCCGCCCGCGGCTGCCGACCACGATCTCTGTGGCGTCCTCGGCCTGTTCGCGCAGAACCTCGGCAGGCGCGCCCTCGATGTCCCGCGTCCCGACCTCCACGGTGGGCTGGCGCTCGCGGACAAGCGCCTCGGCCTCACGCAGGATCCGCTGCCCCTCGCTCAGCAGCGCATCCGGTATGGCGGCGTTGGGGAATTTGCTGACCTGGTACGGCGAGCGATCCACGGCGTGCACGAGCCGCAGCGGCACCCGCATGCGGAACGCGTCCTTGGCGGCCCACTCCACCGCGGCCCGCGCGGCCACGGAGCCGTCCACTCCTACGATGATCATGGCGTGTCCTCCTTCGTCACCTCCATCGGACCGCGCTTGCCTCGGTCCCCAGCAGGGCCGGAGGTCGGTCGCGTCAGGGACGAAGGGCCCTGCCTGCTTGGGGACCACATGGGTAGCTTCATGAGCACTATCAGCCAAGGGAAGGACCCGCCCATGACCGGCAGTGGTGACTTCGGACGTCGCATCAGCTATCACCGAGACCGGCTCGGCCTCACCCTCGAGCAGGTCGCCGACCGAGCGAACATGTCCACCGGATACGTCCAGTACCTGGAAAGCCATCTGGACATGCCCGACATGGGTACGGTGACTCGCCTGGCCGCCGCTCTGGAGACCACGGTCCAGGACCTGCTGGGCGGCGGGCGCGATCGCCCACCCGGCCCTGGTCCCGCCGCGGCCGATCCGGCACTGGAGGTTCTCGAGCCCGAGGAGTGTCTGCGGCTGGTCGCGCCTGGCGGCATCGGCCGGGTGGCGTTCAACAGTCCGGACGGGCCCACGGTGCTGCCCGTGAACTACAAGCTGCATGAGGGTGCCATCGTCTTCCGCACGGCCCACGGCGGTCCCATGGACCAAGACCTGCGCACCGGCGTGGAAGGCGTGGACATCAAGATCGGCTTCCAGGTGGATCGGATCGACGAAGCCCAGCGGGCGGGCTGGAGCGTCCTCGTCCAAGGCCCCGCCCACCACGTGCCGGAGGACGAGGTGGGAAAGGTCGCCGACGCCGGCGTCACCCCGTGGGCGGGCGGCGAGCGTCAGTTGTACATCCGCATCGTCCCGCACCAGATCACCGGCCGCCGAATCCATGGCCTCTGAGAAGTCTGCTGTCGGACGTGGTATGCCCGTAGCTCCCCATATGCGAGCTGGTCGGGACATGGCGCCGTATCGACTACCGCGTTCGCGCGTCCGGTTCCGAGCTTGGCGGACAGGCCGATGATCGAATCGTCCTCGACCTGCAGCCGGATCGCGATGCGGTCCAGCCGGCCGTTCAGCTCAGGTACCACCTCGGGCAGGGCTCTCTCAGGAGTGGAATCTCTGTCGCACCTTGGTGGGTGTCCGGCTTCAGGATCGTCGCGCGGGGTCGTGTACGGATAGGGGCCGAAGGTGCCTACGCGGCCCGCAGCGGCAGAGACGGCCGCCGCGGCTCGGGCAGCTCGTTGCGGCCGTGCTCGGCAAGCAGCCGCACCACCTCGTCGTCGGCGAGCCCGGCCTGGGCGTGGATAGTAGTGTCCATGCCCCCACCAGATCATTCGCGGTGGCGGGCACGCGCGAGCGGAAGGCCCCCTCTCAAGAGGACCTTCGGCGCGCTCTTGGAGCGGGGGGCGTTCAGGTGAAGGCTGGGTCAGCCACAGCGCCCCAGCATGCTCGCCAAGCTCAGGTACGGCCCGCCCTTGCCCGTGCACTCCTCGCCGACCGAGCTCAATGCGCATCCGCCTACCATGCTGAGCAGCAGGGTGGCGCGCGGCCGAGCCAGAAATGCGCGGCCTGCCGATGCGCGTGTCGAAGGCGGCCGAGCCTAACGCGGCCGAGAACGTATGCGGCGTGGCCAGCCATTCACGCGCGCCCTTCCCGCGGGAGACCAGCGACGCGGTGGCCTGCTGGGCGGCGGACTGACGGGTGGAGGCCCGGCTCATGGAGAAGGCGTGCGTCGGCGCGCCCACTACGAGCAGCCCGACCTCCTGTCCCATCTCCGAAGGCGCGGAGCCGACCTCGACCACCATGGCCAGCATCCGCGAGGCCAGCCCTTCGGCCATGGCCTCGGCGATCTGCTTGGTGTTGCCGTACATGGATTCGTAGACGACCAGCGCGTCCATCGTGCGACTCCTATCTGGTCTGATGGGGCAGGACGGGTTCGAGGTGGAACATCCCGGTGACGACTTCACCGACCCCTTTGGCTGGCCGGAGCCGTCCGGCGACGGCCATCAGCACGTCGCGGGCCGTGACCATGCCGATCAATCCGTCCGTGTCGACCACAGGCAGAGCGTCGCACTCGGCGTTGAGCATCGCCGCCGCGACCCGGGCCAACGGAGTCTCCGGCCCGACGACCGGCCGGCGCTCGGACCTCAGCATCGTCCGGACCTGGCGGTTGGACTGCTCCTGCGGCCCGCCGGACCAGGACGCCGCCACCTGCTCGCGCGTCAAGATGCCCAGTACGTGACGCCCGTCGACGACCGGCAGGTGATGCACGTCGGCGCGGCGCATCAGCTCCCAGGCCATCAACGGTGACTCGTCCGGCTTGACGACCACCAGAACGCGGCTCATCACCCGCTCGGCGGTCAGTGCTTCGACGGTCATGGCTCCTCCTTCGCGTGTGGCCGCACGACGGCGACCGGGCAGGTCACGTGGTGCAGCACGCCGTGACTGACCGAGCCGAGCACCGCCGAGGCGAAGCCGCCGAGCCCGCGGGAGCCCACCACAACCAGATCGGCCGTCCGAGCCGCGTCGATCAGCGCTTTGACCGGGTGCTCGCACGGCTGCTCGTCGGTGATGACGAGATCGGAGTTCCTCTCGCGCCAGGGAGTGATGCGCTGCTGCACTGCGTGGGCCTCCTGCCGAATGAGATCCGCGATCAGGCTGCTGTAGGCGACGGCGTACGGCGAGAATGCCGGTATCTGCCAGGCGGAAACGATGTGCAACACGACGTGGCAGAGGCAAAGACACCCGCCGGGTGCGGCCATGCGGTCTGGCCCGGCTCACAGTCACTGTGGCTGTGGAGTTGTGACTGCCGACCACTGCCAATGATCCGCTGCCGGGCAAGGCGCGCCGTGGGGATGGGGATCACTGTCGCACCTCGGCGGATGTCTGCCTCAAGGATGATCGTGCGAATCGGGTACGGGTAGGTCCGGAGGTCCTCGCTTCATCGGGACTTTCAGCCGATCCCGCCGAATGGTTCTTCAGTGACCTCGCGGGCTGACCCTCCGGCGGAGGACGTTGGTCCTGGTCATAAGGGTCGACTGGCCCTGGCCTGCCCCCATCGACCACTTTCAGGCTGGGAAGGTGATGAAGAATCCACAAGGTGCGGAGGTCGGCATGAAACGTGCCGCACTAGCGGCCATCGCGACCGGGGCGGTGCTGGCGACCGCGGCCACGGTGACCGGCATTGCCAACGCTGTGGCCGACACTACGTCGCAGGTCGTCGCCACGTGGCAGCCGGCCGCCTCACCGACTCCCCGGGGGGCCATGGGGCCGTGCAACTGGGTCGATGACGTGTACGTCAGCGACGAGGCCGGCTATCTGCCCCAGATGGTGGCCCATCACGAAGAAGCAGTGGCCGCGGCTGGGCAGCTGCAGCGCTCGAGCCGACCTCAGATGCGCGCCCTGGGCGCCTCGATCGTCACGACCCAAAACGCCGAGATCGCCACCATGAAGAGCTGGCTGGCCAAGTGGTATCCGAGGCATCCGGCGGCGCGCGATTACCGGCCGATGATGCGCGACCTGTCCAGGCTGTCCGGTGATGCGCTCGATGAGACGTTCCTGCAGGACATGATTCCACACCACATGGCGGCGATCATGATGTCGCAGCAGTTGCTGGCGTCCGGGCGGGCCGAGCATGCCGAGGTCGCCAACTTCGCCGCCAAGGTACGCGACACCCAGCACACTGAGATGTTCCAGATGCGGCGCTACCTGGCCGACTGGTTCGGGGAATCGAGTATGCCCTGTGGAGGATGGGACCGGCCAGGCCCACCTGGGCCGGGTCCATATGGGCCGGGCCCACACAGGCCAAGCGACATGATGGACAACTAGCCGACATCGCGGCATGGCGTCAACTGCGCGGCGACGGAGTCGGCCGGGCTCGGCGATGATCCGTTGGCCTGGCTACCGGGTTGAACAGGCGGTCGAGCAGTTCGAGTCGCTCGCGAACATCGACTTGTAGAACCGGGCGGTGATGACGTCGGGCGACGGTTCACGTCCAGGGAGATGGTGTGCGGGTGATCAAGCCCTTGGACTGGTACGGGTGAGATCCATGTGACAAGAGACGGCCACTCCGTAATCCTTCGATTCGCTCACATCAACACGAAGGGGACGAA
>NZ_JBEFAK010000024.1:0-160262 GCF_040137845.1 Nonomuraea sp. B19D2 | reverse complement strand
AGAACACCGATTCACCCGATTCCAAAAACAAGACAAACGATGCTAAAGTGACTATTGAGGCGATTGCTTCCTAATAGTCACCGATTACGGGTGACCTTCTCAAACACCATCTCCCTGGGCGCGGCCCTTGAGTTTCGCGGCAGATCGAACGCGTATGAGCAACCATCGAGCATCCATCGGTCGGTGCGGCGTCCACGAGCCCGGTGAACCGCGCCGACGTTTGGCGGAAACCTCTCCGCCAAACCTCAGCGAACGCGGCGGCGAAACTGCCGGTGTGGGTCGTCTCAGCGCCTCGTCGGATTCTCATCGTTCCGTCGTTGGGATTGGCGCAGCACGGAGCATTCCCAGGTAGACGACACAAGCGAGCCGCCGCCCGTGCCGCCGCACCCGGACAGGCGCTCCAGCCGATGCGCATCGAACGCTTCGCCGCGGTACTCAGGCGGGGTGTCCGACGGTGACGGTGAGGGACTTGGTCGCCGTGCCCACGTTGTTCGTAGCCGAGACGGTGATCGTGTAGGTGCCGGGGACCTGCGGAGTTCCGGAGACCAGACCGGTGTTCTTGTCCACCGTGAGGCCCTTCGGCAGGCCCTCGGCGTTGAACGACGTCGGCAGCGCGGTCGCGGTGATCAGGTGGTTGAAGACCTGCCGGCCGGTGGCCGTGGCCTCGCCCGGGCTGGTGATCTGTGGCGCGACGGTGGCCGCGGGCGCGGCGGCGTCCAGGAATCTTAGATTGCGCACATGCTCGTTGACGAACATCGGGACTATGTCCGATTCCAGGTACCAGCCAGGCTTCCTCATCGTGTTGGCAATGACCGTGCCGTTGATCGCCAGGTTCTGGAAGGTGACGTTTTGGACGGCATGGTCGGCGTCGTAGCCGGCGATGATCGACATATTGGCGCGGGTGCCGTCGTACTTCAGGTTCCGGACGTACACTCCGTCGATGCCCCGGCCGACGGACGTGTTGTACTTGGCGTTGTACATCACCTTCATGTTGATGAGCTGGCCCCAGCGGAAGTCCTCCACCCGCACGTCCTGGATGCGGACGTTGCGGAGCAGGTTGCTGTCGCCCGGGTTGAGCGAGAAGCAGCCCTGGTAACCGATCTGTGGCTCGCGGTGGTCGAGGACGTCGATGTCGCTGAAGACCAGGTTCTCGATGATTTCCGGCTTGTCGGTGTTGCCGTGTGTGGCGATGTTCACCGGGTGCGCGACGTCGGCCCAGAGTGTGGAGTTGCGGACGACGATGTTCCGCACGTCGCCGAAGTAGTTGGAGCGGTGGCCGTAGATGGCGATGCAGTCGTCGGACGTCCGCAGGTACACGCCCTCGATCAGCACGTCCTCGCTGCAGAACACGTCGATGCCGTCGCCCCACTGGCCGGCGCTGTAGTGGTGGAGGTTGCGGATGGCGACCTGCTTGGACTGGCCGACCGTGACGGAGTAGCCGGCGCGCGGATTGAGCACCATGATGCCGTCGATCTCGATGTTGTGGGAGAAGGCCACGAGGGCGCCGGCGTAGTCCGAGTTCCACAGCACGCCCCGGCCGAGCAGTCGGGCGTTCTCGACCCCGTTGAACTCCACCCGGGCCTTCACCACGGCGCCACCGGCCAGGTAGACCGTCTTGCCGCTGGGCACCGTCACCACGCCGCCGCTGACCGTGTGGAGACCGGGGCCGAAGTAGATGACGTCGGGGTCGTCGGGCTCGGGCCGCTGCGATTCGATCGGGTTGGCGTGCAGCTGCAGGTTGTCGAAGATCTCGCCGTCGATCTCGATGGAGAGGTTGCGCGGTTCGGTGAGGGTGAAGCTCACCGTGTCGCCGTCCACCGCGTACTGGGTGCCGTACGACAGAGGACGTATCCGCGCGTTGCCGATGGCGCCCTTGGACGAGGTGACCGCGACCTCCACGGTGCCGCTGAAGTCGAAGGTGGCGACCGAGGAATTTTTGACGATTCCGCCCCCCGTCTTCTCGTTGACGATCTTCACCTGGGCGCGGTAGACGGGTACCGGCGTCCACTGGCCGTTCGGCGTGCGGGCCTTGACGGAGAAGCTCGCGTTGGTCGGGACACCGGCCGGGATGGGGTACACCACCAGCCGGTCGGCGACCTCGGGCCGGTCATCCGCTCTCGCGGTGCCGGTGATCGTGCCGATCAACGAGTACGCGGCGGCGGTGGCGCCCGCGGCCTGGAGTAATGTGCGCCGGGTCAGCCCGGTGCCTTGCAGGTCGGTCATGGAGAGGCCCCTTCGGGGGTGGATAGGTCACGTGAGTTCAGGGATGGGCGCGCCGATCGGGCTGTCGATCCGCTCAGGCGCGGGCCGTGTAACGACGTTTGGGCACGCCGTTCCAGGACAGGCGGAGGCGTCCGGGAATCGCTCCGCCGGCCTCGATATGAGGCACTCTGGTGCCGTCTTCGTCGACGACGTTCAGGGGTGGGGTGTCGCCGGGTATGTCGATGACCACTTGGCCGGGCCGGCCGACCGTGATTTCCGCGCCCACCAGTGTTCCCGCTCGCCAGGCGAGGTCGATCTGGTGTCCGCCGCGGCAGCGGACGCCTCGCACGGATCCGGTGGGCCAGCTCGTGGGCAGGGCTTTGAGCAGGCTGATGGCGCCCTCGTGGCTCTGCACGATCAGCTCGGTCATGCCGGCGACCGCGCCCAGGTTGCCGTCGATCTGGAAGATGTTGCCGCCGGGCCAGTCGTCATGCGGGTGCAGGTCGAGCAGCGACTGCGAGCTCAGCTCGCCGAGCAGGACCGCGATCGCCTGCTCGGCGAGTTCGGCGTCACGCAGGCGGGCGGCCAGGCAGAGGATCCACGCCTGGCTCCAGCCGGTGTAGCCGCTGCCATGCTCCAGCCGGTGACGCAGTGCCCGGCGTGCCGCCTCGAAGTGAGCGGGCGTGGTGGCTTCGGTGATGCGGGTGCCCGGATACAGGCCGTACAGGTGGGACAGGTGGCGGTGGCCGGGTTCGCGCGGGGGACGTTCGTCGTACCATTCGAGCAGCTCGCCGGTTGAGCCGATGGCGATGTCGCGCAGATTCGCCAGCGCTGCCCGCGCCCGCACGGCCAGCTCGGCGTCGTCGTCCTCCGAGGCGAAGCGCTGAGCCAGTCTGACATACCGCGACAGCGTCTCCCGCGCCAGCTCCTGGTCCATCGCCGAACCCTCGGACACGGCCGCGTAGGCCGGCGCACCGACGCGGAAGTGGTGCTCGGGCGAGGTCGAGGGGCTCATCACGAGCTCGCCCCGCTCGTCCGGAACGAGCATGTCCAGCGCGAATCGCGCCACCGATCGGAAGACGGGCAGGGCGATCTCCACGGCGAACGCGTCGCCGGCCCCGTAGTCGAGGTGGTCCCAGAGATGGGCCGACAGCCACAGGAGCCCCGAGGGCCAGTTGGCCCACTGGGGATCGCCGTGCACCGGTGTCGAGAACCGCCAGATGTCGGTGTTGTGGTGGACCACCGAGCCGCGGGCCGCGTAGCACCGGGTGGCCGTCGGCGCCCCGCTCTCGACGAGCTCACGCGTCAGCCGGAACAGCGGCTCGTGCAGCTCCTGCAGGCCGGTCGACTCCGCCGCCCAGTAGTTCATCTGAAGGTTGATGTTGGTGGTGTAGTTGCAGCTCCAACCGGGACGGACGTCGAGGTTCCAGATGCCCTGAAGGTTGGCCGCCTGCGTGCCCGGCCGGGAGCTCGAGATCAGCAAATACCGGCCGAGGTGGAAGAAGAGCTCCGCCCCGGCCGTCTCGGGCCCTGAGGCGGACAAGTCCAGATCGACCCGATCGAAGTAGCCGCGGTAATCCTCGCGATGCCGCGCCCTCAGCTTCGACGTCTCGATGGACAGGGCTCGGGCGACCCGGTTCTCAGCCTCGGCGGCGATCGATCGGAGATCCGCGCTGGGGCGCCGCCCGAAGCCTCGGAAGCCGCTCGCTGCGGCCGCGATGAGCCGAACCTCGCCGGGAGCGGCCTGGTGCACCGCCACGACGACGGCGAATCCCATACCGGCCGGAACTGTGCCCGTTCCGCCGGATTCGTCGGCCGCATAGACGACGGCGGGCTCTCTGTCCACGTAGTTCGGCAGCACGTGCGCGGGCGCCCGTCCGGTGGCCACCAGCCACCGGACGCCATCCGCCTCCCGCTGCGCGACCTCCACGGTCGGGTGCTCGGAGCGGAACGCGGGCAGCGTGACCTCGTCGCCGCCCGTGACCGACATCACGAGGACCCCATCGGGTGCCGAGACGAAGCTTTCCACCCGGACCCGCCCGTAGGCTGTACTGGCGACCGCCTCAGCCAGATCGAGCTCGCGGATGTAGCCGTCGAGCTGCCGGTCAGCGGCGTACTCCCACTCCAGCCACCCGAGCGGCTGGTAGGACTGGGTGTAGCCGGATCCCTGCAGGGAACGGGCGAGCTCGTCCGCGCGCAGGTCATCGCGCTCGCGGATCGCTCGCCGCAACTCAGGAAGCAGGCTCCCGGCGGGAGCGCTCGTCTCCGGGGCCGACGGACCGCCTGACCAGACGGTGTCGAGGTTGAGGTCGACGCGCTCGACCCCGGCTCGCCCGTACACCGCGGCTCCCAGGCTGCCGTTCCCCAGCAGGAAGGCGTCGTGGAAGACGGCGGCGGGCGCGGCCAGCCGGATGCGGTGGCGTTCGTCCATGTCGTTCCTTGGAAGTGCGTTGTATTACTGGGCGTCGTAATTACTGGGCGTCGTGGGCCTGCTGCTGGATCTGCAGGTATCGCTGCAGGCCGAGGCCGTTGAGGCCCTCCAGGTAGGCGGCCCAGTCCTGGTCGCTGTCGATGTTCTTCTTGCCGGTCACGAACTCCAGGTTGGACTGGGTCACGTAGTTCTGGATGTTGGTCTGCAGCGTCGCCGCCTCGCTCGCCACGTCGGTGCCGAGCCACAGGTTCCAGAACGGGAAGATCTGGTCCTTCGGCTCCTTGCCCTCATACACCTTGGTGGCCTCGTACAGCCTGCGCTCGTAGCCTTCCGGTTCGTAGATGTCGGTCGGCTGGACCTGGGCGTCGCGGAACGCCCTTGTGCTGTTGTACTGCGTGAGCGCTCCCCAGGCGGTGTTGGACGGCGGCGCATCCGGGGCGGCGGGAATCACCTTGAACAGCGGCTTCACGTCTTTGTTGAGCGCCACGTCGCCGCTGTCCGGCTTCTTCCAGTTCACGCCCTCCTTCCCGAACTCCCCCTGTAGGTGGCCTTCATCGGTGAAGATGTAGTCGAGCATCTTGATGGCGGCGATCTGGTCCTGCTCGGTGGCCTTGTTCGTCAGGACGAACGTGGCACCGGGGGTGCTGGCCGGGCGGTAGGAGGTATAGGCGACCCCATCGGGGCCCGTCAGCGGCGGCACCGCGTCGTAGTCCTCGTCCCGGCCGTCCTTCTGGCCGAGGGTGACCAGGATCGCCGGGTGCAGCACGGTCGCCGCTCCGACGATCACCGCGTCGGCGTTGTCGCCCTTGACCTTCAGCGCGTCCCGGTTCTGGGTGAAGGCGCCGGGGTCGATGAGTCCTTCCTTGTACAGCGAGGCGACGTAGCGCAGTCCCTCACGCCATTTGTCCTGCACGGGCTGGAACTGGACCTTGCCGTTGTTCCGCGCGAGCGTGGGGACGGTCGCCTCGCTGCTCTCCGGGTCGTAGATGAAGGAATTCATGAAGTACGGCAGGACCATGTCCACGGTGGAGGAGCTGAGCGGGATCTCATCGGCCTTGCCGTTGCCGTTGGGGTCCTTGGTTTTGAAGGCCTGCAGGACGGCGCGCATCTCCTCGGTCGTCTTCGGCGTGGACAGTCCGAGTTTCTTCAGCCAGGCCGTGTTGATCCAGAGCTTGCCCTGGTAGGAGCAGTGGAAGCAGTCGTTCCACTGGGGCAGGCCGTAGATCTTGCCGTCGGGTGCGGTGGCCAGGGCCTTGTAGGCGGGGTTGGTCTCCAGCGCCTTCTGGATGTTGGGGGCGTACTTGGCGATCAGGTCGTTGAGCGGCAGGATGACGCCCTGCTTGGAGAGCTTGAGCAGCTCCGGCCGGTTGAACTGGTCCACCCACGAGATGAGCAGGTAGAGGTCGGGATAGTCGCCGCTGGCCAGCGAGATCTGCCGCTTCTCCACCGCCGGGCCGGCGTCGTAGGTCGTTGTCTGGAACTTAAAATTGATCTTGAACTTGTCGCTGAGCAGCTTGGTGAAGTCGGACGCTTGCAGATCCTGATTGGCGTTCTGCGGGACGAAGACCGTGAGCTCGGTGGCTCCTGTCTGGCTCGCCGATGCGGCCGGCTTCTCGCTGGACGACGAGCAGGCAGCGATGGGCAGGGCGGCCAGCGACAGCGCGGCCAGCAGTGCCGCGCGCTTCCTGGGAAGGATGGACATGGGTGGTGCCTTTCGTGGGGTTGGGGGGTGACACGGGCCGGCCGCCTGGCTAGCCCTTGATCGCGCCGACCATGATGCCCTTGGTGAAATAGCGGGCGACGAACGGATAGATCAGCAGCACGGGAACCGTGGAGATGACGATGAGGGAGTATTTGAGCAGGTCGGCGAGCTGCTGGCGCTCCATCATGGTGGCGGTGTCCAGCGTGCCCGTCTGGGTGTTGAGGATGATCACGTTTCGGAGTACGAGCTGGAGCGGGTAGAGGTCGTCGCTCTTGAGGTAGAGCAGCGCGTCGAAGTACGAGTTCCACTGCTGGATCGCGTACATCAGGGCGACGACCGCGATCATGGGCTTGGCCAGCGGCAGCACCACCGACCACAGCACCCGCAGGCTGCTCGCCCCGTCGATCTCGGCGGCCTCGTAGAGCGATTCGGGAATGCTGTTGCGCAGGTAGGCGCGGGCGATGATGACCTGCCAGACGCCGATCGCCCCCGGCACGATCAGCGCCCACCGTGTGTCGAGCAGGCCGAGCTTCTGTACCACCAGGTAGGTGGGGATGAGGCCGCCCGCGAAGATCATCGTGAAGACGATGAACGCGGTGATGACGTTGCGCCCGAAGAAGTCCTTGCGGGAGAGCGGATAGGCGATGGCGATCGTGAGCGTAACGCTGACGATCGTTCCCACGACGGTGTAGAAGAGCGAGTTGGCGAACCCCGTCACAATCTGCGGATTGCTCAGCGCCACCTCGTAGCCCCGGATCGAGAAATCGACCGGCCACAGCCACACCCGACCGGATGAGACGGCGTTGGGGCTGCTCAAGGAGCTGGCCACGATGTAGATCAACGGCAGGAGGACGACCGCGAGGAAGGTGACGAGCAGCACATAGACACACACCATGAAGAGGCGGTCGACCCCGGAGTCCTTGACCCGGGTGGAACGGTGGCGGGCCTTTTCTTTCGGCTCGTTCTTTCGCGCGATCTGCAACATCGTGTCGGTCACCACAGACCACTCCCGGAAACACGCTTGGCGGCGAAGTTGACCGCGATGAGCAGCAGCAGATTGATCACCGAGTTGAACAGACCCACTGCGGTGGCCTGGCTGAAGTCGGCGTTCAGCAGCCCGACCTTGTAGACATAGGTGGCGATGATCTCGGATTTGCCGAGGTTGAGCGGGTTCTGCAGGAGGAACGCCTTCTCGAACCCGACCGCCATGATGTTGCCGACACCGAGGATCAAGATGATGACCGCCGTCGGCATGATGCCGGGGATGTCGACATGGATGATCTTCTGCAGGCGCGTCGCTCCGTCGACTCTCGCAGCCTCGTACAGGCTGGGGTCGATGCCTGACAGGGCGGCCATGTAGACGACGGCTGAATATCCGGCCGTCTGCCAGATGTCACTCCACACGTAGATGTGCCGGAAGTAGTCGGCATCGCCGAGCAGGTTGGGCGCGTCAACGCCGAAGAATCCGAAGCCCCTGTCCATGAGGCCGATCCGCGGCGACAGGATCAGGATCACCATGGAGACGACGACCACGGTGGAGATGAAGTAGGGCGCGTAGGTGACCATCTGGACCGTCCGTTTGAAGGAACGCAGCCGGACCTCGTTGAGCGCGAGCGCCAGAATGATCGGGATAGGGAAGCCCGCCAGGAGGAAGTACACCGACAGCAGGAAGGTGTTCTTGACGAGATTCCAGAAGACGGGATTAGCGAAGAACGCCGAGAAGTGCTTGAGGCCGACCCACTCGCTGCCCCAGATCCCGTCGACGACGTTGTAGTCCTTGAACGCGATGACGGCGTTCGTCATGGGGATGTACTTGAAGATCACGAAGTAGGCCAACGGCAGGACGATCAGCAGGTAGAGCTGCCAATAGCGGTGGAAGCTCCGTTTGGCGGCACGCCACCCCATCGCGGTTCTCCTTTCGGATTCGTGCGTCACCGCACCTGGGCGAGGCGGACCAGGAGTGAGCAGACGTGGGGGTACAAGCGGTGGGCCGGCCATGCGTCGGGGCCACATGACGCCGAGCCGAGCCCGTAGTGGGCGATGTCGAGGTTGAGCCAGAGTCTTCCGTCCGGCACCAGGTCGGTGGTGTGCCGGGCCGCGTCCAGCGCTTCGCTGGTCCAGGGCCGCAAGGTCACGTTGACGCCGGAGGGTGCGGTGATGCGCAGCCGCTCGCCCGACTGCCAGGAGACCTCCGCGAATCGGACGGCGCTGCGGTTGCCGTTCTCCTGCGGGCAGACGTAGGGGGTCTGCAGCTCGGCCACCGTGGCGCGGTGACGGCCGAGACGGGCCGCCAGCCGGCTGTCGCGATAATTCTCGCCCGGGCCGAGGCCGTACCAGTCGAGCGTTGCGTCACCGCCCGGGAGCCCCATTCCCCCTCGCTCCTGAGCATCCCGGTATACAGCCGCGGGGTCTCGGTCGGCAGCCTGCTGCCGGTGCCCCAGCCGAGCTCCACCCCGTTGAGCCAAACCGTGAAATGCGAGTCCACGCCTTCGAACCGCAACACCCAGCCCGCGCCTTCGGGCCTGTCCATCTCGAAGGTCCGGCGGTACTCCCCAGTGGCGTTGGCGTCCGGGACGTGCGGCGGATCGATCGGGAACGGGTAGATCTGATTGGTGTACGCGGGCCTTCCGAACCGCGCCTGCCCGTGATCAAGAAGGTTGCCCTTGTGGTCGCGAAGGCCCTCCATCTGCCAAGAGCCTGGCACCCGCAGCACCGACCAGGCGGAATCGTCGAAGTCAGGGTTCTCGAAGCCGTCGCTCATTTCCCGAAGGCTGGGAGCCAGGTGAAACATCCAATCACCATCGAGGGAAAGGGCGCGGGCGCTGCTGGCTGAGCTGGCACGGGGTTTCAGCCGGCCCGCGCCTGGCTCGAAGGAGGAGACGTTACGGTCTGCTTCGCTGGAGGACAACGTTTTACCGTCCCATTGGAAGACGATGGACAGGATTCGCACGCTCGCCCGTTACCTGGTAAAACGACCCCTCGGGCAGTGAGAGCGCTGGGGCGCAGCCTCGCCTAGTGCCGTGGCGCAGGTTGTGGGAGCGGGGGACCAGTGTTGTGAACGTCCACGAAGCAGATACCGTGAACGTTCACGACTTTGGCGTGAAACACAACCTAAACATCGGTGGTTTTCCTGTCAATAGTCAGGGTCCAGGCGCGGAGCCGCATGTGGGCGCGGGCGGCGATGGTTTGTGGCCCTGTTCCGTCAGTACCATCGGTCCAAGCAACGAGCCAAGGACGGCGATGGCGAAACGTGTGACGATCAACGATGTGGCCCAGGCCGCCGGGGTCTCCCGGCAGACCGTGACCCGGGCCATCAACGACATGGGAGAGATCAACGAACAGACCAAGCAGCGCGTGCTGGAAGCCTGCCAGCGGCTCGGATACCGGCCGAGCCGGTTCGCCCGCAACCTGGTCGTGCGGAAGAAGACCCGCGCGATGGGCTATTTGGTGGCCTCCTTTCGGAACCCGTACTTCACCGAGATCGCCGGCGACCTGCTGAACACCGCGGCCGAGCGCGGCTGGCACGTGGTGATGGCCTCGACGGAGACGGAGGACGAGGCGAGCGCGCTCGACATGCTGTCAGGTCAGGTGGACCTGTTCGTCGGGCACTTCGCCCAGGACGACGACGACCTGGTCAAGGCGAGCCGCGGCATCCCGCTCGTGGTGTTGGAGCGGACCGGCAGCCTGCCCGGCATGCACTCGGTCGAAGTCGACATCCGCGAAGGCGTGCGTGACGCGATCGAAGCACTGCATGGCAAGGGCGCGCGGCGCATCGGCATGATCGATTCCGCCTACTCCCTGCGCACCTCCCCCACCTATACGCCTTCCCCGCGGCGTGAGTACTTCGAGGAGTTCGCCGGGGCCGGATCGGCGGACATGGTCGTCATCGGCGAGGAATCGATGGCCGGGGGCGGCCGGGCGTTCGCCGAACTCGTTGGCGCTCATCCGGACATGGACGCGGTGCTGGTCTTCAACGACCTGATGGCGATCGGCGCGGTGCAGGCCTCGCACGCGCTCGGCATCGACGTGCCCGGTCAGGTGCGGATCTGCGGCATCGACGGTCTCACCCTGGGCGAGGCGGTGCATCCGACGTTGACGACGATGTCCATCGATCGCCACGCGCTGGTGAGCAACGCGCTGGACATCGCCGACGCGCTCGCCGCCGCCGACTTCGCCGAGTTGCCATCCATGCGGCGTACTGTGCGCCCACGCATGCTGTGGCGCGAATCCGCTTGACGCCCACTCATTGACACGTGGGCACCCGCTCTTTACGGTGAGGTTTCACGGATAAGCCGTGAACGTTCACGAATGATTCGTGAACGTTCACGGCACTCCATGATCCCCCTCGGAGAGTTGTTCATCGTGCCCTTGCCCTCCGCCACACCTCGTCACCCGCATCGGGTTCGCCCACAGGTGCGCCTGACCGCCATCAAGGCCGGGACAGACGCGTCATGATCCGTCGAAGGGAGCTCATCAACAGGGCGTGGAAGTTCGCCTATGGCGACCCCGCCGGCGCGGTCGCCGAGGACTTCGACGAAGGAGACTGCTACGACGTCGGCCTGCCGCACTCCTTCGGCATCCCGTATTTCATGGAGACCGGCTTCTACGTCGGACGCGGCGTCTACCGGCGGGTCCTCGACGTACGTCCCGAGGATCTCGGCAAGTATCTCGCGCTGGAGTTCCAGGGTGTCTTTCAGGACGCCGAGGTGTACGTCAACGGCAGGCAGGTGGGCCGGCACCTCGGCGGCTACACGGCCTTCGTGATCGACATCTCCACAGCCGTACGCGCCGGGGCCAACCAGCTCGCCGTACGGGTCAGCAACGAATGGAATCCACGGCTGGCGCCCCGCGCCGGAGAGCACACCTTCAACGGCGGCATCTACCGCGACGTCGCACTGATCGTGGCCGAGCGCACGCGCATCGCCTGGTACGGCACGTTCGTCACCACCCGGCGGCTGCGGGACGGAGACGCCGTCATCGAGGTGGCCACCGAGCTGGTCAACGACGGCGGCGTGGACTTCGAGGGCGACCTGACCGCCGAGATCCGCCTGGCCGGGGAGCCGGTCCTGCGGTTGAACCAGAGCGCGTCGGTGCCCGCCGGAACCACGAGCACGTGCCGCCAGGAGTTCACCCTGCCTCAGGCGCGACTGTGGCATCCCGACACGCCGCACCTCTACACGCTGGAGCAGCGCCTGATCCAGGACGAGCGCTGCCTGGACGAAGCCGTCACCACCTTCGGGGTACGCACCGTCGAGTTCACCGCCGACAAGGGCTTCTTCCTGAACGGTGAATACCTGCCGATCCACGGCGCCAACGTGCACCAGGACCGCGCCGGATGGTGCGACGCGGCGACCCACAGCGGCATCCGCCGCGATGTGGCGCTGATCCGCGAGTGCGGCATGAACTTCATCCGCGGCTCGCACTACCCCCACCACGAGCAGTTCGCCGCCGAGTGCGACCGCCAAGGCGTGCTGTTCTGGTCAGAGCTGTGCTTCTGGGGCATCGGCGGCGACAACGTCGAAGGGTTCTGGACCGCCAGCGCCTACCCACCGCACGAGGCCGACCGCGCGGAGTTCGAGGACAGCTGCCTTCGCGCGATGACGGAGATGATCCGCGTCAACCGCAATCACCCCAGCATCATCGCGTGGAGCACCGGCAACGAGGTGTTCTTCAGCGACGACGAGGTGATCCCGCAGGCCAAGGACCTGACCCGGCGCCTGGTCGAGCTCGTGCACGACCTCGACCCCACCCGGCCGGCCGCGGTGGGCGGCGCGCAGCGCCGCGGCTTCGACGAACTCGGCGACGTGGCCGGCTACAACGGCGACGGGGCGTCCCTCTACCACAAACCGCCGTGGCCCAACCTGGTCTCCGAGTACGGCAGCATCATCGAGGACCGCCCCGGCACCTACGGCCCGCGCTACGCCCACGGCGTCGAAACCCCGCACGCCTGGCGGTCCGGCATCGTGCTCTGGTGCGGCATCCACCACGGCAGCATCGTGCCCGACATGAGCCGCATGGGCTTCATCGACTACCACCGCCTCCCACTGCGGTCCTGGTACTGGTACCGCAGCCAGCTCCGGGGCATCGAACCGCCCCCGTGGCCGCTCCCCGGCACCGCGACCGCCCTGCGGCTGAGCGCCGACCGCATGACGATCGCCACCGACGGCACCGACGACGCTCAGATCATGGTGGAACTCCTCGACGCGTCGGGCCACGTCGTCGCCGACGAGCGCCCGGTGCGCATCGAGGTCGTCGAGGGCGGCGGCATCTTCCCCACCGGAACCTCGATCACGCTGACCCCCGGGAACCGCGGCCTGCTCGACGGGGTCGGCGCGATCGAGTTCCGCTCCTACTTCGCCGGCCCGAACACGCTGCGGGCCAGCGCGGACGAACTGACGCCGGCGGAGCTGACCATCGAGGCCGTCGGCGGGCAACGGTGGCGTGGCCAGCCCCGCCGCCTGCCCCCCGGCCCGCCCTCGCTCTCATCCGTGCCCTCCTCCGACGCCCCACGCCTGCTGTCGGCCAAGCGGCCCGTCTTCAGCAGCGGCTCGACCGCCGACCGTCCGGCGCACCTGATCACCGACTACTCCACCGGCGAGGGCTGGGTCAGCGCCACGAACCAGCCGGGTGCCTGGATCCGCGTCGACCTCGAAGGCCTGTGGCGAGTCGACACCGTCACAGTGCTCCTCGGCGAACCGGACGCCGTGCCGTACCGGCTGGAGGTCTCCGACGGCCAGGCCATCGAGGAGGTGGCCACCGGCACCACCGAGCGGCGAATGTCCTTCGACCTGCGAGGCCGCGCCGTACACGCGGTGAAACTCGTGTTCCCGGAGGCTCCGGCCGAGATCAAGGAGGTGCGAGTCCACGGTCGCTGACCACCCCCACCATCGTTTCGTATCTCACTGGTTCCCAGAACCCCTGAAGCACCGAGGGAGTAATTCTGCATGTCCATGAATTTAGAAAGGACGAACCGTCGCGGCTTCCTGAAGACAGCAGGTGGACTCGCTGCCGCCGGCGCAGCGGGCGCGCTCGGGCTCACCTCGATCACCGGACGCGCGAGCGCCGCACCGGCCACGTTCACCCACCCCGGCGGCCTGCACAGCGCCGGTGACATCAACCGGGCGAAGGTCAAGGTAGCCGCGGGCGAGGATCCGTGGCTGTCTGGCTGGAACCGGCTCATCGCCAACTCGCACTCGCATCCCACGTGGACGCCCAGGCCGCAGGAGACGGTCTACCGCGGCGGCAGCGACCCGCAAAACTACACCATCCTCTACAACGACATCGCCGCGGCGTACCAGAATGCGCTGCGCTGGCACATCCAGGGCGTCAGCGCGCACGGCGACTGCGCCCGCGACATCCTCAACGCCTGGTCGGCCACGCTTACCAGTATCAAGGGAAACGCCGACCGGTTCCTGGCCGCCGGCATCTACGGCTGGCAGTTCGCCAACGTCGGTGAGCTGATGCGCGGCTACCCGGGCTTCCAGCTGGGCCGCTTCCAGGACATGATGGTGAACGTCTTCTACCCGATGAACGACGACTTCCTGTATGGCGGCGACGACGGTGTCAGCCACAACGGGGCTTGCATCACCAACTACTGGGCGAACTGGGACCTGTGCAACATGGCGTCCGTCATGGCCATCGGGATCCTGTGCGACGACGGCCCCATATTCGACCGGGCCGTGAACTACTTCTACAACGGACCCGGCAACGGGTCCATCCGTAAGGCGGTTCCCTTCGTCTACGACTCCCAGGGGCTCGCCCAATGGCAGGAGTCCGGTCGCGACCAGGGCCACACCGTCATGGGCATGGGCCAGATGGGCGCGATCTGCGAGATGGCCTGGAACCAGGGTGTCGACCTCTACGGCGCCGAGAGCAACCGGTTCATGAAGGCGGCGCAGTACGTCGCCAAGTACAACCTCGGCGAGAATGTGCCGTTCACGAAGTACACCTGGGGTAGTGGTACGAACTGCGCCTACAACGAGCACACCACCATCTCCTCCCACTCGCGTGGGCAACTCCGGCCGGTGTGGGCCATGATCGACGGCCACTACCGGCGGCGCCGCAACCTGTCCGTCCCGTACATCCAGCGCATGGCGCAGGCGGTCTACCCGGAGGGCGGCGGCGGTGACTACGGCTCCACCAGCGGCGGCTTCGACCAGCTCGGCTTCGGCACCTTGATGTACTCGAAGTGAGGCTGACGCCTTGGTGGTTCAGGGGCGCGGCCGTCTTCGGCAGCCGCGCCCCTGAACCACTGACAGAGCACCCATCGCTGGCAATCTACGCCGGGCCTCTCAGCGATGCAGCGCGCGGACCCTTGTTCCGCAAAGGCTTCACTGCGTCTCCGTCGTCGGCTCTGACATCGTCGTCGGCCACACGGCATTGGAGCCCACCTTGGACTCATTCTGTCTCCGCCCCGTCTAAATCAACTTCCGCTCCTAGATGGCTGGAGTTCCGTGGCGCCCGGGCGGGGTGCGGAGCGTTCCGCCCGTGATCTACGTCCAGAAATCCTTGTGGACTGCGGCGGCCACGTCGTGCAGGTGAGGGCCGGAGACTTCGACCTTGGGTGATCCGGCTGCGAACACCTGGCGGCTGGGGAGTTGGAGGATGAGCTCGCTGCTGCCTCCGGCCAGGACGGCCAGTTCGTCTTCGCCCAGGGCGTAGACGACGCGGGGGATCCGGCTCCAGTAGATGGCTCCGGAGCACATGGCGCAGGGCTCGGTACTGGTGTACAGGGTGGCCGTGGCGAGTTCGTCGACGGTCAGGGTGCGACACGCCTTGCTGACCAGGTTCAGTTCCGCGTGGTTGGTGATGTCGTTCTGTGTGACCACCGTGTTTTCCGCCTCGCACAGCACCTCGCCGGATGGGCCGGCCAGCAGGGCGCCGAAGGGGTGGTTGCCGTGGTCCCGGGACTGCTGGGCCAGGTCGATGGCGGCTCTGAGGAGTCGTTCGTCGCGCGGGGAGAGGGAGGGCAAGATGGTTCCTTTCCTGCCCTGCTGGTCCGGGGCGCGGGGATGTCAGAGGGCGAGCACTGGTCAGGGTAGCCGAGGTGCTGGCCACGCAGTTCGCAAATGGTCTGCCCGCGGCCGGGGCCGGGGGAGGCGTAGACCACGACGTCGAACCATGCACCTGCTTGCGCTGGTCGACCCGGTCGACGACACCTACCGGCGGCTGATGAACCGGCAGCTGACCGTGCAGGAGTCCCGCCACCGTCCAGCCCGCGCGATCTGCCATGGCGGCCGGGGCCAGATCCGCCAGGCGTACCGCGAGGGCCAGGAAGACCAGCTCGCCGCCCTCGGCCTGGTCGTCGTCTTGTGGAACACCCGCTGCGCGATGCATCAGCGCTTTCCTCTGTTGTCTGAGCAGTGCGCGGGCCGCAGCGGATCCCGAAGTGGCGTGGCGCTCGCTGATGCGGGCGTCACTCCCAGCGTCCGCCGACGCCGCCCATGGGGGCGATCTCGGCGATGCGGGCGAGGTCCTCGGCGGTCAGCGTGAGGTCTGCCGCGGCGACGTTCTCTGCGACGCGGTTGGGCTTGCGCGAGCCCGGGATGGGGACGATGTAGTCCTTCTTCGCGAGCAGCCAGGCCAGCGCCAGCTGCGACACCGTGGCGCCCTTGCTCTCGGCGAACTTGGTCAGCTCGTCGACGATGGCGACGTTCTTGTCGAAGTTCTCCGGCTTCCACCAGCCCACCCGCTGGCGGAAGTCGTCCGGGGTGTACTGGTCCCGGGGCTCGGCAGCGCCGGTGAGGAAGCCGCGTGCGATCGGCGAGTAGGCGACGAACCCGATGCCGAGCTCCTCCAGAACGGGGAACAACGGCTCGGCGCCAAGGTCGAAGATCGAGTACTCGTTCTGCAGTGCCGAGATCGGGTGCACCGCGTGGGCCCTGCGGATGGTGTCCTCGTCGGCGTTGGAGAGGCCGAGGTACTTGACCTTGCCGGCGTCGACGAACTCCTTCATCGCGCCGACCACGTCTTCGATGGGGACGTTCGGGTCGGGCTGGTGCTGGTAGAGCAGGTCGATCGTGTCGGTGTTCAGGTGGCGCAAGCTGTTGTCGACCACTTCGCGGATGTGCTCCGGCCGCGAGTCCGCACCGAAGGTCTCCGTGAAACCGAACTTCGTCGCGATCGTCACCTCGTCGCGGATCGGTGCCAGTGCATGGCCCAGTAGCTTCTCGCCTTCGCCCCACCCGTACAGCTCAGCGGTGTCGAAGTGGGTGACGCCGAGTTCGTGGGCGCGGCGGATCGCGGCGATCGACTCGGTGTCGTCCGAAGGGCCGAAGGCGATCACGGTGCCCATCGCGCCGTAGCCGATCGCCGACACGGTCAGGCCCTGGGTGCCCAGTGACCTTGTCTGCATGAGGTACTCCCTTACCAAACCAAACTGTTCGGTATTAGCGTACCGGCGGGAGTCGACTGAGGCAAACCAAACGGTTCGGTCAGGTAAATTGGGACTTATGAGCGCCTCGACCGGAGCAGACTCCACCCGCGACCGCATCGTCACCGCGGCCACGGCCGAATTCTCCCGGCACGGGATCGCAGGAGCACGAATCGAGCGCATCGCCAAGGCCGCGCGGACCAGCAAAGAACGCCTCTACGCTTACTTCCGCAGCAAGGAGGACTTGTACGAGGCCGTCACTGTCCAGGAATTGACGGCGATCGCCGAGGCCACCCGCCTGGACCCCACCGACCTCCCCGCTTACGCCGGACGCGTGCACGACTATTTCATCGCCTACCCCGAACGCCTCCGCCTCATGAACTGGGGCCGGCTCGAACTGGTCGACGGGCCCACTTCCAACCTGGACGACCCCCTGCACGCAAGCGTGCGTCGCAAGACCGAACAACTGCGCGACGCACAGAAGGCGGGCCACCTGGACCCGGCATGGGATCCCGCCGACATCCTGACGTTCGTCAGCCAACTCGCCCTGTCCTGGGCCAGCCAGACCGACCTCATGCCCGCCGATGAGAAGGATCGTGCGTCCTTCCTGGCCGCGCGCCGGGCAGCCATCGTCACAGCTGTGCAGCGCCTGTTCCCCGCTGCGACGGTCCAGTCGTCTAAGGCCACGCCTGGTCGCCCGAACAATGGGCGCGATGGTGGCTACACGTCGTCCGGCGCGCGATAGCAGCCGACTACCTCACGCACCACGGACGACCCGGCCCAACCGGCGATGGCCAGACCCGCCTTGTTCACGCCTCCTGCCATCGCGGCTACCTCGCTCGACGCGGCGATGACGGCGATCTGGGCGGCTCATCTGCCCGAGTGGGGCCATTCCCTGCTGACGGGGACCGGGGCCGCCGCGCGCGGCCCCTTTTTCTCATTCTTCGGTCAGTGGCACCGGCCGCAGACCGTACGGGCCGGACACCCCTCAAACTGAGAGGTGAACAGGCTTCATTCTGGACATGGTGGCAACTGGTGACGGTGAGAAAACGACACGACGGCCCGCGCGAGATCGCGGACATCGGCTTTGCTCCCGCGGTCGGCACACTGACAGGGGTTGAGATCATGTCTCTGGCGGAATTGCGGGAGCGGGCTGCCGTCCGCATGGGCAAGACCGGGCTGCGGGCACCGCAGCGTCCGACGTTCCACCACCTGATCACCCTCTCCAGCGGCTCCTTGTGGCACAAGGTGGATTTCACCGGCTACGCCCTCAAGCCCGGCGACTGGCTGTGGATCCGGCCCGGCCAGGTGCAGCAGTGGGGTGATACGCACGAGGCCGAGGGCACACTGATCCTCTTCCAGCGCGACTTCCTGGATCCGGGCACCGTGGCCGCAGCGCGCGTGGACGATCCGCACACCCCCGTACTCCAGGTTCCCGACACCGAGGACCGCCACGCGTTGGAGATGGCCGTGAACCATTTGGCGCTGGAGCTCCAGGCGCTGCGCGGCATTTCGCTGGAAGCCCACGTGGCGGTGCTGCGCCACCTGCTGGCGGTCCTGGTCCTGCGCCTTTCGCAGCGCACCGCGCCGGTCGGCAGCCCAGCCCCGGACCCTGGGGAGACCTTCGTCCACTTCCGTGACGCGGTCGAACGCGACTTCACTCGCACGCGCCGCCTGGAGGACTATGCCCGGGCTCTGGGCTACTCGCCCCGCACCCTCTCCCGGGCCACAATGGCAGGCGCAGGAGTGGGAGCGAAGGAATTCATCGACCGGCGGGTGATCCTGGAAGCCAAACGACTACTGGCGCACGGCGACCAGCCAGCCTCCCGTATCGCGGCGCAGCTCGGCTTCACCAGCGCTACGAATTTCAGCAAGTACTTCCATCAGCGCACCGGTCAGTCTCCCATCGCCTTCCGTGCGACCGTGCGAGGCCGCTCCTCGGAGAGTGGCCGGGACGATGTGCCCGGTACCGGGCGACCAGGGCGGTGATGGCCGCCCCTGTGAGCGGTGCCACCAGATAGAGCCACAGATGTGACCGATAGACGGGCTGGTCGGCCCACAGCGCGGGGCCGAACTGGCGGGCGGGATTGGCGGACCCGCCGGTAAGTGTGCCGAGGGTGACGATGACTACGGCGGTGACGGCGGGCAGGGCGATCGGGATCCAGCGCGTCCACGCAGGGCGGGACATCAGCAGCAGGGCGACGGCGAGGATCGCGGCGGGCCAGGCCGGTGCCGACCACGGAACCGGTGAGCTGGGCGGCGACGTACGGCAGCACACGGCGGCCGGGGAAGACGCCAGTCACCCACAGGGCGACGGTGACGGCCGGGTTGAGGTGGCCGCCGGAGTAGCGGCCCCACGGGGAGGACAGCGCCCACGCGAGCGCCGCCCCGACGATCACGGCCACAGCCGCGAGCTGCAGGTGCGGTTGCGGCAGGGCCTGGCTGAGCGGGGAGGCCATCACCCAGCGGACGGCGGTGACCAGGACGAACAGCACACCGCCGGTAAGGGCGAACTCCATGGCGGCTGTGGCCCGCGCGGTCGTGCCGCCCGGGGTCGCGGACCGTCCGGCGGCGCCGCCGCCGGACGCCGTGCCGGTGGCCCGCCGTGTAGGCACACGGGCGGAGATGGGCATCGGTCAGCCCCAGGTCATCTCGCCGGTGGCGACCTTGGTGCCCAGGTCCAGGGCCACCAGCAGACCCAGGTCCGGGTAGCGCTCGAGGATCGCGGCCTTGAGCGACTCGGAGTCGTTGCCGCTGTTGGCCAGCTCCTCCTCGAACTCGGCCAGGTAGGTGCGGGTGTAGGCGATCACGGAGGCGTCGGTGGCGGAGTCGGCGGAGCGGTGGCCGGCCACCACGAAGCGCGGGGCGAGCCGCTCCATCTCGGCAAGCGTCTCGGCCCAGGCGGTCCGCTCGCGCGGCGTAGGGGTGTCGGCGGTCCACACGTGCAGGCCGGCGAAGAGCAGAACCCCGCCCACGACCGCGCGGCTCTCGGGCTGCCACAGGTACTCGGTGCGCCAGACCAGGTCCGGGTGCCCGCCGCGGAGCTCGAAGTCGTGGCCCTCGATGCTGACGCGGTCCCCGTCCAGCACGCCGGGGATGATCACCTCGGTGGGCAGGTTCTTGCCCAGGTGCGCCCAGGTCTTGAGCTTGCCCTCCCAGCTGGCCTTGATCCGCTCCACGGTGGTGGCGGTGGCAACGATCCGCACGTCGGGGAACGCCTGGCGGATCACTTCCAGGCCGAAGTAGTAGTCGGGGTCGGAGGTGGTGACCACGACGGTGGTCAGCTCCTTGCCGCTGTCGATGATGTCCGCCAGGACCCGGTGCTGCTCAGCCAGCGTGAACTGGCCGTCGACCAGGAGCGCTTCGCGCTCGCCGGTGATCAGGACGGACGACTTGTGCAGGCCGGTGTCGCCGGCGGTGTGGACGGTGTACGTCAGGGTGGACGACATGACGATACTGCCTTTCAGAGTGCTGTGAGGGGTAGGTTCAGGCGGCCGTGGAGGCGGCCAGGTGCTGGTCAAGGGCGCGGGTGAGCGCGTCGGCCGAGGAGACCGGGCCGCCCAGGCGGTCGGTGCCCTGTGCCGTATGCAGCAGCAGCGTCGGGTAGCCGTCGACGCCCAGACGGCGCACCTCGAGGAAGTCGGCCTCCGCCTCGGCGGAGATGGCGGGCGAGGCGTACGCGGCTGCTACCGCGTCGGCGTCCAGGCCCAGCTCGGCGGCGAGGTCCCGGTAGACCGCGGCGTCGGAGAGACTGCGGCCGTCGACGTACCAGGCACGCTGCATCGCGGCCGCCACATCCAGGGCGTTCGCGCCCGGCTGGCTGCGCAGCGCGACCAGGCCCGTGGCAGCATCGGCGGAGTCCATCACGACCGTGCCGTCGGCCAGCGCGGCACGGTAGTCGTCGCCGAAAGTGACGCCGGTCAACTGGGCGATGCGCTCGTTGGCGCCCGGGATGTGCGGGTAGGCCGACGTCGGCAACGCGCGCGAGCCGGTGAACAGGCCGCCGGACAGCACCCGCAGCTCGATCCGGTTCGCGTTGGCGGCGGCGAACTCGTGCAGGGCCGGGCCGAAGCCGTAGCACCAGCCGCAGTAGGCGTCGAAGGCGTAGGTCAGTCGAATGCGTTCCACGGAGCTCATCGCTTATCGTCCTTTCCGGATTCCGTCACCCGGCTCCCTGCCTCGGTCGGGCTGACACGCTCAAAGCTATGGTCAGAATGCGGGCCCTCTCGGATACACAGACGACGCACTATGGTGAAAAACTGACAGTCTCGTGAGCTCCCCTCGCTGTGAGTCCCGTGTCCCGCCCGGGCTTTTTCGCCGTCACAGGACGGATTCGTACTCCCCGGTGGTCACCGCCGGGGAGCGCCGTCGACCGCGCCGAGTACGCCAGGAAGGTCTAAGCCTTTGCAGCGCCGCAAAGCGATCATCGCCACGGGATTCGCCGCTCTGGTCAAGGCGCCGCCGTGATGTGTGGGGGGTGAATGTCTCGGCCGAGAGGTGGCTGGCGACGCCGAACGAGGGGAAATCGGGGGCAGCTTTGGCCGAGCGGATGACGATCCATGATGTGGCCGCCCTCGCCGGGGCCTCTCGCCAGACCGTGTCAAGGGCGCCGCGACAGGTCCACCATGACCACGTCGGGCCGGTCGGCCAGGATGCGCCCCATATGGTCGAAGAGGTCCGCGACGGTCGCGCCCCGCAATTCGCCCTGCAGGCCGATCACTGGACACACGTCCGAGTGCCACATTCCGATTGTCGGTGCGTCCCTCTGGCCGCGGTTCTGACCTGTACTAACGCAATCGCGTGTACCGGGTGACAGCGGTCTCACCGACGCCCCGCGTAGCTCGGCAATGAGAACACCTGGCTTGCGATCCACTTCCGGCGCCGATCGCGGCCCACCGGACCACACCGTATCGAGGTTCAGATCGAACTCCTCGAACCCGGCGCCCCCGTAGACCGTCGCTCCCAGCGACCCGTTCCCGAGCAGGAACGTCTCGTGAAACTCCTTCGCCGGCCGGTCGAGCGTGATCGCCCGCCCATCCCCGACGTTGCGGGTGCCGAATATTCATACGCGCAGGTCATGGAGGTGATGCGCTCTCTTGAGCTCTCGTCGTGCGCCTCGCGTGCCAAGCTGGTGGACATGGAGACTAGGTCCGTGCGCAGGGTTCTGGCCGTGAAGCCGGATGGTCCGTGGCTGGTGCTCATCAACGGGACCACCTGGAATGTCGAGTCGCGAAATGCTGGGGTGGATACCAGCTTCGCCGTGTCGAGGCTGGCGCTCTTACCGCTGTTGGAGAGGCCTCGGGACGAGGTGGAGAGGCTTGCCGAGCAGGCGCTTGGTCCTGATGGCCCAGACATCGCTGAGGCCCTGCAAGCGGCCATCCAGTGCGGGCTTTCGGGACCGTCCGAGTATTGGATCTCACGAGCGCTGGCATGGGTGATCAATGATGAAGTCGGGCTCTTTGCCGGGCTGCTCAGGGAGATCGCTGTTGGCCGGTCCCGTTCCCAAGCCACACAGCACGCCGCGAAACGGCTCTTGAAGCAGAACGGTCATTGGCCAACCACCTGGCGCCCACCTCATAGCTAGTTTGGAAGATTTCGGCTCATGATCCCCTGACCTGCTCCAACCCTGGTCAGAGGCAGTGCGGCCCTGCCCGCGAGTCCCGCGATTCCCCCTTGATCACCGCCCCATCGGGCACGCAACGGGCACGCACGCCCACTGGCGACGGTTTTACAGCTCGTGACCGTTCTGGCGGGGAGATGGCCTTCCACCGCTTTAGAACGACAGCTTGAACCCGTCGTGACTGCGAACGAAGCCGAGGGAGCCGTAGAAGCGATGGGCCTCGGTGCGCCGCTTGTTGCTGGTGAGCTGCACCAGGGTGCATCCGCGGGCGCGTGCACGCTCGATTGCCCAGGTGAGCAGTTCGCGCCCAAGTCCTGCCCCACGTCGATCGGCACGCACTCGCACTGCCTCGATCAACGCCCGCTCTTGCCCGTGTCGTCCCAGGCCAGGAATGTACGTCAGTTGGAGACAGCCAAGGACCGTACCGTCTCCCTCGTCTAGAACGATCATCTCGTTTCGCTCATCCGTATCAACGGCCTTGAAGGCTTGCTCATATGCCTCGTCGACTTCGACGGTCCGGGGATCAACCACAGTGTCTTCATCAGCCAGGAGCGCGATGATCGCCGGCAGGTCCCGGCGCGTCGCAGTACGAAGTATCACGCCACAGAGCATGCCAGGCACCCGAGCACAGTCACGCGGCGGTCCCTCAATGGCCGACGCGTTGTCTGTTGAGGAGGTCTTTGGCTGGTAGGCCGCCCGGGGCCGAACCCGGAACCTTCGGATTAAAAGATCCAGTTCCGTCCGTTCCGGATCGTTCAATGCAGGTCAGGAGGTGTGGGTGGTCCATCCTGAACGGCTGTGAACGGCCTCGTGTTGCAACTCAAACTGCAACCCTGGCCGCACGCTGTGAGCACGTCCGCCACGGTGCCCAGTGGTCCAGGGCTGAGGAACGAAGTCCTGGACCGTCGATCGCCCCCAGCCACCTTCGTCGGCCGGCCAACAGCAGGCGATCGTAAGGGCAGCATATGTACGACCCCATGTGGCCCGGCCGGTGTGGTGGCTTGGGCCGTGGCTGTCGGATACCTCCAACCGCTTCACGTGGCAACGCTACGCCAAGCCCCCACATGGCCATGGCCTGGACGGGTGTAATGATCGCAGGCGCAGTGTCGGCACGACCGAACCACCTACAACGACACGTTCGCGCCTTCCAGCACGCGCATGAAGGCACGCGACCATTCAGGCAGGTCTGGCCAGCCACGGCAGGAGACCATCGCGCCGTCCACCACGTCGGGATCGGTGCGGATGTACTCCGGCGCGCGGCCGCCCGGGATCACCAGCGCCTGATAGTCCTCAGGGCGCACGTCGGCGAATGCGAGATCCACCGGCAGCTGATGGCCAGGCCTCTCGGTGTAGGCGTCCCACTCGGGCCATGACTCACTCCTGTTCTCCCACGGTGGATCTTAATCCGCATGGGGCAGAAATGGCAGACCCCACCGGAAGCCTCACCCGCGGACCGCTGTGTACGCCGAGCACCCCCCGGACTACGCGCACGCTGCGGTGCGCTCGGCGCTCGAGCCCGGCCCTACGTCGAGATCCTGGCCGCGCCAGGGGGCCGGAACGAGGTTGCTCAGCCCACCTCTCCAGCCCCGGCGAGGTACTGGTCGGTTGCGCCCTTCTGCTGTATTCGCCAATCCCCGGCCGGCCGAATTCAGCGCCGGATGCCCATGCGGTGCCGCCAGGCAAGGGCGATCCAGGCCGCGAGGGCGACGAGCGCCACCATGACGATGATGCCCATCTTGAGGGGAGTCCCCATCGCACCTTGGTCGTCCATCACGGTCGCCGGCGCGGCGGCCTTGTTCCGCGCGGGCGCCGTCGCCCGGCCCGTTGCGGGGGCGGTCGCCGCCACGGGTGAGGCGGCGATAACGCCCGCCTTCACCTTCACCGTCGCTTTCGCCTTGGAGGGCTCGGTCGCGGTCACGGTGACCCGCCACTCGCCGCTCGGCAGCGGCTCGGCGGAGTGGTAGAGGTTCTGGCCCTCGGGTGCCGACCTCAGCGGCACCGGCCCCAAGGAACGGCCGTCTGCCGAGGTCGCCGTCAGCGTGGCCTCGACGATCTCCGTTACGGGATGGCCGTCCTTTTTGTACGTGACCAGCACGTTGACGTTGTCGGCGCCGTCTCCCGTCACCTCCAGCTTGATCGGCCCGCCGTGGGCGGAGGCCGCCGGTGCGCCGAGCACCAGCGTGAGCCCGGCCAGCAGGACGGTGAGAACGTATGCCGGTGCCTTGTTCACGAGTCGTGACTCCCCTCGGGTTCGGTGTCGGGGGTGAGCGCCCCTTCGCCGGGTGATGTCGGTAGGAACACATGCTGGTGGCCGTAGCCCGCGTCGATGTTCACAGCGTCGAGAGCGGTGGCTCCGATCGACCAGGTGAAGAGCGCGTCGGCGCGTTGCCGTACGGCCAGGTCCATGGCGGCGGCGCGGGCCGGTCCTGGCAGACCCCGCGCGGCCGCGTAGGTGTCGACAGTCGTGGCGAGTTGCCGTACGGCGGAGGCGAGACTCGACCGCGCCACGTTGGTGGCGGTCTCACCGGACGGCGGGTCGGCGAAGCCTTGGACGGCCGCGGCGGCCGCCTGCTGCCAGGTCTCGACGTCGGCGGCGGTCACCGCGGCCGGCCCCGCGGTGGCGTCGGCCGGCATGGCCCGGCTCAGCCCGTCGAGCACGGGGAGGAGCCGGGCCCGCGTGCTGCGGGCCAGCTCCGTCAGGGTCTTGATCTGCGTTCTGTCGCGGAGGGCGGACTCGGCACGGAGACGGTCGGCCGTCTGCTCGGTCGAGTCCGGCCGGGTCAGCGCGAACACCACACCGCCGGCGACGATCGCGCCGAGCACGAACGCGACCGCGAGGGCGAGCACGCGGGCCCACGTCGCACCCTGTGCGGGGGCCGGTTGCCTGGGTCGGTTGATGGTCCCACCTCCTGAGGGCGGATGTCGATGGCGCTCACGCCTCCTGAGGCGTGCCTTTGCCGTGGAGCATGATCAGCTCCTCGATGCGCCTGCGGCGCCAGGCGGCGACCAGCCGGATGGCGAGGGGGGCGAGGACGAGGAGGACGAGGAGGGCGAGCTGCGGCCACGGCAGGGCCCAGACCGTGGTGTCGATGGCCGTCCGCTGGGCGGTGACGCCTGGGATCGGCTTGCCCGCGGGGGAGGGGATCGCCGTGACCGTCGTGCCGATGGGACCCAGCGGCCAGGCGCCGGGCACCCGTGCGACGAACGTGCGGCTGCCGCCCGGCATGAGCTCCCTGGCCTTGGCCGCGGACGGGTCACTCCAGGTGTTCTCGCCCACGAACGTGGACGTCAGGACCCGGTTGTCCGTGACCAGCCGGACGTTGCCGACGTTGGTCACGGTGTAGGTCACCTCGACGGATCCGGCGGCGAAGGGATTCCATGATCCCGTGTACTCGGCTCGCACGTCGGTTACTGCCACCTTGGCCACATAGTCGCCGGTGACGCGGATGTTCAGGCGGACGCCCACCCGGTTCTGGACCCGTACCTGGCCGGAGACGGTCTCCAGGGACGCGGTCACACCTGCGGGGTGATCGCCAGGCGTCGCGTTCTGGGGGATCGACACCGTCACCGGCACGACGGAGGTGGCGCCGGCGGCGATGGTCACCTTCTCGGGAACCGCTATCCAGGAGCCGCCGTCGGTCGGTTTCGCGTCCGAGGGCCGCATGTCGAAGTAGCCCTTGGCGGTCAGGTAGCCGTCGTTGGCGTCGATGGCGAAGTCGACCGGCTGAGTGGAGCGGTTGATGACCGCCACATGCTCGACCACCTGCTGTCCGCCGGCGAGTTCGAGGTCGATGGCGCTGCGGCCGTCAGGACCGTCGGCGTTGGCCGGAACGACCGACCAGGTGGTGTCGGCGTCTGACGGGGCCGCGAACGCGACCGTGGTGACCAGGACGGCGACCAGCAGGGCAACGCCGACAGCGGGTAGGACGGCGAGGTGGGCGAGGGCGCCTCGCGAACGGCTTGTGGTCAACAGAGGTGTCTCCAGTCTCATCGTGGTCGTCCGGGACCTGTGCCTGTGCCTGGCCGGCACAGGTCCCGGATGCCCATAGCGGGCGATGGCGTCCTGCCTCCGGTTCAGGACTGGTTGAAGAGGGAAAGCGTCAGAGTTGAGTGGTACTCGCCGGCGGCGACGTCGGCGGCAGTGCGCAGCGCGAGGTCGGCGTTGACCTGCCAGGTGCCGATCTCGTCGGCGGAGTTCGCCGTCGACACCAGCAGCTCCTGCCCCTGCAGGCCGACGGTGGGTGCTCCTGAGCCGTCTGAGATGACGCTGGAGACGGGCTCACCGGCCTCCACCGCCCCGGAGGAGGAGTCGCTCAGCAGGCGCGGCCGCCAGCCCAGGTACTGCGGGCCGATGGGCGGCGCCGAACCGCTCGTCGCGGTGAACTCGCCGGCCTGGCCGACGACCGCCCAGAAGTCACCGGCGGGGATGTCTTCGGGACGGCGGGTGTCGGTCACCGTGACCGTCGGCAGGGTGCCGACGAACTGGCGGGCGGCGGCGTTGGAGCCGTTCTCCTGCAGGGCCACTCCGCCGTTGTCGGCGACGGTCATGGACACCTGGCCGGGAGTGGTGTTGGGTTCGATTGTCACCGACACGTCGATGCCGTTGTCGGGGTCGTCGTCCGCCGCCGCGGGACCGGCCCCGCCGACGCCGGCGGCGAGCGCGACACCGAGCATCGCCGCGGCGAGTATCTGCGTAGTCCTGTTCATTTTCATGTGTTCGCTCCATTGAGGGGGCGGGGCCGGCCGGCTGCTCGGCCGGCCGGTCCCGGTTCTGCTGTCGGCGGTCAGCGGCAGCTGATTGCCGGGTAGGCGGCGTCGTAGGACGAGGTGACCTGCTCGCCGCCGATCGTCGCGGTCCCCTTCACGGTCACCGTGCCCGCGTCGATCTGCCCGGCCCGGCTGTTGAAGGACTGGTACGCCTGCTTGCCCGGGGCCACGTCAGCCACGGTCTTCGAACCGAACGGGGTGGTCAGCATCACCGTCGCCGGCACGTCCGAGCCGTTGACGGCCGTGACCGCCACGTACGCCGAGGTGCCGATGCAGCGGGACGAGGCGGAGACCGTCAGCTTGACCTGCGGCGCGGGCGCCGAGATCGTCAGCGTCAGCGTCTTGGCCGCTTCGAGGTTGCCCGCCTTGTCGGCCGAGCGGTACTTCAGCGCGTGCTGCCCGTCGCCGGTCACGGTGACCGGTCCGGTGTAGGCGGTCCAGTCGCCGCCGTCGAGCTGGTACTCGGTCTTGCCGACCCCGCTGCCGCCGTCCTCGTCGGTGGCCTTCAGCGCGACCGACACCGGGCCGGTGAACGTGCCGCCCGCCGGCTGCTCCGGATCGGTCGTCGCCGTCGTCACAGGCGCGGTCCTGTCCTCGTCCGAGCCTGCCTTGGTCAGGTGGAAGTAGTCGAACATGACCGTCTTCGACGCCGACTGGTTGGTGCCGATGGCGTACACGCCGACCTTCGCGCCGGTGGCCACCGCGGTGTTCGCCACCGTCGAGGAGAGATCCGTCCAGGTCTGGCCGTCGGAGGAGTAGGAGCCGGTGTAGGTGGTGCCCGCCTTACTCAGCCGAAGCCACCACACGCCGCTGGTGAGGTTGTTCACCTGCGGCTGCGGGTTCTGCACGGTGCCGCCGACCTCGCTGCGCAGTTCGATGCCCCGCGCCACCGTCGAGCCTGCCGGGTTGGTGGTGAGGAAGTCGAGCTTCACGTAGTCGTCGTCGCCGGTGTACACCATCAGGCCGCCCTGCTGGTACTGCTCGTTGAGCGCCGAGGCGTCCACCTTGGTCTCCAGCCTCCAGTCGCCGCTTGGCGCCGTCTGGAGGATGAAGTTCTTCGGGCCGCTGTTGCCGGTCCCGTAGATGTCACCGGTCGTGGTGTCCAGCTCCAGCTTGCCGTTGCCGACGCGCGCCGCCGTGGCGTCGGGGCGCACAACCGCGTTCCAGCGGCAGGAGTCGAGCGCGGTGCCGTCGAACTCGTCGTCCGGGTCCGGCGCCGTCGCCTTGTCGTCCGGCGTGATGTGGAACCAGTCGAAGGACGCATTCACCACCGGGTGGTTGGCCCCGGCCAGCGAGATCAAGCCGATCTTGGGGTTGGTGATCCCGGCGAGCGGCTTGGTCTGCGGCATCGCGGTGAACGTGGTGCCGTCCGAGGAGTAGTGGGCGGTGATGTTGGTGCCGTCGCTGACGAACCGCACGTACACCGTGTCGGGGTAGGAGTCCCCGAGGTCGGCCGTGTTGCTCTGCGACACCTCGTTCGGGCTGCCGTTCTCCTCCCTGATGAACTGGAAGATGCGGCTGGCGTGGTTGGGACCCGACGTCGACCGCGCCTGGAGCACCATCTTGGCGTAGTTGTCGTCGTCGCCGTAGATGACCAGGCCCGCCTGCTGGTACGCGTCACGCGCGTCCAGCGTGAGCTTGGCGGTGGCGGTCCAGGCACCCGACGGCGCCGGCTGCAGGACGATGTTCGGCGTGTTGCCGCCCGTGCTGTAGATGTCGGTGGTCGAGGTCGGGATCACGAGCTTGCCGTCCGCGACCTTGAGGTCCTGGTTCTCCCGGATGACCGACCAGCGGTCACGGTCAAGCTGGCTGCCCAGGAAGTCGTCGGAACGGCCGGTGAAGCACACCGTGGCCGCCGCGTCCACCTTGACCGGGACCTGTGCGGTGGCCGACGCGCCCTTGGCGTCGGTCGCGGTCACCACGGCCGTGTAGCTGCCCGGCGCGGTGTAGGTGTAGCTCGCCTCGGCCGTGGTGGGCTCCGGCGCGCCGGTCACCCCGAAGTTCCACTTGTAGGTGATCGGGTCCCCTTCGGGGTCGGTGGCCGTCGCCTTGAAGCCGACCTTCAGCGGTGCTACGCCCGTCGCCGGGGTCGCCGTCGCGGTCACGGCCGGATGCTGGTTGTCCGTGGCGCCCTTGCCGACGAAGTCGACCCAGTTGAAGTTGGCCAGGTAGGCGTTGTCGGCCGCGCTCGCCGGCTTGCGCACGACGAAGTACAGCGGTCCGCTCTCGGTCGGTGGGCTGGTCAGGTCGAGCGTGACGTCAGTGAACGTCTGCCAGCCGCCGGTGGGCGTCACGTCGACCGAGCCGACCAGAGCGCCGGTCTCCGGGTCGCCCGCCCGGACCTGCACGGTTCCGCCGGCTCCGCCCGAGGAGGCCCGGAGCCGGATCGCGGTGACGTTCGTCAGGTTCACCGGGTCGAACGACCACCAGTCGCCGTCCTGGACGAACGCGATGTGCTGGTTGCCGCCCTGGGGGTCCGTGGTGGTCTCCGCCTGGACGCCGGCGGCGTCGGTGCCCTTGCCGTCGGCCACCCGGCCGGTCCGCGCGAAGTGCTCGGCCTGCTTGCGCTTGGGCTCCAGGATGATCTGGCCCCGCCCGGTCAGCGGTCCGGCGCCGTTGGCGCCCCCGTCGGTGTAGCTGGCCTCGATGGCGTAGAAGAGGTTGTCGTACTCGCCGTGGCCCGCCTGCTGGGTCTGCAGGGTGCCCTCACAGCCCTTGAGCTGGTCGAGTGGGTGGCCGTGGCTGTCGTGGCCGAGGATCGCCTGGATCTTGACCTTCTCGCAGTCGATCGTGCCGTCCTCGGCGTCGGTGACGGTGACCTTGAACTTCACCTGGTCGCCGAACTCGAAGAAGGCGCCGTTCGGCGGAACGTCCACCTTGACGGTGGGACGGATGTTGCCCGCGCTGATCGACACGCTGGCGGTGGCGGTCTTGCCGTCGGGGGTCTTGACGGTCAGGACCACGCTGTAATCGCCCCCCTTCTCGTAGGTGAAGGTGGGGTTGGGGTCGGTGGAGTCGGTGTCACCGTCACCGTCGAGGTCCCAGGCGTAGGTGAGCGTCTTGTCCTCCGGGTCCCGGCTGCCCTCGCTGGAGAACTTGACCGTCAGCGGCAGGGGCCCGTCGGTCTTGTCCGCCGTGGCACGGGCGATCGGCGGGCGGGTGCCCTTGGTGTACTCGATGCGGTAGATGCCGGAGTCGGCGTTGTCGCCGCCGAAGCCGGAACCCCACTCGATCATGTACAGCGCGCCGTCGGGGCCGAACTTCATGTCCATCGGCTTCTTGAACGACAGGGAGCCGAGGATCGGGTTCATCTCGACGACCTTGCTGCCGTTCTCGTCGAGCTGGAACGACCACACCTTGTCGTTGTTCCACTCAGCGAAGACGGCCTTGCCGTCCCAGTACGCCGGCCACTTCACGTCCGACTGCAGGTTCGGGTCGGAGCGGTAGACCGGACCGCCCATCGGCGCGCCACCGCTCAGCTCCGGGAAGTTCTGCGGGTCGGCCGCGTAGTGGTACCAGACCGTCGCCGGGATCACCGGCGGCAGGCTGGTCAGGCCGTCGTTGTTCGGCGAGTCGTTGACCGGCGCGGCACAGTTGAACGGCGACCCCGACTGCTTGGTGGCGAAGTTGTAGTCGACGTACGGGGTGTTGTTGCCGATGCAGTACGGCCAGCCGAAATTGCCCGGCTTCGTGATGAGGTTCCACTCGACCGTGTTCTGCGGACCCCGGGTGGAGCTCGCCGCGTTGGCGTCGGGACCGTACTCGCCGAGCATGATGTTGCCCGTCTTCGGGTCGAGACCCATGCGGAACGGGTTGCGCAGGCCCATGCCGTAGATCTCCGGCTTGGTCTTCGCCGTGCCCGGCGCGAACAGGTTGCCGGACGGGATGGTGTAGGTGCCGTCGGCCTCGGGGTGGATCCGCAGCAGCTTGCCGCTGAGGCTGTTGGTGTTGCCCGCGGTGCGCTGGGCGTCCCAGCTGGAGCGGCCCGACTGCTCGTCGATCGGCGTGTAGCCGTCGGAGGCGAACGGGTTGGTGTTGTCGCCCGTGCCCAGCCACAGATTGCCGGTCTTGGGGTCGATCACCATGCCGCCGCCGTGGTGGCAGCATTCGGCTCGCTGCACCGGGACGTCGAGGATCCTCTTCTCGCTCGTCAGGTCCACGGTGTCACCGGTGACGATGAACCTGCTCAGCCGGTCGACGTTCGTACCGGCGGGGGAGTAGTAGAGATACACCCAGTGGTTGGAGTCGAAGCCGGGGTCGAGCGCCAGCCCGAGCAGGCCGCTCTCGTTGGCGGTGAAGACGTTCAGCTTCGCCGCCGTCACCGTGCCGCCGGTCGGTTTGATGATCTTGATTTCGCCGAGCCGGTCGATGTAGAAGACCCGGCCGTCCTTGGCGACGTCCACCATCATCGGGTTCGACGTGTTTTCGTCGAGCGTGACCTTCTCGAAGCTGCTGCTCTGCGAGGCCGAGCAGTCGGCCTTGACGGTGCCGGCGGCGGTCTGGATGCCGCCGAGGAGCAGCTTCAGGAAGTTGGGCTCGCTGTAGTTCTCCTTGAGGTGGCCGAGCCCGGTGTACCACGAACGGCCGCCGTCGAAGTCCTGACACCACGTGTTCGGGTGGTCGGCGCCCATCGTGGCGCCGGTGTAGGACTTCTCGTCCATCGACGTCAGCACGTGGACCGTGCTCCGCGGGTTCGCCTGGTAGTCGTACCATTCGTCGGTACGGGTCCAGGTCGTCGGCAGGTCCTTGGTCGCCGGGTGCGCCGGGTCCTCGACCTTGACCGTGGCCTGCTGGATCGCTGGGTGCTGCTTGAAGTACGCCCCGACCAGCTTGCCGTACCAGGCCCAGTTGTACCCGCTGTCGGCGGCGGCGTGGACGCCCACGAAACCACCGCCGCCCTGGATGTAGCGCTGGAAGGAGTCCTTCTGCTCCTGCGTGCCCAGCGGGTCACCGGTCGTGGACATGAAGACCACGGCCTGGTACCGCGCCAGGTTCTGGTCCGTGAACAGGGCGCTGTCCTCGGTCGTGTCGACCGCGAAGTTGTTCTCCTGGCCGAGCTTCTGCACGGCCGCGATGCCCTCGGGGATCGAGTCGTGCCGGAAGCCGGTCGTCTTGGAGAAGACGAGCACTTTGAAAGCGGGCTCCGCGGACGTGGCGGCCTCGGCGCTCACCGGCGCCGCGAGGAGCGTGAGGAAAGGGGCGACGAGGGCTAAGGCCATCGTGGTTGCGGTTCGACGTCTCGGGCGTCGTCCGCTTTCTGGCAGGACCGCGTTGAGCGGCCCCGCCGCCTGCGCCCATATTCGAGGACGTGGTGACATGGAAACCCTTCCTGACCGGGGGGACGTCAGGCAAGGCGCGCGCCGCCGCGCTTGTTGCCACTTGGTGGTAGCGGATGTTGCGGTTGCTGGAGGGTGCCGTCTCCAGGTCTGTGGGGCCGTCGCTAAGGTGCCGGCCTGGGCAGTGAATCCAAGATCGTCGGGTCGTCGATGATGTGGTTGACCACCATGCTCGCGGCACCCCGGGAGGCGGCGCCGAAGCCGAGCGTGGAGGCGACGAATCGGCACTGGGCGGCGGGAGCGGCCACCACGAGCCGGCGCAGCTGATCTTGCGCGTGCGGCAGCAGCCACTGGGCCAGTGAGGCGAAGTAGCCGCCGATGACGATCACTCGCGGGTTGAACAGGTTGGCCAGGATCGAGCCGCCGAGCCCGAGCCACTCGCCTACCTGCGCCACCGCCGTCATCATCCGCCGGTCGCCCGAGGCCAGCCCTCTGGCGATGTCGGCCACCCGTTCGCCGGGGTCGGGCACCGGCATGCCGGGCAGCCCGTACGCCTGTTCGGGCATGGCCGCGCGGACGAGCGCGGCCAGGCCGACCTTGGTCTCCCAGCAGCCGATGCGGCCACAGCCGCACTGGTCGCCGTTGGGGTCGACCCGCAGATGCCCGACCTCGCCGGAGAATCCGTCCGCTCCGCGCAGAAGTTCGCCGCCTGAGATGATGCCGCCGCCCACGCCCACCTCTCCGGTGAGATAGACCAGGTGGGGCGTGCCGGCGGCGACGCCGGAGGTGTATTCGGCCAGGGCGGCGAGGTTCGCGTCGTTGTCCACCCGCACCGGCACGCTCCGCGGGCCGAGCATGGAGCTCAGCTGCTCGGCCAGGGGCAGATCGCGCCAGTGGAGGTTCGGCGCGAGTGTCACGACGCCGCGTGTCACGTCCACGAGTCCCGGGACGGCCACCACGATGCCGGAGGGGACAGCTCCGGCCCGCCCCATCGCCTCCACGGCCTCCTTGGCCACGAGCCCGAGCCGGCGCACGGCGTTGTCCGGGCCGCTGCCCATCGCGTCGTGGACCACCCGGCGCTCGACCAGACTCCGGCCGCTCAGGTCGGTGCCGTGGACCGCGATGTAGTCGACGTTGATCTCCATGCCCAGGGCGCCGACGTGCGCGCCGTGCAGCGCCACCGCCCGTCTGGGGCGCCCGATCGCGCCCACGTGCTCGACGCCGACCTCCCGTACCAGCCGCCGTTCCAGGAGTTCGGCCATGAGGTTGGAGACGGTGGCCCGGTGCAGTCCGGTCGCCTGCGCGATCTCGGCACGGGACAGCGATGTGTGGTCGCGCAGCTCGCGCAGCACCAGCGAGAGGTTCGCCCGGCGCAGCGTGGCGGGACCCGTCGGCGCGGCGCCGCCCGGGGCGCGGGAGCGGGACGGTCTGTACGCCACCCGCACCACCTGCCCATTTGTTTGTCTCCCAGATCAATTAATCAGGGTTGTAACACGGCGATGTCGGGCCACGCACCCCTCGAGTCCGTAACGAGTTGGCATCGCTCATTTCCGTGCACTTCAGCGCGTTTCTCGCTTCAGTTATCGGAACGTTACGCAAGTTGCGAACGATTTAATACTTGTGCCCGCAGGAAGTCGTGCCTTTAATTCGGCTAGCCATCTGAACTAATCGAGGAGGGGCGTGGACCACAGCCGGGCCGACGGCCACGCGACCGACTCGATGAGTCGCGGCGGGTCCGCGGGAGTTCCCGCGGACCAGGCCACCGTGCGCCGTTCCAACCTCGCCCTCGTGCTGCGTCACGTCAGCGCGTGCGGCCCGTGCACCCGATCGGCCGTCGCCGCCGCGACCGGGCTGAACAAGGCGACCGTCACCAGTCTGGTGAGCGAGTTGCAGGCGCGCGGACTGGTCAAGGAGATGGGGCCGCAGCACGCCGGCTCCGTCGGCCGCCCGGGTGTCGCGCTCACCCTGGACGGCTCCCTGGTCGGCGCCCTCGGCATGGAAGTCAACGTCGACTACATTGCCGCGATCGCCACCGACCTGGCCGGCAGGGTGATCATCGATCGGCGCATCGGTTTCGACGCCATGGGCTCCGGCCCGGAACGCTCGCTGGACGAGCTGGCCCGCATGGCCGAGAAGACCGTCGCCGACCTCGACCGGCTCGGGATCACGCCGGCCGGGATCACCGTGGCCGTCCCCGGCCTGATCGACACCACCACCGGCACCGTCGTCGTCGCCCCGAACCTCGGCTGGCGCGGGGTGGCGGTCGCGGAGCGGCTGTCCCGCGCGAACATCGCCGCGGACATCCCCGTCGCGGTGGACAACGACGCCAACCTCGCCGCTCTCGCCGAGTACACCTCGGGCGTCGCGGCGGGCACCTCCGACCTGGTCTACCTCACAGGCGAGGTGGGCATCGGCGGCGGCGTCATCGCCGGCGGCCGGCTGCTGGGCGGAGCGGACGGATTCGCGGGGGAGGTCGGCCACGTCATGATCGATCCCTCCGGCGAGTCGTGCCGCTGCGGCCGGGTCGGCTGCTGGGAGACCAAAGTCGGGCTGGCCGCGCTGGTCCGCATGGCCACACCTGACCGCGCGTACGGTACCGGCCCGCAGGTCGTCCGCGACCCGGAGGAGCGGCTGGCCGAGATCGAGCAGCGACGGGCCGAAGGAGATCCCCGCGTCGACGCCGCCGCCGCTGAGGCGGGCCGGTGGCTCGGAATCGGGGCGGCCATGCTGGTCAACCTCTTCAACCCACGGGTGATCGTGCTGGGCGGGTACTTCGCGCGACTCGCCGACCTGCTCATCCCCGCGGCGCAGCAGGCGTTGGCACGCCTGGGCATGAGCGACGCCGTCGAGCGCTGCCGGTTCGTCGCCTCCGACCTCGGCTTCGGCGCCGCCTCACGCGGAGCGGCCGGAGTCGTCGTCGAACGAGCACTGTCCGACCCCACAAGCATCTCGATCCGAACGTCTCCAACCATCGGGGTCATCGAGGGAACCCCGATGGCCTGATTGCCACAGTCAGCCTGACCCGCGTGTCCGCCACGCGGTCCCGATCTACCGCCCGCTACCTGAACCTCCCGTCCGCCTGACCGTCCTGTTCCGCACCGCCTCGGCACATCCCGCCCATCTCGCGTGCCGCGGCCATGGGGCATGCGGTCAGGCGGACGGGAAACCCCGTGCCCCTTTTCCCGTGCCCTTTCCCCACCCAGAACGTCCCGCCCGCCTGATCGGTCACCCGGAGCCGCACCGGCACCGTTGACGCCGACCTCGGTGCCGTCGCGGCGGTGCCAACCGGCGCCGTCAGGCGGGCGGGGCAACCAGTCGGGCACGGCCACACCGTAACCAAGGGAGGCCCCTGTGCCGCGGTCACCATCCGACTCGTCATCGCTGCTCGTGATGCGAGGAATCGTCAAGCAGTTCCCGGGCGTGCGCGCCTTGGACGGTGTGAACCTTGAGGTCAGAGCCGGAGAGGTGCACTGCCTGCTCGGCCAGAACGGCGCCGACCAGCTCATCGCCAAAGGCGCGATCATCGTCGCCGCCGTGCTGCTGCAGCGGCGAAGCCTCAGAACACACACCTGACACCAGGGCCGGATCGCAAGCCTTCCGGCTTCAGCAAGGAGAGCAGACATGGATAAGAACGTCGCCCGGCGCGGCTTCCTCTTCAGCGGCGCCGCCCTCGGCGCGGGTGCCCTCATCAGCGCCTGCACCAGCAACGAGCCGGTCGCCACCCAGCAGGCGAGCGCGCCCGCCGCCGCTCCCGCGGCCAAGGAAGGCAACGACGCCCCTGGCGAGAAGGTCGTCATCGGTTTCTCGGCCCCGGCCGCCGACCACGGCTGGATCGCCGCCATCAGCAAGAACGCGGCGGACGCGGCCAAGCAGTACACCGACGTCGAGTTCAAGCCGGTCGAGCCGACCAACGACATCAACCAGCAGATCTCGGCGGTGGAGTCGCTGATCCAGGCCAAGGTCAACGTGCTGGTGATCCTGCCGAACGACGGCCAGCAGCTCAACCAGGTCGCCCGGCAGGCCATGGACGCGGGCATCCCGGTGGTCAACGTGGACCGCGTCTTCCCGGACAAGCTGTCGTACCGGGCCTGGATCGGAGGGGACAACTACGGCATGGGTGTGGCCGCCGGACACCACATCGGCAAGACGCTGAAGGACAAGGGCGTCTCCAACCCGGTCATCCTGGAGATCCAGGGCATCGCCACGCTGCCGCTGACCCAGGACCGCAGCAAGGGATTCGCCGACGCGCTGAAGACGTACGGCTTCAAGGTGACCGCCCAACAGGACGCCAAGTTCACGGTGGAGTCCGGAACGCAGGTGGCCGCCAACTTGCTCCAGGCGCACAAGAAGATCGACGCGATCTGGAACCACGACGACGACCAGGGCATCGGCGTGCTGGCGGCGATCAAGGAGGCCGGTCGCAACGAGTTCTTCATGGTCGGCGGCGCGGGCTCGGCCAACGCAATGCGTGACATCCAGGCCGACAGCGGCGTGCTGAAGGCCACCGTCACCTATCCCCCCACCATGGCCGCCTCGGCGATCAAGATCGCCCGGTTGATTGCCCAGGGCAAGGGCATGAGCGACCTGCTGGAGCAGCAGGTGCCGCAGTCGATCACACTGGCTTCGGAGACCATCACCAAGGACAACGCCGCCCAGTACCTGCCTCTCGGGTTCGAGTCATGAGGCCCGTCATCGGGATCGGCATGGTCGGCTACGCGTTCATGGGCCGTACCCACTCCCAGGCGTGGCGCAGCGTGGACGCGTTCTTCGACCTGCCGTTCAGGCCCTCGATGGTGGCCGTGGCCGGCAGATCCGCCGAGGCGACCGCGCAGGCCGCCGAGAAGCTGGGGTGGGCCGGCGCGGAGACCGACTGGAAGCGCCTGCTCGACCGCGACGACGTGCAGGTCGTCGACATCTGCACGCCCGGCGACTCGCACGCCGAGATTGCCGTCGCGGCGCTGGCGGCAGGCAAGCACGTGATCTGCGAGAAGCCGCTCGCCAACACCGTCGCCGAGGCCGAGGCCATGGCCGTGGCGGCGAAGGAGGCGGCGGCGCGCGGTGTGCGCAGCATGGTCGCCTTCAACTACCGCCGCGTGCCCGCCGTCGCGCTGGCCCGGCGGTTCGTCGAAGAGGCATGCTCGGCGATATCCGGCATGTACGGGCGCAGTATCTGCAGGACTGGATCGTCGACCCGGAATTCCCCCTGGTCTGGCGGCTCCAGAAGGACAAGGCCGGCTCTGGGGCCCTCGGCGACATCGGCGCCCTGGGCAGCCTGGCCTTCGACTTCGAGTCGATGAACGACCTGTGGTTCCACGACCACACCATCGACAGCGCCGAGCACGGATTCCGGCGGGTGCAGGTCACCGAGCCGGACCACCCGTACGCCGGGGCGTGGTGGCCGCCTGGTCACGGCCTCGGGTACGAGCACGCCTTCGTCCACGAGATGAAGGACTTCCTGGAGGCGATCGCCGCCGGCACCGACCCCGCACCGTCCTTCGAGGACGGCCTGCGGGTGCAGCGGGTGCTGGCGGCTGTCGAGCAGAGCGCGGCTGAGGACAGCCGCTTCATCACTGTGGAGGGTTCATGACGAGGCCGGTCACGTTGTTCACCGGGCAGTGGGCGGACCTGCCGTTCGAGGAGGTCTGCCGGCTGGCGTCAGAGTGGGGCTACGACGGCCTGGAGATCGCCTGCTGGGGCGACCACTTCGAGGTCGACAAGGCCCTCGCGGACGACTCCTACATCGAACGCAAGAAGGAGACCCTGGCCAAGTACAACCTCGGGGTGTGGACGATCTCCAACCACCTGGTCGGCCAGGCGGTCTGCGACCACCCCATCGACGAGCGCCACAAGGGCATCGTGCCCGCCCGCATCTGGGGCGACGGTGAACCCGAAGGCGTACGGCGGCGCGCCGCCGAAGAGATCAAGAACACCGCCCGCTCGGCGGCCGCGCTCGGCGTCACGACCGTCGTCGGCTTCACCGGCTCGTCGATCTGGCACACGCTGGCGATGTTCCCGCCGGTGCCCCCGTCGATGATCGAGGCGGGCTACGCCGACTTCGCCGACCGGTGGAACCCGATCCTCGACGTCTTCGACGAGGTCGGGGTGCGCTTCGCCCATGAGGTGCACCCGAGCGAGATCGCCTACGACTACCACACCACGGTCCGGACGCTGGAGGCCATCGGGCATCGGCCTGCCTTCGGGCTGAACTGGGACCCCTCGCACATGGTGTGGCAGGACCTGGACCCGGCGAACTTCATCCTCGACTTCGCCGACCGGATCTACCACGTGGACTGCAAGGACGCCCAGGTGGCCACCCGCGACGGCCGGCGCGGCCGCCTGTCCTCCCACCTGGCCTGGGCCGACCCCCGGCGTGGCTGGGACTTCGTATCCACCGGACGGGGCGACGTGCCGTGGGAGGCGTGCTTCCGCGCGCTCAACCACATCGGCTACGACGGCCCGATCTCCGTCGAGTGGGAGGACGCGGGCATGGACCGGCTGCACGGCGCACCGGAATCCCTCGCCTACATCCGCTCGCTCAACGCCATCACTCCACCGGCCGCCGCTTTCGACGCCGCCTTCTCCTCCGAATGACCCATCGCGTCGGGCGGCGGCCGCACAGTGGCCGCCGCCCACCGTCCCGGTGAACGATCGCGAGAGGAGACAGGAGAGAACCGGAGTATGGCTGATCGGAGCATGAGGATCGGCCGCGGTCAGCAGCATGCTGGGGGCGCTGGCGGTGCGGGCGGGCCTGGCCGACCCGCCCCGCTGGCCGGGGCCGTGCGCGACGCGCTACTGGAGGGCGGGTGGCGCGACGGACTGGCGCACCACGACGTGGGTGCCGAAGACGGCATGCTGCTCCGAGCCGCTGCTCGCCCGCCCTTCCTTCAACTCCAATGCCAGCCGCACGGCACTGCGGCCCAGCTCCTCGTACGGCACGCGCACGGTCGTCAACTGCGGCCGCAGGTCCGTCGCCAGCGGTATGTCGTCGTAGCCCACGAGCGAGATGTCCTCGGGCACGCTCAGCCCCGCCTCGAAGATCGCGGCCATCGCGCCGCCCGCGACGATGTCCGTCTCGGCGAAGATCGCGGTGAACGGCGGCCCCGAGCTCAGCCACCGCCGCGTGTGCTCATAGCCGGACGCCCGGCTGAACTGCACTTTCGTCTCGATCAGCTCGGGGTCGACGGGCACTCCATTGTCCTCCAGCGCCCGCCGATACCCCGCCAGCCGACCCGCGGTCGTGGTGAACCCCGGCGGCCCGCCGCCCAGGAAAAGGATCCGCCGATGCCCGCGGGACAGCAGGTGGGCTGTCGCGGCGTAGGCGCCGGCCTCGTTGTCGTACTCCACGACCGTGACCGGCATGTCGGCGCCGATCGGCGGCCGGCCGCACAGGACCAGCCGCGACCCCGCCGCGTCCAGCGAGCGCGCGATCTCGGCCATGCGCGTGTGGTAGGCAGGCTCGTCGACCGCCCCACCGATGAGGATCACCGCCGACGCGCGCTGCTCGCGCATGAGGTGGATGGCGGCCAGCTCCCGCGCGGGATCGCCCTCGGTCGTGCACACCAGGCACAGCCGCCCGCGGCGGGCCGCCTCGTGCTCGGCCCCGTGCACGGCGGCGGCGAAGGCGGGCCCGCGCACGTCGTTGACGATGAACGCCACCGTCTGGGTGCTGCCCGCCACCAGCGCGCGGGCGTGGGTGTTGGCGACGTAGTTGAGCTCCTTGATGGCCCGTTGCACCCGCAGCCTGGTGGCCTGCGCCACCGGGTAGTCGCCGGCCATCACCCTGGACACCGTGGAGACGGACACGCCGGCCCGCGCCGCGACGTCCCGGATCGTGTTCGGGCGGTGCTCGTCTCTCCTGGCCATGATCCCGCAGTATAGACAACGTTTTCTTACAGCACTCTATTTGAGGCTGCCCAAGGTGACGCCGGAGCGCCAGTAGCGCTGCATGGACACCATCAAGGCCACCATGGGGATCAGCGAGACGATCGAGCCGACCACGACCAGCCCGGTCAGGTCCGTGGAGTTGTCCACCTTGATCTTGAGCCACGAGTAGAGGCCCAGCATGACCGTCCACTTGTCCTGGCTGCGCAGGTAGACCAGAGGGCCGAAGAAGGAGTTCCACGACCCCACGAAGCCGAGCAGGAAGATCGTCGCCGCGCCCGTGGACATCAGCCGCGCCCCGATGACGAAGAAGATGCGGTACTCGCCGGCCCCGTCGATCCTGGCCGCCTCCAGCAACTCATGCGGGATGGCGCCCTCGGCGTAGACCTTCGCCAGGTATACCGAGAAGGCGCTGAAGAAGCTCGGCACGATGATCGCCCAGGGCGTGTCGATCATCCGCAGGTCCGTATAGAGCAGGAAGGACGGGATGGTGAGCAGCGCGTGCGGCACCAGGAAGGAGCCGATGATGCAGCCCATCATCACGCCGCGGCCCCGGAAGCGGTACATCGCCAGGCCGTAGCCGCAGGCGACGCAGATCAGCGTCATTCCCACGGTCCCGGCGAGGCTGTAGACCACGGTGTTCCACATCCACGTCAGGAAGATGCCGTCCTGGTAGGTGAACAGCTCCCTGAAGTTGTCCAGCAGCCGGAACTCGGCGAACCACAGCCCGTTGGTCGTGTAGAGGTCGCTCTGCCCCTTCGTCGCGGACACGATCAGCCACCACACGGGCGCCACGGAGTACACGGTGAAGGCGATCAGCCCGAACAGCACCGTCGCCTTCGTACGTTTGCTGTGCGGCGCCACCCGGGGTCTCGGCGCGGAGGCGGTGACGGTACGGCGGTCGAGCGTCGTGGTCATGAGGTCGGCGCCGTGTTCGTGAACCGATAGAAGATCGCCGACGCCAGGCCGACGACGATGGCCAGGATGATGGACAGGGCGGCGGCGTAGTTGAAGTCACCCTGCGCGAAGGCCCAGTCGTAAATGCCCATGATCGGCGTGAAGTCGCGGGTGACGGTCTCCGGCGCCATCGACCGGAAGAGCATCGGGTCGCTGAAGATCTGCAGCGTGCCGATGATGCTGAGCACAGTCGTCAGCACCAACGATCGCCGGATCAACGGCACCTTGATCGACCAGGCGATGCGCAGCTCCGAAGCCCCGTCCACGCGGGCGCCCTCGAAGATCTCCCGAGGCACGGCCTGCAACGCGGCGTACACGATGAGCATGTTGAACCCGATGCCGCCCCACGCCATCAGATTGCCGATCGACACCCAGATCAGCTCGCCGCTGTAGAAGTCGGCGTTTACCCCGAACAACGCGAAGAACGGCGTCAGCGGCCCGACGTCGGGGCTGTAGAGATAGATCCAGATGAGCGTCGCCACGATCCCCGGGATCATGTACGGGATCAGCAGCGCCAGCCGGAACCGCGCCGCCACCTTCCGGGTGGCGGCGTCGAGCAGCAGCGCCACGGCGACGCTCGCGACCTGGATGAGCGGGATGCTGATCGCCGCGAACAGCGCCACCCGCCCCATCCCCGCCCAGAACCGCTCGTCGCCCACGCCCTTCAGCAGGTTGGCGAGCCCCGAGAACTCGATGGTCTTCTCACCGAACCCGAGCCCGGAGCTCTTGGTCGTGTACATGCTCTCGCGCAGCGCCAGGACGATCGGCACCACCGTGAACAGCACGAACCCGAGGAAGAACGGGACGGTGAAGGAGGCTCCTTTGATCGCCGCGATCCGTCGCCAGGTCATGACGGCGGGCGCGACCATGGTGTCAGCCCTGGGCATTGATGTTCTTGGCCTTGAGGTCGTCGACCGTGAACTTCTGCATGTGCTCCAGCGCCTCGCGCACCGTGATCTTCTTGGTGACGATCTGCGCCCACTGGTCCTGGAGCTCGGTGAACACGCCGGTGTAGTTGGGGCCGACCACCCAGGGGTCCCGGGCGCTCTTGACCGCCTTGAGGATGACGTTCTTGGCCTCGGCGCGGCGCTCGCCGAACAACTTCGCCGGCACCGCGGAGTCGACCCAGGGGCTCGGGTCGGGGATGGCGCCCGGCCAGGCGTACTGCTTGGTGTCCTCCTGGTAGCTGGCGTCGACGGCTTCCTTGCTCGTCGTCATCCAGACGGCCGCCTCGACCGCCTCCTTCACGTTCTGGCAGCCCTTGGGCACCAGGATGGCGCTGCCGTGCGCGTTCGTGACGAACGTCGGGGCGCCGGCGAACTGCGGAAGGTCGATGGGCTGCCAGTCGCCCAGCGACTTCTTGTAGTTGAGCTCGTAGTTGCCGAGCTGCCAGGTGGAGGTGGGCAGGGACACCATCTTGCCGGAGTCGAAGTAGGCGATGAGCGCCGGCCGGTCCTGGTAGGTCTGGTTCGCCACCAGATCGTTGTCCACCAGCTGCTGGATGACCTCAGCGGCCTTGAGTGACTCGGGCGAAAGGAAGTCCACCTTCCAGGTGTTGCCCTCGACCTTGTACCAGGTGCCGCCGGCCTGCTGGGTCAGGTTGACCAGCGTGGAGGGGTCCTCGCCGGCGAGGTTCATCACGTAGACGCCGTACTTCTTCAGCTCCTTGCCCGCCGCGATCAGCTCGTCCCAGGTCGTGGGCGGCGCGATGCCGTACTTGTCGTAGACGGCCCGGTTGATGATCATGAACGACGGGTTGAACCCCGACGGGACGCCGTAGTAGCGGCCGCCGGCCTGCGCGCCGGCGTAGGCCGGCTCGTTGTACAGGCCCTTCTTGGTGTACGGCTCGAACTCCTCCGTGACGTCCTCCAGCAGCCCTTCACCGGCCAGTCCTGGCACCTCGCCGAAGTTCTTGACCAGGCAGGGCACGTCCTGCTTCGCGGCCACGGCATTGCGCAGGTTCGCCGCGGTGCCCGGAAGGTCGGCCTGCTTGACCGCCTTGAGCTTGATGTGGTCGTGGGTGGCGTTGAACTTCTCGACGATCGGGTCGAGGAACTTGTGCTCGTCCCAGGACCACCAGGTGATGGTGACCGGTCCCTTGCTCTGGGGCGCGGCGGGTTGCTCGCCGCCGCAGCCGGCCAGGGTGACGGACGTCGCGAGGATGGTGACAGCTGCGGCTTTCAGCTGCTTACGGGCCATGAGGACACCTCTCCGTAAGGGGGAACGCGCCGCGCGGGTCGGCGGGAACGGGGAGTAGCCGGATAGAAAACGGTCTCTACGAAAGTTAGAACTAGGCGGTAGCCAGAGGCAAGATGTCAGTCGGATAAATCTGGTGTTTCGGGGACTTTGCCGGTCTCATGCAGGCGGGACGATTCAGACAACGTTTCCAGGCATCGTCCGGCCATCGCCGGCGGGACCGCCAGCGTGGTGAGCCCGGCTGACCGTCGTACTGACGACATGGTCCGGGTCCCGCCCGGCCTGACTGGGCCGGTCGATGTTGCCCTACCTAGCCGAAGGAGTCGCGCCTTCGAGCCGAACTATGCGTCGTACTTGATGTCGCCGTAGAGCTCGACCTCGGAGAGGTCGCCGTACCAGCTTGTGGCGTTGTAGATCCGCAGGTACCGGTAGTGGTCTTCGCCCGAGGTGCGCTGGTCGCTCCAGCCGTTTGCGACGGCCCCGGTGAGTGGCTTGGTGAGGTCGGTCCAGGTTTGGCCGTCGTTCGACCCCTGCACGACGGTGCCGTTGGCCCGCTGGGGGTGGCTGGCCCGCGGCAGGATCAGGACCTCGTCGGGCCGCACGGTCGCGTGAGCACCGAAGTCGATGTCGTAGTACGCGCCTGGTCCGGTGTTCAGGTCGCCGTACGTGTCGGGGTCGCGGTCGAAGAGCAGGTAGCCGACCTCGTCGGCGCCCAGTCCGTTGCCCGGCCACTGTTTGTCGGAGGCGGTCACGGTGGCCAGCTTGGCCACGTCGATGAAGTGCGCGGGGTCGCCCGCGATGTAGAGCTTCGATCCGTCGGTGGTGCCGTAGGCGGTCGGACCGGGCTTGCCGTTGGCGTCGAGGTAGTCGACCGCGACCTGGATGTCGCCGGGGGCCACGTCGTCGAGTTTGACTGAGGCGGTCCAGTTGACGCCGTCGTCGGCGTTCGCCTTCGCCTTCACACCTTGGACGGTGACGGTGACCTGTTGGAGCGGCTTCTTCGCGGTGACCGAGACGTCGACGGTGTCGCCGACCATGATCTTGCCGGCGATGGCCTGGTCGGAGGCGATCGAGGTCGCCTTGACGAAGTTGCCGATCTCGTGCCGGTCGCCGTAGATGTGGAACTCGGTCATTTCGAACAGGCTGCGGACGATGCCGTAGAGCACGTCCGGCAGGGGTCGGAGCATCTGAACCTTGATGTAGCGGAATTGTTGGTCGCGCAGATCGGGGGCGACGTCGAGGGTGTTGAAGTCCTGGGTGAACTGGGTGACGCCCGGGGTCAGCCGGGTCCAGTTCTTGCCGTCGTTCGAGCCGTAGACGGTGGAGTTCGCGAGCCGGTCGGCGAAGATGTTGCTCTGGAATCCGAAGCGGGTCGCCGAAACTCGGAAGTCGGGCCCGAAGTCGAAGGTGTGGGAGAGGTTGACCGCCTGGGCGTACCCGGTTCCCGACTGGTTGTCGCCGTCGACGAGGTTGCCGATGTTGGCTCCGGCCGTGGAGCTGATCACGAGCGAGGGATAGTCGAGGCTGCGGTCCACGGCCGTGTGCGGGGAGAGGAGGGCGAGACCGTCGACCGCCGTCACGAGGTGGGCCAGCGCGGCGAGGTACTCGTCGTCCGTGCCCTTCTTGTCCAGGGCCTGGGCAGTGGTGAGCGCCTGGTCGAAGGCGGCCTCGGTGTCGGAGACGTACTCGGCGTCCGCCTCGTGGCCCTTCTGGGCGAGCGCGAGCGCGCCGGAGCGGTTGTGGTCGGCGGCGAGTACGACGTGGTGGCTCGCCAGGGTGGTGCCGTCGGAGACCGTCACGGTGATGACGGTCGAGCCGGCTGCGGCGGGCGTCCAGGTCAGCTGCCCGGTGGAGGCGTCGAGGGTCGCCCCGGCGGGCAGTCCCTGCGGCGTGTAGGCGAGCTTGTCGGCGCCGGCGTAGCGCGCGGAGAGGTCGGCCGTGGCGGTCGCGCCCTTCCAGCTCACGATGCGGGCGGTCGAGGTGTCGTCGAAGGTGGGCGGTGTCAGTTCGGCGGCGGCATTCGTGTTGATGTGATCGATGTCGATGGTCGCCCCGTCGCCGGTGGCCTGGATGAACAGCATGTCCCCGATGGAGTGCGGGTACATGACGTACCGCCATTCGCCGCCGGTGTCCGGCACAAGGATCGTGCGGTCGTCGTGGCGGTCGATGCGCAGCCGGACCTCGCCGTCGGTGCGGACCCGGAAGGCAAGGAGCTGCTTTTTGCTCGAGCCGCTGAGGTAGGCGATCTCGGAGCCGGGGCGCCCGGTCGACATCCGCACGTATGCGGTGCCGGCGTCGGTTCCGTGCTCGACGTCGCCGGAGAGCCGGGTGTACTTGTTCTCGACTTCGAGGACCGTCGGGCTGGCCTGCAGCGGCGGCACGGTTTGCCCGGCCGCTGAGGTGGGCGCGAAGAGCCATGAGTCGCCGCCGCCGTCCACGTTGTCCCACGCCTTGTTGAGGCCGCCGCCGTAGTAGAACAGGGGGCCGTTGCGTTTGGCGTACGCCTCGGCGAAGTACGGCGCGAGCTTTCTGACGTCCTCGCCGCGGGTAAACGCGTAATAGTAGTAGATGTCCCAGAAGCTCGCGGTGTTATAGCGCCCGCGGTAGCTGTTCGAGATGTGGTTGTAGGTGTCGCGGATGGTGCCGTCAGGCGAAATGGCGTACGCCATCGGGGTCCACGGGGTGTCGTGGCCGAGCATGAACCGCCAGAAGTAGTCGGCGGCGGCGAGGATCCGGTCGTCGAGGAACTCATAGGGACCCACTGCGTTCGGGGCGTCGGAGACGGTGCCGTCGACGGGGTCGACCTTCGTCTGCTGCGCCAGCAGCATGCGGGAGATGATCGCGGCGTTGGTGAGGTCGCCACCGCCGTGGGCCTGGTCGCGTCCCATCTCGGCGTGCTGGACGTGCGGGTCGTCGATCGGCTCGCCGGTGGCGTCGTTGGTGTCCACCCATCGGAACAGCCGCGTGATCGAGCCGTTGAAGCCCTGGTCCTTCGCGGTGGCGTTGACCGTGAACCATTCGACCGACCGCTTGTAGAGGGCGGTGTCGTTCATGAAGATGGAGCCGGCCATCGCACCCATGAGCGGGTAGCTGTGCTGGTTCATGAAGTGGTTGTTGTCGTTCTGGAAGGTCTTGATGACTGGGACTACGAGGTTGTCGGTGAACGACTGCGTGTCCGCGTCGGTCCAGGGGTACGCCTCGTCGGCGCACGAGGTGTAGCGCAGCAGCTCGGCGGCGGAGACCATGCGGTTGAGGGGGATGCCGGTGTGGATGTGCGAGTCGGTGAAGTACTCGTACTTGTCGGGGTCCATCTGCTCCCAGATGCGGATGATGTCGAGGGCGTTCTTGCGGTAGACCTCCTCGCCGGTGAGTACGTAGAGGATCGCCTGCGTGTAGGACTTGAGGCCGTCGGCGATGAAGCGGCCGTTGAAGCCCTGGCTGTTGAACGCGTCGGAGGCGGGTTTGGTTGGGTCGGCGCTGCTGCGGTTGGACGAGGTCACCCCTGTCCCAGCCGCGGACGAGCGCTGCATCGCCTTTAACGACGAGGTCCAGGGTTCGGCGCCCGCGGCGATCTGCCGGCGGGCGTTCTCCAGGATCGGCTGGGTCAGGCCGACGCCGGGGTGGGCGAACCCCTGCTCGCGGACGGTGGACTGGAATGTCGGGGTGCACGTGCCGAGATCCTGCGCGGCGGCCGGCTGGGCTGCCGCGCACAGGAGTCCGGTGACGAGCAGGAGCGCTGCGGGGAACGCGCCGAGTCGTCGGACGTGTGCGCTTGCGGCGGCTGGAGTCGGATTCGGACGTCGACGTTTCCGCGCGTTCTGGTCGAAGCAGACTCTTCGCAGAACACCGAACATGGCACGGCCCTCCATTCAGGCGGCTACACAGGAAAGCGCTTGCCTGCCTAGGTGTCGAGGATGCCGGGAGCGACCGAACCGGTCAAGAGTTCACAGCAACCGTTTTCTAGTCCTTTGGTTCCGCATCATCGATGTAGAACGCGGCTCCGATAGGGCGCTGTGCGGATATCCATAACAGTTCGATAACGAGATCTGGTGCCGTCAAGTCTGTATCACTACGGTCCGCAGATAACGTTCTCTGCCTCACTTCATTGAGCCCGACGATGGGGAAGGCGCATTCCGCCACCGGCCTACCAGGGAATCCACCGGAAGGAACGACATCACACCTCGCGGAAGATCCGCGAATCGGCGCCCGTGTGCGGGACCATGCCCTGGTGCCGCTGCTCGGCGCCGCCCCGCGAGGCCCGCCACTGGAACGACAGCGCTCCTACGGCTCCCCGGGCGACATGCTGGAGGCTGTTCCGGCCCAGTTCCCCGAGGCTCCTTGGCCAACGGCCGCTTGGGTGTGCAGACCACGCCGGGAGCCTGCTCCATCAGCAGCCACGGCTTGCCCCTCGCCCATGATCTGGCCAGGTCGGCGGCGTAGGCGCTCTGCTCGGCGGCGCCCAAGGCCAGAGAGCGATCATTGCGAACGTCTGAGCAGTTCGTCGCAGAGCGCCATGGTTTTGACGTTGTCCTCCGCCGAGGAGACGGGTGATACCGCCGGCGACGCGCTGAAGGGTGTGGGGGCGGGGCCTGACCGTCACCGGCACCTTCCAGGCCAACGGCGCGCAGGGGCATAGATCTGGGGCCGCAACGGGCAGCCCAACCAGCAGTGGACCACCGTCACTTGACGGCTCCTCCGGTGATGCCGGAGATGATCCGTCTTTGGGCGACGACGAAGACGACGACCAGCGGCAGGCTCATGAGCACGACGTAGGCGAAAACGAGGTTCCAGTTGTTCTGATACAGGTTGCTGCTCGCCACCGAGTACAGGTTCAAGGGAAGTGTCGAGTACGTCCCTCCGCCGAGCACGAAGAAAGCGTAGAAGACGTCATTCCAGATGTAGAGGCAGATGAGGATCGTGGCGGTCGCGATGACCGGGCGCAGCAGCGGCAGAACGACCTTGATGAAGATGCCGAGCGGCCGTGCGCCGTCCATGCGGGCCGCTTCCTCCACCTCGACCGGTATGGTCCGCACGAAGCCGGTGACGAAGAAGATCACCAGGGACATGTACATGCCCATGTAGACCAGCACCATGCCGATCGGCGTGCTGGCCAGGTGGAGTTGCCGGAGCAGCAGCACGATCGTGACGACGGCCGGGGGCAGGATGATCCCGCTGATCGCAGCCGAGTAGAGCACAGCCATGACGCGCCCTGCCCGCCGAGCCAGCACCCATGAAGCCAGCGAGCCGAAGATCAGCACCCCGGCGACGGACGGCACCATGACCAGCAGGCTGCCGAACAGCGCCCACAGCATGCGGCCCTGCGTGAACGCCTGGGAGTAGTTGTCCCACAGGTGCCACACCCGTGGGAGGGACAGGTCGGGCAGGTTCGCCTCGCCTTGTGACTTGGCGGAGGTCACCAGGGCCAGCCACAGCGGGATTCCGATGACGACGGCGGTCAGGATGATGACGACGGCCGGATGAACGAGGCGGGACCAGGCCCGGGCGGAGATCCTCACAGGACGCGCTCCCTCTTGCGCAGGTAGCCGATGACAGGGAAGGCCAGCAGAGCGACCAGGAGAAGGAGGGCGAGGCTCATCGTGGTCGCCTGGGCGAACAGGCCGTTGCCGTAGACCCGGAAGATGTAGATGTCGAGCACCTCGGTCTGCTGCGCGGGCCCTCCTCCTGTGGTCGCCAGGATCGTGTCGAACCCGTTGAAGGAGCCCAGCAGCGCGGTCGCGACGTTGAAGGTCACCGCGGGGGCGATCAGCGGGAACCGGATGGATCGGAAGGTCCTCCACCTGCCGGAGCCGTCGATCCTGGCCGCCTCGAGCACGTCGGCCGGGATCGTCTTGAGACCGGCGAGGAAGATCACCATCGCCAGCCCCATCCACTTCCAGGAGTTCACGAAGGCCACCGTCACCACCGTCCACGTGGTGCTGCCGAGCCAGGGGATCGTCACCTGCTGGCCGGTGAGAGCGCCGAGGAGCCCGTTGAGCGGACCGTCGGGCTTGAGGAGCGCCTGGAAGGTGTACCCCACCGCCAGGGCGGACATCAGCACCGGGATGAAGAAGACGACCCTGGCGAACCGGTTGATCCGGGTGTCGCGCTCCAGGAGCAGGGCGAGCCCCAGCCCGAACCCCGTCTGCATGATCGCCACCAGGACCGCGTAGACGATGGTGATCCGCAGTGACGACAGCAGGGAGCCGTTGGACAGCACCGCCTTGACGTTCGCCAGCCCCACGGGGCGGATGTCGTCATGGAAGGCCGACCAGTCCGTGAAGGCGTAGACGAAGTTGAAGACGGTCGGCAGGAAGAAGAACACGGCCAGTACGGCGAACGCCGGAGCGAGGAACGAGCTCGGGTACAACACCGCTCGCCGTGGCGAGCGACCGGAAGCGGCCGAAAGAGAAGGGATCATGGCGATCCTGCATACCTTTCAGTGTGGTGGTGGGCGGGAGGGGGTCCGCGCTCCTGCCGCCGTCAGAAGCCCTGGATCCCGAGTGCCTGGGCGAGCTGGGCGAACTGCGACTGTGTAGTGGAGGTCACCTGTTCGGGGGTCATGGTCCCGTTGACCATGTTCGCCAGGTTCACGTAGAAGTCCGGATTCACCGCGGCGTTCTGCTGCATCGAGCCGGCCGCGTCGTCCAGCGCGGCCGTGGCCTGCTTCACGACCTCCGGCACCCCGGCGGGAGTCGGTACGGCAGGCTCGATCGACACGGTGCCGGCAGACTTCACGTAGTCGGGGTAGTAGGTCTCCAGCCAGAACCGCAGGAACTGCCGGGCGCCCGACTCCCGCTTCGGATCTCCGGTCTTGAAGGCGACCAGGGCGTTGTCACCGCCGGGCACCGACGTGGCGATGTTGCCGTCCTTGGAGATCGGGAACCAGCCGATCTCCCGGTCTATGGTCGCCGTGTCCGCCGTCGACTGCATCAGCGACGCGAACGAGGTGAGCTGCAGCACCATCGCCGCCTCGCCCTTGAGCAGGGCCGGGCCGGACTCGGTGTACTTGGAGGTCTTGTCGTCCTTGTTGAACAGCCCCTGCTTCACCATGTCTTGGAACTGCCGGACGGCGCCGAGGATCTCCGGATCGGTGAACTTCTCCTTGTTCTGGCTGACCCGCTCCCACAGGCCCTTCTTCGACGCCTCGGCCAGTAGGACCTGCGGCCACCACTGGGTGGGCCACTGGTCGCCGGCGGCGCCGAAGAACGGTGCCACCCCCTCCGCCTTGATCTTCTGGGCGTCGGCAAGCAACTCGTGGAAGTTCTTGGGCGTGCTCGTGATCCCCGCCTTCTGGAACACCGACTTGTTGTAGAAGACACCGAGAACGGAGGGGACGTTGACGAAGGCCGCGTAGTGATGCCCGTTCACCAGGCCCAGCTTCTGGATGGCCGGCGTCTGCCTGGCCAGCCACGGCGCGCCGTCCAGGCTCTGCAGGTCGGTGGACGGTTTGAGCAGCGCGAGCATGCTGCCTGTCGGTTGCCAGGTGGCGAGGTCCGGTTTGGCGCCCGTGGCCAGCTTGGTCGGCGCGTTGGTCTCGTAGACGTCGGGAATGACGACCTTGTTGATCTTCGCTCCGGTCTTGGCCTCGAACGACTTGATGACGTTGTCGGCCATCGAGGCGGTCTGCGTCGACATCCACAGGGTGAGGGTCACCCCCTGCAGGCCGGCACCCGGGTCAGGCCAGGTCGTGGGGACCGGCCCGGCTGTGGCTGAGGACGTCCCGGGGTTGCCCGCCGAGCAGCCGGCCAGCAGCAGTGCCCCGCACGTGGCGGCGGCTGCCGCGCGGGAAAGGCCTCGCGTCTTCATGGATTCTCCTGGTGTGTGGTGGGAGGTGAGGGCTGCCACGCTGAAAGGGATCAGTTCTCCGGCCGCAGGCGGAGCAGGCGTGCGGACGGTCCGGGTACGGCAGGACGGACCGTGAGCCGCGCGGTGGAGGCGTCCCACCGGTGCTGCCAGCCGGGTAGTGTCGCCGGATACTCGGTCTCCACCCACAGCCGGCGGCCGCGCAGGCCGGGTAGGTCCACCTGGATGTCGTGCGGCCCGCCGTCGCGTTGCCATACGGCCAGGCGCACCGTGTCAGCGGTGCGCAGGCCCAGCGCGACAACATCGTCGGACCAGGCGGGCAGCCCCAGCGGCCAGAACGGCTCGGCCGTGGCGACCTCGGTCCTGATCCGCTTGTGCACGGCCACCCCGTCCGCGACGAGCTCCCGCTCGGCCCGGCTCATCTTGTCGAGATGTCCCGACAGGTAGAGCCGCCCGGCCAGACCGTTGATCATGGTGAAGGCCAGAGCCTCCGCGGGCATCCCCGGCTGCGGGTAGGCCCAGTTGCCTGCCTGCTCGGGGAGCATCGTGGCGGGCGCGGACGCCGCGATGGCGGCGTAGAGCCGCCAGTCCTGCTGGTCGGAGGTGGACTGGAGCTGGAGGCGGGACAGCATCGCGTAGTCGGCCCGCATGGCTCCCGAGGCGCAGTTCTCGAAGATCACCTCCGGGTGGCGGCCGAGCAGGTCGTCCAGCCACTCCAGGTGGGCCCGGTTGTGCTCGAGCAGTCCCTCTCCCGGCTGGAGCGCGCCCCGGTCGGTGCCCGGCCCCGGGGTGACGTTGTAGTCGAGCTTGAAGAATCCGGTGCCGTAGTCGTGCACGAGGCGATCGACCACCTCGTCGAGATGCTTCCTCGCGGAGGGGTGGCGCAGGTCGAGGAAGTACCGGCCGTGCTCCACGACCCGCTCGCCGTTCCGGCTCAGGAACGCCTCGTCAGGCAGCATCGTGGCGACAGGGCTGCGCACCCCGATGACCTCCGGCTCCAGCCACAGACCGGGGCGCATGTCCCTGGCTCTGATGTGGTCGAAGACCCGGGCGAGCCCGCCGTCCGGGAAGCGGCCGGTCGAGGGGCGCCACTCGCCGACGCTGTCCCACCAGTTCCCGCCGTCGTCGTACCAGCCCGCGTCGACGCAGAAGTACTCGGCGCCGGTCTCCGCGGCGGCGTCGATGAGAGGCAGCAGGCGCTCGGTGGTCGGGTCGCCCATGAGGGTGTTCATGTAGTCGTTGAAGATGACCGGCAGCGCGTCGCCTGTGGGATGCGCGCGGCGGATCGCCCTCCGCTGCCGGGTGAGGGCGGCCAGCGCTCCCTGGCAACCCTCGTCGGACACAGCGACGGACACGGGAACAGCGACGAAGCTCTCCCCCGGGAGCAGCCGGGTGCTCCACTGGTGGTCGAGGTCGGTGGGGCCGCTCAGCACGAGGGAGACGGCGTTCGCCCCGTCGCGGCGGCGGTCCACCTCCCAGCGCCATGCGCCGTTGTGCTCGATCTGCCAGCCCCAGGCCCGGCCGGTGCGGGTGCTCGCCAGGACGCCGGTCGGCAGGTACTCGCCCGAGGACCAGGTGCTCTTGCTCACCGTGACGAGCGCGCCCCGGCCGTCGTGCTGGTGCAGTTCGCTGTTGATGTCCGCCAGCCCGTCCGGCCCCGACAGCGGGATGGCCGCCCACCTGCCCTCGGCGCACCAGTCGGCGCGAGCCCGCCACAGGACCAGGTCGCCGTCGTCCGCCGTCTCGGCCAGCGCGCCGGAGGCGAAGGACGACACCATCTGCAGAACCCGGGGCGCCGGCCCGGTGTTCGTGACCTCGGTCCAGGCCTGCAGGGCCGGGACGTCCGTCCTGGCGCGAAAGACGCTTGTCGCCTCCAGTCCGGTCACCTCGTCACGCTGCCTCACCCGCAGCTCCCGCCAGTCGCCGTCCGCCTGCTCGACGGCGTCAACGAACCGGAGCCGCGATCCGGCGGCGGTGTCAGTGAACCGGGTGTTGGACAGTCCCCGGCCCTCCCCCAGAACCATCAGCTCGACCAGCGGCTGCACCCGGAACGGGGCCACGGCGCTCGGTGCGGGCGACGCGGTCCCGAGCCTCGCGATGCGGGCCGGAGCGTCTTCGGGCCGCTCGAGGACCAGGTCGAGAGAGCCGGGACGCCACTGGATGGTTCTGCTCGTCATCACGTTCCTTAAGCCGGACATACGGTGCGGTTCAGCCATGAAAGCGTTTATCAAGCGATGTGACAAGAGGACCACGGAAAATGGGCTGATAACGCTTTCAACACGAGGTGTCATGAAGGAACATGGCCACGCGTACGCGGTCCAAGGGGTTCCTAGGCCGAGGTCAGCGGGCGGGTGGAGCGGTGCTCTTGCGCACGACCAGGCGCGGGGTCGACCGCGGCGTCGCGACCGGCACCCCTGCCAGCCTGCCGAGCAGGAAGTCGACCGCCATGCGCCCCAGTTCGGCGAAGTCCTGGCTCATCGTGGTCAGCGAAGGAGTCCAGATCTCGGCCAGCGGGTGGTCGTCGAAGCCGACGACGCTGACGTCCTCGGGGACCCGCGAGCCCTCGTCCTGCAAGGCCTTGATCACGCCGAAGGCGACCTCGTCGTTGCCGCACAGCACCGCGGTCACGTCGCCGCGCCTGGCCAGGCGCGCGCCGGCCTGGAGGCCCGAGCGCGGAGTCCCGTCGCTCTCCACGATCTCCGGAACCGGGGCTCCCGCCGCCTCCAGCGCCTCCCGCCAGCCCAGCAGCCGCCCGCTCGGCCGGCCGGAGGCCGGTATCCCCACGTGGTGCACGGTGCGATGGCCCAGTCCGAGCAGGTAGTTCGTCGCATCCCGCGCGCCGGCGTGGTCGTCGAACAGGGCCCGCGGGACGCTCCTGCCCTGCCCGGCGGAGGACACCGCCGCCACGGGGACCGTGTCGGGCAGTGCCGCCAGCGCCCGGCTGCCCTGGATATCGAACTCGAGCACGATCATCCCCGCGAGTGGCTGGTCGAGCGCGAGGTCCACGGCTACCCGCGCCGACTCCTCGTCGTCGCCGTCCAGCATCGTCAGGGCCACCACCAGGCCGACCGCGCGGGCGGCCTCCTCGATCCCCCGGATCGCGCTGGCATAACCGTACCGGGTGGTGTCGCTGGTCAGCACGCTGATGATGGAGCGCCGGCCAGTAGCCAGGGCGCGCGCCGCGGCGTTGGGGCGGTATCCCAGCTCCTGGATCGCGCGCAGGACCTGCCTGCGCTTATCGGCGCTCACCGGCGCGGACCCGCTCAACACCCGAGACACCGTGGGGACGGACACACCGGCGACCCTCGCCACGTCCGCGAGGACGGGAGGGCGGGTGTGCGGGCGGCGGGTCACACCGGTAAGCGTACATACCAGGAGGTGAAGGCCTGGACGGGTGGCTCCTGCGGCCGGATACGGCAGGCCGACCCGCTCACGGCGCCACCACCTTGGCCAGGGCGCCCATGCACAGCGTCAGCGCCTCGTGCAGGGACACCCTGTCGGCCCGGCTGTGCATCCACGCGCCGTAGAGCAGCGACCAGAGCACGTGCTGCAACCAGAATGGGCGTTCCACGGACTCCTCCGCCTCTGACAGGTACGCGAGCTGCACGGCCAGGGGGGCTCGCCCAACGAGATCGCCCGCGCGCTCGGGATCAGCCGTCAGCGGCGGCCGCTGGCGTTGGAGAGCTGTCGCAGCGATCCCGGAGCGAGCGGGCGATGAGACTCTCGACCAAGGATCAGGCATGGTTGAGTCCAGCAAGGGCGATAGTTCGCCACCGCGCCCGCGCGCGTACCTGCTCGTTGACCGCGGACTCCCCGCGCCTCGCCCCTGTCACCCCCTGCGTCCGCAGCAACTGGCGGAGGCCGCCAGCAGCATGGCGCCGAGCAGGGCGAGCCTTTTCAAGGTTCCGCTGAACAAACGTGCTTCCTTCCAAGGGGATGAATCGTCGTGCGCGAGGTGCGCAGGTGATCAGGAAGTGGCAGGTTTGAAGGTGCTGTCGGCTCGGAAGGCGGAGGTGTCCTGGTCCTTGTCGAGCCACAGCTGGTGGTGGTGGTGGCGGATGAACCGGCCGGGATAGTTGAGCGACTCCAGCCGCACCCTCCCCGCGCCCGAGGCCGGCCGGGCGAGGAAGGTCGCGTCCCGCTCGAACAGCTCGGTGCCGTTGTCGGCGTCGAATCGCAGCCGGTAATCCTTGTGCCGCAGGTAGCGGCCGTCCCCGTCCATGAACGAGTAGCCCTTGGCGTCGGCCAGGCCGGGCACGATCCGCAGCGGCGCCGCCTCCCCGAGCACGCCGAGAGCACCCGAGGCGGCGATCCCTTCCTTCGGGAAGTTGATCGACTGGAGGGTGCGCGTCACCCCGGTCGGCAGCGCGCCGCCGCCGCCACCGCTGGAGGCGGCGGCGCGGGTGAACAGCAGGGTTCCGAAGCCGAGCTGGTCGAACCCGCCGCTGTTCGGCCCGTAGTCGCCGCCACCGCCCTCGGCCCGCACCCGCTCGGCGTACGCCTTCGTGTACGGCAACGCCAGCCCGCGCCGGTTGGCGTAGTGGTTGTAGAGCAGCTCCCACACGGGACGGTCCTGGCCGCGCGCCGCGCTCGAGATGACCGTCTGCTCCCGGGGGGCGCACTTCTGGCCGTGGCCCCACTTGTACGTGGTGAACGGCACCTCGTGGCCCAGGTTGTACTTGGCGACGTACTCGGCCGCCTTCATGATCCGGTTGTCGGCGTAGCCGTACAGGTCGACGCCCTGGTTCCAGGCCATTTCCGCGATGGTGCCGATCAGGCCGATGCCCATCATGGTGTGCGCCTGGTCGCGCCCGCTCTCCTGCCACTGGGCGAGACCGCCCGGGTGGAGGAACGGGATGGCGTTCATGATGGACCCGTTGCCCTTGCCGTTCTTGAAGTAGTCGACGGCCCGCTCGAACTTGGCCTGGTCGTCGCAGAACAGCCCGATCGCCATGACCGAGGCCATGTTGCACAGGTCCCAGTTGGCCCAGTAGTTGGTGATGCAGGCACCGTTGTGTTCACGCAGGAAGCGGTCGTTCACCGGGTAGAAGACGTTCAGCAGCATTTTCTGGAACCGCTCGACGTCGAAGCCCGGGTAGCCGCGCATGAGCTCGGCGGCGTTGGCGAACTGGTAGCCGTAGATGCCCGCCGCCAGGAACCGGTCGGCGTTGCCGTTGATCGCCTTCAACATGCCCGACCAGGCGTTCAGGATGTCCCGGGCGGCGTCGCCGTGCGCCTTCTCGCCGGAGATCTTCCAGCGCAGCGCGTTCTGGTAAGCGGCGTGCACGTCGTTGTAGAACTGCCAGTAATTCTGCCCGGTCCCGCCGCGCACCACCGTCTCCAGCGGGCGCGCCTTCCACGTGCTCTTGGAGTGCCCGTTGGCGACGAGCTTGTCCCACCCGCTCTTGTACGGCTGCGCTCCCGCCTGCACCGCGGCCGCGATCCGGTCGAAGTCCGCCTGGGTGTGCAGCAGCCCCGGGTGCTTGAACGCCGCCGCCGCCGCCGACGCCCGCGCCATGGAGGGCAGCGCCGGCAGCACCGCGATCCCGGCCGCGGCCTTCAGCAGGCTCCGTCGGCTGGTATGGAGAACCATGTGAGTCCTTTCGCGAGACGATCTCTCTTGTCCCGAGGAGACTGGCTGGGGGCGACCCCATAACACTTTTCCGGATGTCCGTTCCATCCGGCGGGCGCAGAATATCGCCGTTCGCCTGGTTTCTCCTGGTACTCACTGGTTTACATAGGTTGCGACGTTTCGCCTTGCTGAGCTGATCGCCGAGTACGAGGTCCCCGGAGCCGCACTGGCGTACCTGCACCTGGGAGAGCCGCACGAGTGGATCTACGCGGCGAACCTGCCGGGCCGAACAGATCAGCCACGAAAGCCGGTGGGCCAGGGCTGAGGAACGAAGCCACGGACCGTCGATCGCCCCCGACCACCGTATGGCGATCGGCGATGCAGTGGCGATCGTAGGGCGGCATCTGTGCGGCGGCGTCCTTCGTCGTTGTCGCGGAATCTCCGAACAACGCATCCGAATCGCCACCTCGACCTGGGGAAACGCGCCAAAGATCCATTCCGCGTATATTCCGGGAAGGGTGGCATGCGGCTGCTCTCGGCGACGTGTGGCTGCATGCGGAGCTCAGGTTGCCGCGAGGTGAAACACCTGCTCAGAAGCATGATCCGAGGTAAAGAGTGGTAGGGCGGGTGGGACTTGAACCCACGACCCACGGATTATGAGAGGGCGGTTCGTGAGTTGATGTCCCTCTCGTTAGTTGCGTTGGATGAGGCGTGCTGGTCGGGAGGCGCGTAGCTGGGTTACGGGCGCGGCTGGGTGAACAATCCCGGCTCGGTCTCGATGAGGATGCCGCGGCTGACCAGGCGTTTGAGCTTGGCCCGGAGGTTCTCGGTGTTCTTGCGCACGATGGGCAGGTCCAACGCCAGACAGAGATCACGAGCCCGCATGGGCTGGCCGGTGTCGGCGAAGGCGGCGAGAATCTGCTGGTAGGCGGGGTGGCCGGGGACCACGGGGGCCGGTTCCGGCTGATGGTGACAGTGTGCTGTTTGGGTCGGCCATCCATACCCGAGACCGTCACGGTGAAGGTCCCGAGCAAGGGCCTGGGCAGTAGAGCCCACGGGTCGGCGGGGTCGGCTCGCTGTGCCGTGCCGCCCGCCCGTTCCACCGTGACCCGCCAGTCTCCTCCCGGCAGCCACAGGGCAGGCGGCCCAGCCAGTACGGTGGAGCCGTCCGGTGTGCTGACGCCGCCGATGGCCTCCCCCGGCAGCAGCCGTGGCCCGGCCTTGCCCCGCACCGGCCTCCTGTGGCCGTCGGCCATGGCCAGCCAGTTCCCACCCTCCAGCGAGACGAGCGCCAGCCGCCAGTGTTCCCAGCCAAAGGGCAGCAGGCCTTCGGCGATCGTGCGCAGCGGGCCATCGGAGGTCAGCACGCCGTCGCGGCGATGAGCGACCCAGACCGGACCGGGTGGCAGGTCCCCGGTCAGCTCGCGGCCGTCCTCGGCGAAAACGAGCAGGACCTCTCCCGCCGGCCCGGAGATGCCCCCGCCGAACGGGTCAAGGAGGCGCCGGGGCGGCTCCGGCACCAGTCGTCCGGCATGCAGCATGATCGACTGGGTGGCGGTGGCCTCACGCGGGAGCCCGAAGACGTCCAGCGCGGCCAGGAACGCCTTACCCCAGCCGGCCGCGTTACCCCGGCGCTTGGTGGCCACCCTCCAGCGAGGCCAGAACGCCTCGCCGGCCGCCGCCATGCGGGTGAGTGAGATCGCCACGCAGGCGGGCCAGCGGACGGCGACCTCTTCATGGCCGTAGACGTGCCCGAGCGCTGCGGCCGCCGCCGTCGACATCTCCTCGGGAACGTCGGCTTCCGACACCAGCGACACCTGGCGCAGCTGCGCGGCCCACTGCCGTTCGAGCAGGTTGAGAAGGGCGATGAACGGCATCACCGGCGTGTCGGCACCCAATGGGTCCGGTAAGCGCGCTCCAAACCTCGATCTCCGGTCTTGGAGAAGCGCAGCGGACGGCGATCGCGGGTGCGTGAAAGGTAGACGGTCTCGCTCGGTCTCAGCTCACGGGCCTGAGCCCAGCAGCGCAGGATGAGCAACGCGCTCGACAGCTTGCCGAGGTTGGCGTCGACGATCTTCTCCAGGTACGGCACGCGGGCGCGCCGCCAGTTCTCGATCCCCGCGGGGTGAGCCAGCCCATCCCGACGAGCACGCCGATGGGGTCCACGAATCCCTGTTCGCCCAGCGCGGCCTCGGCCGCCTTCGTGACTCGGGATTCCAGCGGAGTGGAGGGCATGACCGCTTATCGTAGACGCGTTAGTGGCCAGACTCGCCAGTCCCTGGGCCCAGGACGACGTTTCGACGTGCTCGATCACGCCCGGCAGGCGGGTCCGAGGCAGCCGAACCAGAAAGTGATGAGGCCGAGCGAACCAGAAGGTGATGAGGCCGAGGGCATGAGCTTCACGGCAGACTCACGATCGATCGAGAGATCAGCAGAGATCGACGTCGATGTACTTGCGGGCCACCTTGTAGATCTTCTCGTCCGTGGTGACCAGGGTGCAGTTCAGCGCTTCGGCGAGGGCGACGTAGGTGGCGTCGTAACCGTTGAAGTTGGCTCGCAGGTCCCAGGCGCGATCGGCGGTCAGGTTGTCCGCATGGCGAGTGAAGGGCAGGCCCGCCTTGATGATCCGGGCTCCCTCGGCGCGAGCCTCGCTGATCTTCCCGCCGAGGAGAAGGCCGCGCATGGCGTTGCGGAACTCGTAGTCGAGCAGGTGAGGGATGTGGAGTCGGTTCTCAGCGACGCGCGCGAGCAGTTCGTCTGCAGGGGCGTCTCCGGCCAGAACCTCGACGAGGGCCGAACTGTCGATGACGATCACGACTCGCGGATCTTCCGTATCTCGGTTACGACGTCGTCGTGGCTCGCCCCGCCGCCGAGTGACCGGAGCGCCTCCAGTCGTTCTCTGATCGTGTCCGGGGCAGGAGCGGCGGCGACCTCGGTGAGGATGTCGGCCACATACGCGGACAACGACATGCGCTTACGTGCGGCCCGCGCTTTCAGTTCGGCGACCACTTCCGCGTCCAGCCCTCTGACCTGCAAGGTGGCATCCATGTCTGTAAGCATAATGCTTTTCATGCATGTGAGATATGCACACAGCTACAGTCGGCCATAGTCACGCAGGATCTCCATCACAAACTTGGGGCGGTCGAGGAACATCTGGGCGAGGGCGTCATGTCGGGAGACGGTAGCCGACGGGGCCGTGGTCGGGCCAGAGCCGGTAGGCGCAGTTGTAGCAGTTCAGTGTGCAGGTGCCAGTTCACCCTGTGCGCGCGCTTCGGCGAGCGTCCGGCCGATCTGGTCTCCTGGGCCGCCGCCGTCGAGCTGGCCGGCCTGGCGGCCCTGGCCCAGGAGAGCGTTTCGTCCGGCGACCGGCCCGCTCGGGGTGGAAGGCCCAACTGGGGCACGATGTTCGTCGTCCTGAGCGCTGACGTCCTGCTCGCCCGGGCCCTCGAGCTGTGCGCATCCGGCCGGTCCGACCTGGCCAGCATCGTCGAGGACGCCGCCATCGGCCGGATGCGCGAGCTGGTCGCCGCCCGCGCCCCCACTCCGCCCACGCCTCGGGAGCGCCTGCTCCTCGCCTCGCGCACCGGTCCCGCGGCCCTGCTGGTGGCCGCCTGCGAGCTGGGCGCCCGCACCTCCGGGCGCGCAAGAGCGATGTCGAAGCGCGTACCGCAGATCTCATCGCCGGGTTGGGGGAACAGGCCCGCGCCTGCCTGGCGGTCTGCCCCCCGGAGCGGTCCGGAGGGCACTGGTGGCGGTGCTGGACACGATCGCCGGTTGAGCGGTGCCGGCGGGTACTGGCGAATGTTTTTGACAAGTGCCTTTGCGGATCTTTACAATATGTGTTTGCTTGACTACGTTGAGTAAGTAAGCGCAGGTCAAAGAACTCCTGCGACTTCTCTCCGACGAAAGGTCGAAGCGGTATGCGTGTGTTCGCCCGGATCGCTCAACTCCTCGCAGTCGTCGCCGCCGCCTTCCTGGCAATGCCGACCCTCTCCGCCGCAGCTGGCCCATTCCCCCCGCTATCAAGCCCGCCCATTCCCGGAAACTCGCCCTCCATCGACCCGCCCAGCGCCGGATGCTTCAAGTTCCCCTACTTCGGCCCCAAGGGCCACGCGAACTTCGACTTCGGCAACAAGATCGTCAGCCTGCTCACCGAGCGCGGCGTCCAGGTGGAGGGCGTCGACCCCATCCAGGCAAAAGCGGGCAACGCCGGCATCTATATGCCCATCGGCTGGCAGCAGGACCACATCGACCCGTGCAAGGGCGTGTACTACCCCGGCGGCTTCACACTGAACGACGTCCAGAGCGGGCACAAGGTCACCATCCACGACATCTACCTGCGCCCTGACGGCGCCCACGCCCAGGTCACGCTCGACGGTCAGGAGCAAGGCGAGCAGCTGGTGGCGACGTACAAGCTGGAAGAGTTCGTTGGGAACGTCCCGACACCGCGTCCGCTCGAAGGCGGCATCGGGCCGAAGTACTGGCCCTTCTACGTCAGCGCGTACCTCAGCCAGACGGTCAGGGACCTCACCGGCATCCAGCTGACCGAGGGCGACTACCTCGCCAACCTCGACGCGGTCGTCCAGTACGTGCCGTGACGCCCGTCCTCACCTGAGATCCACCGCCCGGCCCGCGGTGAGACCCGCGGGCCGGGCGCCCCGCGAAACGAGGGACAGATGCACCACACCGGCAGCCAGAGCAGGCGAGCCTGGCTCCTCATCGGCGCCGCCTCCACGGCCGTGCTGACGACCACCGCGCTACTCGGCCCCGCGATGCGGGCGGGCGAGGCGACCAGTCACTGGGACGCCCCGGCCACTTTCGCCGACAAACAGATCGACGCCAGCGACCTGTACGCCTTCACCAGCCCGGAGAACCCGGACACGGTGACGATCATCGCCGACTACATCCCCTTCCAGATCCCGCATAAGCCGTATGACTTCGACACCAACACCCGCTACGAGGTGCACATCGACAACACGGGCACCGGCAGGCCCGCGATCACCTACCGGTGGACGTTCAAGACGAACAGCCCGCTGCCCGTCGCGCCCTCCTCGATCCGCAAGCGCACCCACCAGGCGGGCCCGGTCGACTCCCTGGTCGAGCAGAGCTACACGCTCACCAAGCTGCAGGAGGGCAAGCCCGCGCAGACCCTGGTCACCAACGGGTACGTGGCGCCCACCGACATAGGCCCCCTGATCACGCCCGGCTACTCGCGGCTCCGCCAGAAGGCCGTACGCGACCTGCCCGGCGGTGGGAAGGTCTTCACCGGCACGGCCGCGGACCCGTTCTACTCCGACAACGACGCCGTGAACACGCTCAGGTTCGGCCTGCGGTTCTTCCCGATCAAGTCCGGCGTGCCGATGAACGTCAGCTCGCTGGCCCTCCAGCTCCCCAAGTCGGAGCTGGCGCTCGGCGGCGACGCCTCGGCCAACCCCGTCGTCGGCATCTGGACCACGGCCTCGCGCAAGTCGCTCGGTTCCGACCACCGGCAGGTGTCGCGGCTCGGCAACCCGAACTTCAACGAGGTCATCATTCCGCTCGTCGAGCGCGACCGCTTCAACACCCTGCGGCCGGAGAACGACGAGAGCGGCGGGCTCGTCGGCCCGTCCACCCTGGACCCGCACCAGGCCAAGGTCGTCGCCGACCGGGTGAACGCCCAGGCGCCGCCCGCGCCGCGCAAGGACCTGGAGGAGATCTACCTCACCGGGCTCACCACCCAGCGTGACGGCCCGATCAAGGAGGACCTCAACTCTCACCTGCTCAACCGGGACGTCTCCGGCATCTCGCGCGTGGAGGAGCTGCGGCTCAACATGAGTACGCCCCTGGCTGCCAAACCCGACAAGTGGGGCATCCTCAAGGGCGACAAGCAGGGCTACCCCAACGGCCGCCGCCTCATCGACGACGTGGTCACCATCAACCTGCGCATGCTCCTGGGCGAGCCCGCAGGCAAGGGCAAACCCGACGTGGTCGACGAGAACAGCCCGGCCTTCCTGTGGAAGCCGATCTCCGGCAGCTTCCCCTACCTCGCGCTGCCCGTCACCGCCGCACCCTAGATCCACTGAGTAGACCCACTGGGGACATCCGATCAGATGACACACGTACGACGATTCCTGCCCCTGCTCGGCTGCCTGCTACTGGGGTGCGTTCTGCTGGCCCTGTTCGCCCCCGGCGGGCTGTTGCGCCGGGACGACGGGCCGCCCTCACGCGTTGAGGGGCGGCCCAAGGGGTGGTCGCCGTACGAGCTGAGCGGATACATCGAGGACGCCCAGGAACACCTGCGCCATCACCCGGATGACGCGGCGACCTGGGCGAGCCTCGGCGGCGTCTACCTGGAGCAGGCGCGCCGCAGCGCCGACGTCACCTACTACGGCAAGGCGCAGGGCGCCTTCGAGTGTTCCCTGCGCCTGCCCGCAGACGATGGCGGGCCGAACATCGACGCCGTGATCGGGATGGGCGCTCTGGCCAACGCCAGGCACGACTTCACCGGCGGGCTGCGCTGGGCCGAGCAGGCCCGCAAGGCGGCGCCATACCGGTGGGCACTATACGGTGTGCTCACCGACGCCTACCTGGAGCTCGGCGACTACGAACAGGCCCAGAGCGCACTGCGCCGCATGCTCCAGGGGCGGCCCGACCTCGCCTCCTTCACCAGAGCCGCCCGCCTGGAACACCTGCATGGGCGCACCGGCCCCGCCCGCACAGCGCTAGAACGGGCACGCGAGATCGCCGGAGATCCCGCAGAGTACGCGTTCGTGCTGTGGCAACTCGGCGAGCTGGCCTGGAGCGGCGGCGACCCACGGGCCGCACTCGGCTTCTACGAGCAGGCGCTGGCCGCCGACCGCACGCACGCGCCCTCGCTGGCCGGCCGGGCCCGCGCCGAGGCCGCGCTCGGCCGCACCGGACAGGCGTTGCGCGGGTACGCCGCCGCCGTCGCGCGCTCACCCTCGTTCGTCGTCGAGTACGGCGAACTGCTCGAACACCTCGGCGACCGGGCCGGGGCCAGACGGCAGTACACCGTGTTCAGCGGGCAGCTCAAGCTGTTGGCCGCCAACGGGATCAACGACGACCTCGCAGTCGGCCGGTTCGAAGCGGACCACGGCGACCCGGACACGGCCGTGCGGCACCTGCGGGCGGAATGGGCGCGGCGGCAGAGCGTGGAGGTGGCCGACGCGCTCGCCTGGGCCCTGCACCGGGCCGGCCATGAGACCGAGGCCGCTGGGTACGCCGCCCGCGCCGCCCGGCTCGGCGGCCGGGACGCGTTGTTCGCCTATCACCGCGGTGAGATCGAGCGGGCGCTGGGGCACGCCGGGGCTGCACGGGCCTACCTGGCCCAAGCGTTGTCCATCAACCCGCACTTCTCACCGCACGGTGCGGCCAGGGCACGGGCCGCGCTGGCCCGGTTGGAGAGTGACGCAACGTGATCGCGGCCGCCGCCCTGGCCGGGGTGGTGCTGGCCGCCCATCCGCTGGGCAACTTCAGCGTCAACCACTACGACGGGCTGACGGTGCGCCACGACAGGATCGAGGACGTCGCGATCGTCGACAGCGCCGAGATCCCGACGCTTCAGGAGCAGCCGACCGGCCCGGCAGACCTTCACGCGCGACGGGCCTGCGAGGAACTGCGCGGCGACGTGGCCGGGCAGGCCGAGGGCCGGGCACTGGCGTGGCGGGTCGAGGAGGCGTCCTTCGCGTACCGGCCGGGCGCGGCGGGACTGCGTACCAGCAGGCTCACCTGCCGCCTGAGCGCCCCGATCCGCGTGGACCGGCCGCTCACCCTCACCTTCGCCAACGCGCACCGGGCCGACGCAATGGGCTGGCGGGAGATCACCGCGACCGGCTCAGGCGTGCGGCTGCGCGACTCCAGCGTGCCCTCGCGCAGCATGTCGGGTGAGCTGCGTGACTACCCGTCCGACCTGCTTAGCTCGCCGCCCGACGTCCGGCAGGCGCGGCTCACAGTGGAGCCGGGCAGCGGGGAGCGCGGGACGGCGGCGAGCGTTCGCGGCGTAGACGTGATCACCCGCTACACGGGGATGCTGGCCGACCGCCTCAACGCGGTGATCGGCGCGGAGCGGCTGACCATGCCGCTCGGACTGCTAGCCCTCCTGCTCTCACTGGTCCTCGGCGCCGTGCACGCCGCCATGCCCGGCCACGGCAAGACAGTCATGGCGGCCTACCTCGCCGGACGCGACGGCCGACTGCGGGACGCGTGCACGGTCGCGGCCACTGTGACGCTGACGCACACGGCGGGCGTGCTGGTCCTGGGCCTGCTCGTCACGATCACCGCGTCGGTGGCAGGGGAAGTGGTGATCGGCTGGCTCGGGGTGGTCAGCGGCCTGCTCATCGCCTTGATCGGCACCGCGCTCCTCCGCTCCGCCCTGCGCTCCAGGAAGGCCGGGCATGGCCATGGGCATGGCCACGGGCATGGCCACGGGCATGGCCACGGGCATCGGGGAGTGGTGGCGCTAGGGGTCGCGGGCGGGCTGGTGCCCAGTCCGTCCGCGCTGGTGGTGCTGCTCGGCGCGATGGCGCTGGGACGTACGGCGTTCGGGGTCATGACCGTCGTGTGCTACGGCCTGGGCATGGCGGCGACGCTGCTGGCGGCGGCGCTCGTGCTGCGCCGCTTCCGCAATCTCACCCTCGCGGGGCGTCTGCGGCGGCTGCGGCCGTACACGGCGACTATGACCGCCGCGCTCGTCCTCCTGGTCGGCACAGGCGTCACCGTACGGGCGGTGGCCGCGCTCATCTGAACGACGCCGCTGCGATTCCCCCAGAACTCCAAACATGAACCCGAATGCGCCCTGCCGAGCTGTGCCGGATGTGTGATCAAGGCCGTCCGGCGCGGTCGGCCCGGCTGAACCTGCTCACGCTGGGTCGCGGAGAGCCGTAGACAGCCGGACACGAAGAACCCCCGCCCTAGCACAACAGTGCAGGTCAGGCGAGGTTTTGGCTGTTCTGGAGATGTAGGGCGGGTGGGACTTGAACCCACGACCCACGGATTATGAGTCGGCTCGATTGGCGTCGCTCGGTGCCGCCGAGTGTTGTTTTGTATTGTTAGGGCCGGGATTCTTCCCGGTGTCGTGTCGGCCTGTGCCCATGGGTGCCGTGCTGTAACGCGCACACGCGAGCAACCGTCGAGCAACCATGCGTTCTTGACTATCGGCATTATGTGCGGATAAATCCTCTCCCTCGGCGCGGCCTTATGGACCCGGCTTCGATGGAGAGGCTCGGGCTGCACGGCCGATCGAACTTGTACGAGCAGCCACCGAGCAGCCGCTGCCCAACAGATCTGCGTCCATGAATCGGTATGAGCGGTGCTGATGATCCGTTTGCAGATGGCGTTCATGATTTGAGCACCCGAATCGGCGCGCAGATCGCCCCGCCTATGGGCGTGGGGCCCGGCTGCTCCAGGTCGCCGCGTACCTGGAGCAGCCGGGGCATGGGAACAACTTCCGAGGAACTCAGTGCTGACATGCTGTTCCTCGCGCCATATCCGAGGTCGGCATGCTTTTCTGGGTGCTACAGCAGTCGTTCGCCGTCACCAGAGATGCTCGATGGCGTGGGACCGACGAAGGAGGTCCCGTCGTTATCTGGGTTGTCGAACGAACTTGCTGGTCAGCCGCATGACGGCCGTTAAGGCACGTCAGGCAAGTGGACCCCAGCATGCCGAGCATGGTGGGGTCCGGCGCGAAAGTATCCGAGCGTGTGGAGAGGCGATCGATCAGCGATGGGCCGTTGACAGCTTCGTTAACCCCGCGTTCCGCGTAATTCAGCGAGATGGAGGTCCGAATGTGGGCTCTGAACTGGGCTGACATGGGTGTGGCCGCCTGGAGGGCGTTTCTCTAGGCGGTGATGTTCGGGCTGGTCAGCGTGCTGCAGGTTTCAGGTCGATGACCTGCTTGGGGGCTCAGCGGAGTTCTGCAGGGCGGCACGGTGTCCCCGATCCTCAGCAACATCTACCTGCACAAGCTCGACGAGTTCGTCGAGCGGGAACTGATCCCGCAGTACACGCGGGGGGCGACGCGGGCCGCCAATACCGCCTACCGGCAGGCCGACGCCCTGCTCAGGAGAGCGCGGCGGCGCGGGGACCGGGCGGAGGCCCGGCGTCTCGCGCTGGAAATGCGCACGCTCCCCTCAACCGACCCGATGGACCCCGGTTGCCGCCGTCTGAAGTACGTAAGATACGCGGACGACCACATACTGGGTTTTACCGGGCCGAAGGCCGAAGCCGAGGAGATCAAGGCGAAGCTGGCGCGGTTCCTCCGGGAGACCCTCGGACTTAACTCAACCAGGACAAGACCCTCATCACGCACGCCCGCAGCCCGCGGGCGCGGTTCCTCGGCTATGACATCACCGCCCAGCACTCCAGCACGAAGATCAGCAATGGCCGCCGGTCGTCCAATGGCAAGATCGCGCTGAAAGTGCCTCCGGACGTGGTCAGGGCCCAGTGCGCCCGCTACCGGAAACACGGAAGACCGTGCTACTGGCCGCGGCTCCAGAACCTGGACGATTACGACATCGTGCGGGTTTACGGAGCCGAGTATCGCAGCGTCGTGAACTACTACCTGCTCGCCAAGGACGCCTGGCGGCTGTGCACGCTGCGCTGGCACGCCGAGGTGTCGATGCTGAAGACGCTGGCCCTCAAGCACCAGTCCACCGTCTCCAAAATGGCCACCCGCCATAAGGCGAAGGTCACCACCGGCGACGGCCCCAGGACCTCGCGAACCCGGTCGCGCACGCGGCATAAATCGCTGGAAAGCGGCCGTGGCGGGCCTGGTGGGCGCGCAGCTGTGCGCCAGGCCTGGGAATGGGTGGCACCCATTAAGGCGTAGCCGACAATTCCGATACCCAGGGTGGGGCAGGGAACTCGTCGTCATGTGAAAGGCCCGTCACTATCTCTGCTCCGGAGTCAGGACGTGTCGGGTCCGGTCCCCGATCCAGGCCGCTTCGAGGATCGCGGTCAGGCTGGCGGTGTCGGTCGGGCCTGGATGGTTCTGGATCAAGCGGGTGACGCCACTGGCCATCTCCGCGAAGCGCGGGAGGTCGGCGCGTGCCACGCCGATGTCCGCCAAGGTGGCAGGGATGCCGATGTCGGCAAGGAGCCCGTCGAGCCATGTGAGGAACGTATCTGCGGCCTCGGCATCCGAGGCGTAGGTCACGTCGAGCCCGCACACCCCGGCGAGGATGGCCAACCGGTCGCCGATGGCATCCCTGGCCGCGTCCAGCGCGTAGGGCAGCAGCAGCCCGACGCCCAGGCCGTGCGGCGTGTGGGTGGCTGCGCCGATGGGGTACTGGAGGGCGTGCGGAGCCGCGTTGCCTGCGTGGGAAAATGCGAGCCCGGCCAGCATGGACCCATAGGACATGTCCGCGCGCGCGTCCTTGTCGCCTCCGTCCCTGACGACTTGGGGCAAGCTGCGGGCGATCCGCTCCGCGGCCAGGAGCGCGTAGTGATCGGTGATCGGGTTGCGGCCGAGGAAGACCTGCTTCACCAGGTCGCGCGGTCCGTGGGCCCGGGGTCGCGCGGTGTAGCTCTCCACCGCGTGACAAAACGCGTCGATGCCGGAGTGGGCAGTGACGGTCGCAGGGCAGGTGTAGGTGAGCTCGGGGTCGACGATGGCGAAGTCGGGCACGATGTGGACGCTGGAGACCCCCACCTTCAGCTCGCGGTCCGGGTCGGTCAACACCGAGACGGGCGTGAGCTCGGAGCCGGTGCCTGACGTCGTCGGGACGGCGACGAGAGGAATCGTCGGCCCCGGCACCTTCGACTCGCCGTAGAAGTCGCGCGGTGTCCCACCGTGGCGCCGGATGACGCCGACGATTTTGGCGAGGTCGATCACCGTGCCACCCCCGATGGCGAGGATCACGTCGGCGTCCACCTCTGCGGCGGCCGAGACGGCCAGGGCGACATCGTCGAGTGGCACGTCCGGAGTCGCGTCGGCAAACACCCCGACGACTTCGACCTTCTCCCGCACGGCGGCCACGATCTCGGCCACGCCCGGCTGCCCCAGAAGAACCCGGTCGGTCACGATGAGGACTCGCGAGCCACACTCGGCCACCACTCGTGGGATGTTCTGCGCGACCCCTTCGCCCACTATCAGCTGGCGTGGTCCGCGGACGGTCTCAAGCATGTCAGTGCCTCTCTGGAACGTCGGCGGTGATTTGCTGGGCGGACGTCCAGGTCACCTGCGAGACCGGGACGGCGTCGGCAAGGTTGGCTGCCGGGTGGCGCAGGCGCGCGCCGGGCTCCCAGACTCGGTCGTGCCCGGGCGCCCTCGGGTCCATCGCGATGAAGACGTCGCCCTTGGTGGGCGGGTCAGTCGGGTCGAGGGTCCGGCGGACATCGTCGCCAAGGGCGGTACGAGTCAAGGTCGCGACCAGCACCTCGGTCATGAGCCCGAGGGCGTAGCCTTTGGGACCGCCGAAAGGGCTGATCGCGCCAGCCACCGACGCGGCCGCGTCTGTGGCGCGCACACCGGCGGAGTCGATGGCGTCCCCGGGTGCCGGCGGATTCGTGCCGACCATGGCCCGGGTCCCGCCCCACGGGTGGAGGCCGGTCAGGTCATGTGTGAGCAGGGCGCGGTGATCCCCGGCGGGCACCCGCAGCAGCAGGCCGGTCACGGTAGGTCGATCGCCGCGTAGGTGACGTCGAGGTACTCAAGGATGCCCTCGTGCGACCCCTCCTTGCCGATCCCGGACTGCTTCACGCCTCCGAACGGAGCTGACGGGTCCGAGATCAGACCACGGTTGATGCCGACCATCCCCGTCTCCAGCCCCTCGGTGAACCGGAGCGCCCGCTGGAGGTCACGGGTGAAGACGTATCCGACCAGGCCGTGCTCGGTGTCGTTGGCCTTCGCAATCACCTCGTCGTCGGACGTGAACGAGATGATCGGCGCCACCGGGCCGAAGATTTCCGCCTCCAGCATCCGCGCGTCCTCGGGCACGTCGACGAGGACCGTAGGCGGGTAGAAGTACCCCGGCCGATCCGGACGCTCGCCGCCCACCAGGACACGGGCGCCGCGATTGACCGCGTCGGCGACGAGCTCGTTGATCTTGGTGACCGAGGCCTCGTCGATCAACGCCCCGACGTCCACGCCGTCGTCGAGACCATGGCCCACCGAGAGCGCGCCCATCCGCTTGGCGAAGCGCGCCGTGAACTCCTCGCGCACCGGCTCCTCGACGTAGATTCGGTTGGCCGCGATGCAGGACTCCCCGATGTTGCGCATCTTGGCCACCATGGCACCGTCGAGCGCGACGTCCAGGTCCGCGTCGGCACACACGATCAAGGCCGCGTTGCCGCCCAGTTCCATGGAGGTGCGCAGCACGTTGTCCGCCGCCTGTCGTAGCAGCACGCGCCCGACCTCGGTCGACCCGGTGAACGAAAGCTTGCGGGTCCGACGGTCGGCTAGCAGTGCTGAGACCACCTCGCCGGCGCGCTTGGTTGTCACGACGTTGACGACGCCCGGGGGAACGCCGACCTCCTCCATGATGCGGGCCAGGAACAGCATGGTGAGTGGCGTCTGGGCTGCCGGCTTGGTGATCGTCGTGCAGCCCGCCGCCAGCGCAGGAGCGATCTTGCGGGCACCCATGGCCAACGGAAAGTTCCAGGGCGTCACGAAGACGCACGGTCCGACCGGCTTCGGCACGGTGAGGATGCGATATCCACCAGCGGGAGCGGTGTTGTAGCGCCCCTCGACGCGCACCGCCTCCTCGGCGAACCAACGGAAGAACTCGGCGCCGTAGGCTACCTCTCCCCGAGCCTCGGCGAGCGGCTTGCCCATCTCGAGCGTTATCAGCCGGGCGACCTCCTCGGATCGCTCGGTCAGTGCCCGGTACGTCGCGGTCAACAACTCTGACCGTTTTCGCGGCGGGGTCGCCGCCCACTCCGCCATTGCCTTGCTCGCCACGTCCAGAGCGGCGAGCCCGTCAACGACGTCGGCGTCCGCCACCTCGGCGATGGTCTTGCCGGTGGCCGGGTCCTCGACGACAAAGGTGGCTCCGCTGGCGGCGTCGCGCCAGGCGTCGCCAATCCGGAGCCGCCGGTGCTCGGGGGCCAGGACGTTCATCGGGTCACTCATTGCGTCGCCTCCTGTGATGTTCTTGGTGATGTCCAGCGTGACCTCAGCGATCGCGCCACGCGCGTTGACGAACGGGTCACACGACCTCGTCGGGGTCGAGGTTGCCGAGCGGGTCGAACGTGGCCTTGGCCCTGGCTGCAGGGCGACGCCCCGCGCCACCGATCGCCTTCTCGGGCCATGGCTGCTTCAGCGTCGTCAGGCCGTGCTCACCGGTGACGGTCCGCCGAGGCGCGCTTGCCACGTGCGGGCGCATGTTGACGTCGCCGCCCTGCGCGGTTACCTCCCGGCCTCGGACAGCGCCAGCCCGGTGCCCGCATCGAACAGGTGCGCACGGTCCAGGTCGACCGTGACATGCAGCCGCTCGCCCGGCGTGCCGGTGACGGTGGGTCGTGCCTTGACCTTGAGGATCTCCGTCCCCACTCGGACGTCGACCACCGTTCGGTCACCGAGCGGCTCAAGGCCGTAGAGCTCACCCGACAACGACGCGTCCCCACGCTGCTCGACGGACAGGTCCTCTGCGCGCAGGCCCAGCAGCAGCGGACGACCGTCCTCAGCCGTGGTCCAGCGGGGCCGCGGCAGCGTCCAGCCTTCCGCCCCGACCAGACGATCTCCCTCGGCGTGGCAGGCGAGCAGGCTGATCGGCGGGCTCCCGACGAAGCCTGCGACCCACTGGTTGGCTGGACGCTCGTACACCTCAGTCGGCGTTCCGACCTGTTGCACCTTCCCCTCCTTGAGGACCGCGACCTGGTCGGCCATGGACAGGGCCTCGACCTGGTCGTTGGTCACGTAGATGAAGGTTGCTCCGAGGCTCCGGTGGATGCGGGTGAGCTCGGTGCGCATCTCGACGCGGAGCTTGAGGTCGAGGTTCGTCAGCGGCTCGTCCATGAGAAACGCGCGCGGACGACGGACCAGCGCCCGGGCCAGGGCGACACGCTGCATCTCACCGCCCGACAACTGCGCGGGACGACGCTGCAGCAGACGTTCGATGTGCAGCAGGCTCGACATCTGCTCGACGGCGGCAGCGATCTCGCTCGAAGAACAGCGGCGTGCCCGCAGCGGCGAAGCGATGTTCTCGTACGCCGTGTGTCGCGGGTAGAGGGCGTAGTTCTGGAAGACCATGGCCAGGTCGCGTGCGGCCGGGGCGTCACCGGTCGCGTCCCTCCCGTCCAGATGCACCGACCCGGCGTCAAGCTTCTCAAGGCCGGCGATCGCTCGCAGGGTCGTCGTCTTGCCTGCCCCGGAGGGCCCGAGCACGACGAAGAACGAGCCGTCCGGCACGTCCAGCGTCACCCCGTCCAGGGCCTGGACTTTACCGAAGGACTTGCACAGCCCGTGCACTGCCACGGTTCCCATCAGGCCACCAGCTCTTCCGTGCTCACGTCGTAGACCGGCGGGGGGCCGCCGGTGTGCCGCAGCCCGACCGGTGCGTCAGCAGAGAAACGGACAGCCGGTGGCATCCGAACCCGTACGTCGCGCTGGCCGCCGTGGTCAACCACGTAGATGATTTCGTCGCCCAGCCACTCCGCCGAGACCACGCGGGCCGGGACCGAACGTTCCGCCCCTGGTTCTGTGACTTCCAGCGCCTCCGGCCGCACGCCTGCGACCAGGCGACGGTCGCGCGGCAGGTTTGGCGGTGGCGTGAGGACCAGTCCGCCCTGACTGCGCAGCTTCCCGTCGGCCACCTCAGCCTCAATCAGGTTCATCGGCGGGGAGCCGATGAATGCGGCGCAGAAAAGACTCGCCGGACGGTCGTAGACTTCCAGCGGCGTGCCGATCTGCTCGACGCGGCCCTTGTTGAGGATGGCGATTCTGTGACCGAGCGACATCGCCTCGACTTGGTCGTGGGTGACGTAGACCATCGTCGTCCCTAGCTCCCCCTGCAGGTGCTTGATCTCCGTGCGCATGTCCGCCCTCAGCTCCGCGTCCAGATTGGTGAGAGGTTCGTCCATGAGGAATGCGCGCGGCCGTCGCACCAGGGCGCGAGCAAGCGCGACGCGCTGCTGCTCCCCGCCGGACAGCCGGTGCGGTCGCCGGTCCAGGAGCGGACCGAGCCGCATCAGCCGGGCGGCCTCGTCGACCCGCTCGCGCACCTCCTGCTTGGGCAGTCCCTCGGCCCGCAGGGGGAACGCCAGGTTGTCGCGGGTTCTCAGATGCGGGTAGAGAGCGTAGAACTGGAACACCATGGCGATGTCGCGCTCGGCGGGCGGCAGGTCGTTGACCAGCGTGTCGCCGATGCGGATGTCGCCCGTCGTCTGTCTCTCCAGGCCGGCTATGGCCCGCAGCGTGGTCGTCTTGCCGCAACCCGAAGGGCCGAGCATCACGAACAGCTCGCCGTCGCCGATGGACAGGTCCACGTGATCAACTGCGACCGTCCCGTCCGGGTAGCGCTTGTGCAGGGCGGTCACCTCGATGCCCGCCATCAGCGTCGCACCGCCCCGAGCGTCACACCGGCGACGAGGTGCTTGCGCACCAGGTAGGCGAAGACGAGCACCGGTAGGGCGAACACTACGGAGGCGGCGGCCACGAGACCCCAGTCCACAGTGGTTCCACCGATGAGGCCGGCGATGGCGGGTGGGGCCGTCCGCACGGCGTCGCTGGAGGTAAGGAAGATGGCGAACACGAACTCGTTCCACGAGAAGATGAGTGCGAAGACCGCCGTCGCGGCGATGCCGGGCAGGAGCAGGGGAAGGGTGAATCGCCAGAACGCCTGCAAGCGGGTGTAGCCGTCGAGCATGGCGGCATCCTCGTACTCTGCGGGCACCTCGTCGACGAACCCCTTCATCATCCAGATCGTGAACGGGACGTTGAACGCGGCGTAGATGAGGATCAGGCCGAGCTTGGTGTCGATGAGTCCGACTTGGCGGTACATGAGGAAGATCGGGATCACGACCACCACGGGCGGCATGAAGCGGGTGGACAGGATGAAGAACAGTTGGTCCTTCTTGGCCTTCACAGCGAAGCGTGAGTAGGCCCAGGCCGCCGGGACCCCCAGCACGGTGGCCAGCGCCGTGGAGACCCCGGCGACCACGACGGAGTTGAGGAACGAGACGGACAAGGCCGAGCGACCGCCGCCGGAGGCGACGAACACGTCCTTGAAATGGTCCATAGTGACCTTGAAGTCGAAGAACTTGGCCGGGATGGCGTAGACGTCCCGGTTCTCCTTGATGGACGTCTCGATCATCCACAGCGCCGGAAAGAGCATCACGACGGCCAGCACGGTCAGCAGCGCGACCTCCAGCACGGAGCGGCCCCGGCCGCCGAAGCGACGCGCGGGGGGCGTGTGATCCCGGGCAGGACCTGTGGACACGGCCTCGTCGACGGAGACGGCCATCAGTCCTCCTTGAGCTTGTTCAAGTAGCGCAGGTAGAGCTGCGTGAGGACCATGACGACGAGGACCATGAGGATCCCGTACGCCGAGGCGGTTCCGGTGTTGAAGCCCAGGAACGCGACCTTGTAGACGTGGAACGACAACGTCTCGGTGGAGACCCCCGGACCTCCGCTGGTGAGGATGTAGACGAGGTCGAACAGCCGGAAGGCCTCGATGGCCCTGAACAACACGGCAATGAGGAGCAGCGGCCACACCAGCGGAAGAGTGATGGTGCGGAACCGGAACCACTCGGACGCCCGGTCGATCGAGGCGGCCTCGTACAAGTACTTGGGGACCGCGGTAAGGCCCGCAAGTGCGATGAGCATGATGAACGGCGTCCATTGCCAGGTGTCGACCACGATCAGGGAAATCAATGCCGTTCGCTGCCGGGTGAGCCACTCCACCTGCCCCAGGCCGAGCGAGCCGAGCATGCTGTTGATCACGCCGAATTGCGCGTCGAGCATGAATCGCCAGAACAGCCCGACCACGACGGGCGACAGCATCATCGGAACCAGGAACAGAGTGGTCAGCAGTCCTCGCCCGTGCGTACGCCGTGAGATCAGGTAGGCGATGGCGAAACCGAGCACGGTCTGCAGGGTGACCGCGCCGATCACGTAGATCAACGTCGTCAAGGCCCTCAGGTGGACCTGCGCCGAAGTCAGGATGGCGGTGAAGTTCTCGAACCAGATGAAATGGGCGGGCCCCCCGCGGGTGGCCGAGTAGTCGGTGAAAGACAGGTACAACGCCCACAGCAACGGGAACACCGACATTGCGAGCAACAGCAGCAACGCGGGGGAGATGAAGGCCACGGCGAGCCAGCGGTCGCTCAAGCGGCGGGACCGACCCGGTGCAGGCGGCGTCGCGGACGCCACCTGCCCGGGGTGGTCGGTCGTCAGAGGGACGGGGTCACTCACAGTCCGCCGCCGCCCTTGCGGCTGCTGGAGTCGAGCACGCCCTGCTGCTCCTTGGCGATGTCGTCGAGCGCATCCTTCGGCTTCTTCGCGCCGTTGAGAGCCGCGTTCACGTTGGTGTTCTCAATGTCGACGAGGCGCGCGTACTCGGGCACGTTCCACATGTCCCGCATCCGCGGAACCGAGTCGGTGTACACCTGGTTGAACGGCTGGGCATTGAGGAACTCGGGCGACTCCAGGGCGTCCGTACGCGATGGCACGCCACCAGCGGCGGCCCACTTCTTCTGGATGTCAGCCCGCTCGAACCACTTCATGAAGTTCAGGGCCTCCGCCTGGTTCGTCTTGGAGGAGTAGGCCGACACGTGCATCCCCATGCCGCCGAGAGGCACCAGGTTCGTCTTCTGGCTCGGCAGCGGGGCGAAACCCAGCTTGTCGAGAATCTGCTCCCGCGTGGTGCCGAGCGTCGACTGCTTCGGGTCAAGCAGGCCGCCGCTCGCGGCGATCCAGTTGAACGCGATGCATGCCTTGCCCTGGGCGACCGCCGCGTTCACCTCGTCGATGAACCAGTTGCCGGAGCCCTTGGCGGTCAGCGGCTTCATCTTGTTGACCAGGACGTCCATCGCCTCCTGGCCCGCAGTGTCGTTGAGGACGCCCTGGATCTTGCGCTTCTTGGAGTCCCAGAGGTTGCCGCCGTAGACGCCGTTGACCGTGTTGTAGGTTACGGCCGCGGCGTCGGAGCCGTTGGCCTGGTGGAAAGCCAGCCCGCTGACGCCAGGGTGGTCCGCCTGGCACTTCTCGGCGACTGAGATCATCTCGTCCCAGGTCTGCGGTGGCTTGTCGCCGATCAGGTCCTTGCGGTAGATCATCGTCCAGGTGTCGCCGAGCAGCGGCAGTCCGTACAGGGGGGCGTTTTCGTCGCGCTTCCCGGTCTCCGCCTGGGGGAACTGGCCGTAGGCCGCCAGGAGGTACGGGTTGTAGGCCTTGACGTCGATGTTCTTCTTGACGAAGTCGGTGATGTCGAGGATGTTGCCGTTCGTCACGGCCTCGCCGATGTGTTGCGAGTCCAGGATCGGGATGTCGAAGTCGGTCTTGTGTGCTGCGAACTGGGTGAACATCGCGTCGTGCCAGTTCGCGTTCGGCACGGTGTTGACCTTGATGGTCACGTTCGACCGCTCCTTGGTGTACTCCGCGTTCGCGAAGTCTTCCAGCGCGTGGGCGGGGGGCCAGTCGAACCAGATGAAGCTGAGGGTCAGCGGGTCCTTGGTGAGCTCCGGGATGGTCGCCGGTGCCTTGGGGGCGCTCGCCTGCGTGTCGCCGCCGCAAGCCGCCACGGTCGTGGCCGCTAACATGGCCGCCGTCGCCAGCTGCACCTTTCGACCGGGAACGGACAGTCGTCCTATTCGCTTTGGATACCGCATCTTCTTGCCTGCTTTCTGGGTGGGGACTTCTGGAGCCCTGCCGCGTGCTTCGCCGAGCAGTTGCTGGGGTGTTCAGGCGTGTTGCCGGCTGTCGCAGGGGCTGACCCGCAGACCGGCGTCACGAGTACGCCACGACGTCATGGGGCTTCAGGCAGTCGAGCAGTCCTTCGGCCCTTGTGCGGCCCGGTGGCGAACCGAGAAGGACGTCGAGCATGCTCATGGGAGCTCCAACTGATCGCGGAGCGATGGCGGGCGGTTCCCCGATGGGTGAAGGATGGCTGACATCCGTCACCTTTCCTATACGATCTGAGTGGGGGCGTCAACATCCCGCAGCGTTGCGACCGATGTCAACAGGTTCCCGAAAACGCAAGAAAGGACCTCATGTCACGATGGACGACGAGGCGATGATCGCGCGGCGCCGTGGGGCCATGACGGCCGGAATGCCACCGGGAAGATCTCGCGGCCGGCTTGCCGACGAGGTGTACGACACGCTGCTCGGACAGCTGATGTCGCTACGGATCGAGCCTGGCTCCCGCGTCACGATCGACGCCCTGGCGCGAGAGCTGGGGGTCTCGCAGACGCCGATCCGAGACGCTCTGAACCGCATGGAGGCCGAGGGCCTGGTCGTGCGTGTGCCCCATGCCGGCTATCGCATTCCCCCCCAAATCACCCGTCACCGATTCGAGGACATGCTTGAGGTCCGCCTGCTCCTCGAGCCGGCAGCGGCGCGCAGATCCGCCGAACGCGCATCCCCGAAGCAGGTGGCCGGTCTGCGACGACTGCTGGAGGAGATGGCGGAGCTGGAGGGGGGCGACGGGCTCATGGCCTATGGCGCCTTCGGGCTACGCGACGCCGCTTTTCACGATCTCGTCGCCCTGAGCGCGGAGAACGAGGTCATCCGCGAAGCGCTCGCTCGCCTGCACACGCACGTGCACCTGTTCCGGCTTCTCCACGACACCCAGGTCACTCACTTGGCCATGGCCGAGCACGAAGAAGTTCTGGCCGCGATCGCCGCGCGTGACCCCGACGCCGCCGCCTACGCCATGCGTCGGCACATTCTGCTGTCCGGCGAGCGGTTCCGACGATTGTTCGATGACGTCAAGGATGCGGACGGAATGGCGGTAAAGGCTTGACGGGCGGGGCTGGGCCCAGGAATGCTGACGCAATCGGATCGGATCGGATCGGATCGGATCCACCTCACCCGCCTCAGATGCGAGGAGAAGCAGGTGCCCAGAGCGCTGCTCCTGACCGGCGACGCCGCCGAGGAGCTCGACACCATGTATCCCTACTATCGCGTGCAGGAGGGCGGCTGGGACGTTGACGTCTCGTCACGGACGATGCGTGACGTTCAGCTGGTCATCCACGAGTTCGACCCCAACTCCGACGCCTACGTGGAGAAGAACGGCCGAAAGTTGCCGGTCGACGTGCCCTGGGCCGAGGTCGACGTCGAGCGCTATGACGCCCTCATCATCCCTGGGGGACGCGCCCCCGAGTGGATCCGGGTCGACGCCGACGTCAGGCGCATCACCGAGCACTTCTTCGCGCGCAACCTCCCGATCGCGCTGGTGTGCCACGGCGCGCAGGTGCCAGCTGTGTACGGGCTGCTGAAGGGTCGAAAGACGGCGTGCTTCCCCCCCATCACCGGTGACATGGAGAACGCGGGCGCGACGGTCATCGACGCTCCCGACGTCGTGGACGGCAACCTCGTCTCCTGCCGGGGGTGGCCCGACATGCCGCAATTCGGCAGGGCGATGATGGAGGTCTTTTCGAAGTCCATCAACTCCGCATCGGCATGAGCACACCTGACCTGTCCCGGTGATGGCACTTCGGACCGTCATAGTCGACGGCTCTCCCGTCCACGTCCTGGAGAGCGGCACTGGGCCCGCGGTGCTGATGCTGCACGGCTCCGGACCCGGTACGACCGGATCCGGCGCCTGGGCGACGACGGCCCAGGCGCTGGGCACGTCCTGGCACCTGGTGGCTCCTGACCAGGCGGGGTTCGGCCGTACACCAATCCCGGCGGGCTCCAGGGGTGGGCTCCGGCTGTGGACGGAGCAGGCCGCGGGCCTGATGGATGCTCTCGGTGTCGAGCACTACGCCGTGGTGGGCCACTCCATGGGCGGTGCCGTGGCCCTGGCGTTGGCGGCCGCGCGTCCCCAGCAGGTCACCCGTGTCGTGGCGGTCTCGACGATGGGCGCCCCCGGGGCGCCGCTGTCCGCCGAGCTCGACGCGATCTGGGCCGCCCCCGCCGGCCCGCTCGGGGCACGAGACATGTTGAGTCGCCTCGTCCTCGACCAAGCGCTCGTGACCGAGTCGGCCGTCGCTGCCCGTGCAGCTGCGATGCGAGCGGGGGCGGCCGCATTCGCGTCGTTGTTCCCTCCACCCAGGGCACGTTGGGCCGACGAGCTCACCCTCTCGGCGCAAACGCTGGCAGGGGTCCGCGCGCCCGTGCTGCTCGTCCACGGCGCCGAGGACCGAGTCACCCCGCTCGGGACGGCAGCCCTGCCCCTGCTCGAACACCTGGCCGATGTCCGTCTGCACGTGCTCGGCCGATGCGGGCACGTGCCAGCGCTCGAGCACCCGCACGACTTCAGGCGACTCCTGTCGTGCTTCCTCGGCCGGGAACGAGGTCACTGATTGCTGCGACAGGTCCGCAGCCCGTGCTCAAGCAGATCAGCATGAAGCAGGCGTGATCCGCGCAGAAGCCAGCGCCCTCCCCGAGACCCGAGCCATGACGAGGCAGTGGCCGAGGTCATCGCTCGACATGGTCGCATCGTATACCGCTTCATAACTCATCGCGTGGTGCTTGATCTGGGGCTTTGACCCCCAGACGCCTCGCGGGCAAGATCGCGGTCTGTGTCGGTTCGTCTGCTGTATCTGACTCTGATTCGGGTGTTCGGCTGGCTGGTGTTGCTGGGACGTGGCCAGGCATCCAAGGATGTCGAGATCATGGTGCTCCGCCATGAGGTGGCGGTGTTGCAGCGTCAGGTCGTCCGGCCGAAGCCGGACTGGGCCGATCGGGCGCTCCTGGCGGCCTTGGCCCGCCCCTCAGCGCCGCGGGCGTCCGGGAGCGGCCCCGCCTCAAGCGCCGGACGTCTCTGACCACCCGCCCCAGCCCCGTTCTTCTGGGAGAAGCCGATGCCGTCGTTGGCGCAGCAGCGAGTCGCTCTGACGCCCAACTTTCTCATCCTGGGCTTCGTGCTCGGAGTATGGGCCGTGTCGATCCCGTCGATCAAGGATCGGATGACCCTCTCGTACGGGCGAGTAGGGCTGACGCTGCTGGTCCTCGGACTGAGCTCCCTCGCGGCCATGTCCGTCTCGGGACGACTGATGTCGCGCTTTGGGGAACGTCGAGTCCTGATCTGCGGAGGTGTGGCCTTCGGCCTGTCGGCTCTCGGACCGGCCGCTGCTCGCGCCTGGCCTGAGCTGTTGGCGGCCGCCGTGGTCCTCGGCGCCTGTAACGGCATCTTCGACGCCTCGCAGAACGCCTTGGCCGTGGCGCTCGAACGCAAGATCGGCCGACCCATCATCATCTCCTTCCACGCCTGGTTCTCGGCCGGAGGCCTGCTGGCGGCCCTCCTGGGCAGCGCCGTGCTGCAGGCAGGTGTCGATGTCAGGTGGCTGCTCGTCGGGACCGCGGCCGCGACCGTCACCCTCAGCCTGTGCCTGGCCCCTTGGCTACCCACAGCGCCCCGCCACGCCACCACCGAGGACCAACCCGCGGGCCAGCCGACACTGAGGAACAGGCGAATCATCGTGCTGGGACTGGTCGCCTTCGCACTGTTCACCGCCGAAGGGGCGGCCTACGACTGGTCCAACCTGCACCTGCGCAACGTCATCGGAGCCGCACCCAACGTGGCCGCCCTCGCCTTCGGAGCCTTCTCCGTTGGCATGCTGGGCGTGCGTCTCATCGCAGACCGGGTGGTCGCACGCGTCGGTCCCAGCAGGTATTGCCGGGCCGCCACCATTCTCGCCGCAGCCGGACTCGGTCTGGCCATCCTGAGCAACAATCCCCTTACGGCCATCCTGGGCTGGACCCTCGCCGGGCTCGGCATCGCGGGCACTGTGCCCCTCACGTTCTCCGCGGCCGGGAACGTAGATCCACGCCACTCTTCGACCTACGTCTCGAGGGTGGCGGCGTTCGGGTACTGCGGGTTCCTCGCAGGACCCTCAATCATCGGACTCATCGCCCAGGTCACGACTCTCCGAATCGCCCTGATCGTCCCGATCGTGTGCTGCCTCTTGGTCACCGGCGCTGCGGGGATATTGAGGGCCCGGCCCGCGCGTTCAACCGCCCAAGGATCAGCCGACTCACACCTGACGATCCGCTGATCGGGTCTCAGCGCCGACGCCCTCGAAGCATGCCCGGCGGGCCGGCACCTGCGGTGACGCACTCTGACGCCCACAGTTGGGAATGACGGGGCGGCTCCCGCGCGGCACTGTCCCGGGCCTGACCTCAAGCATTGGTCAGCTTGGATTTGCGGTCGGAGCCGGCTCACCTCACCCGATGAAGTGAGGGCGAGTTCGGCTTGGCGGGCAGCGTCACGCCGCCTGCAGGTCCGGCGGCCATAGTGCCGGCGCTACGGGGTCACTGCGTCGCGGAGCCACGGGGGCGGCACGAGTCGATGATGCGTGCTTGTCGCCTCGTACGCCAGTCCCGGCCGCCATCGGATGAGCTCGATGACAACCCCGAACGAGGTCAGGGAGTAGGACCAGATCAGGCCGTCGAGCGGACCGCCCCCTTCAACCTGTACCGGGGCCAGGACCTTGATGTCGTCTCGCGCCGCGAGCGTCTCGCCGAGCTTGAGCACCGCCAGCTGAAGCGACGCCTTCTCGGGTCCGTCGTTCCCCGGCCACACGTACCCGAAGTCGTCGTACGGCCCCGCTTGGAGGACTACGTCGAATCCGAACACGTCGACGAAGAACGCGATTGCCTCATCGAGGTCTGGCACCGTGATCCCGAGATGGTCGACAGCAATTTTCGGCGCGGGCGTCATCGGAACCTCCGCTTGACCGTAGAGCAGGAGGAGGCCATCACCACTCCTGGCGGCCGATGGGCTGGTACACCTCGGGACGCCGATCACGCAGGGACCCGCGCAACCGCCATCCCGAGGGACGAGGGAGTGCCGAGCCTCTCGAAATCGGGGCGAAGGCCATGGACGCGGTGAAGATCCTGGAAGGCAGCCGTTAGGGACTCCCCGGCGTTTGGGGCGCGGAACGCATCAATAGTGGCGGCGGGAACTGGGGAGGCCCTCCCCGGCCCGGCCACCTGCGGAGATGGGTGTTGCCGGAGCGTCGCGTCCTATAACCGATGGTCTCGGGAAGTGGGCGTCGTGCCGGGTGGGCGTCGGAGGCGGCCGTAGTACCGCTATCAGCCGGCCGGACAACACAACCAGCGGCGAGGGGAAGGGCCGCTGCTTCGTCGATGCGCAGCGACTGACCGGGGAGGGGCCCAGTCAGTGCCGGTCACGCTAGTCCCGCCCGAGGTCGAAAACCGTACAGTCCCGCACACGGTTCAGACCTTTGGCGCAGGCATGGTTTCGCCAGGGCCGGACGCTTCCGGGATCCAGATGCGCATGGCTGACGGGCCGCGGCGGGCCCACGCACGGTAGGCGATCAGGGGTACGGTGTGGGCTTCGCCGGATCGGTGGTGCCGGACGGTGGCCGCGATGGATTGGTTCGCCGCGGTGATTGTGCCCGGCATCAGCGTCGCGTCCTCCAGTTCCCATGAAGCCGGCAGGTCGATCGACTCCAGGGCGAGCACTTCGGGCCCGCGTTGGACCGCCACGCAGCCGCGGATCGCGTCGATGCGGTGGTCGGGGCGGGTGACCCGTGGCCGCATGTCGAGGGTCAGCTTCAGGGTGTCGCCTGCGTGCCATGTCCTGGTCAGCACCATGGTGGCGTCGGTGGTCCGATCGATAGGTTCGCCGTTGAGGCTGAGCCGGGTGTCGGCAGACCACTCCGGATCGCGGAGTCTGATCGACACCGGTCGGGGCGGCGCCTTTCGTACGGTGATCGTCACCACACCGCTGTATGGGTGGTCCGTGGCGACGGCCAACTCGAACGGCTCTCCGTCCACGACGGTGCCGAGGGCGGAGGAGGCGTACTGGTGGATCTGGATGCCGTCGGCCGTAGTGGTGGCCAGGTATCCGCCGAGGCTCGCGAGGGTGCGGGCCAGGTTGGGCGGGCAGCAGGAGACCTCGTACCAGGTTTGACGCCGGCCGGAGCCGCCGCGGATGCACACACCGTCGTCGTTGAGCGGGACCTCACTGTTCGGGTGGCGCTGGTGCAGGGTGTTGGCGTAGAAGAACGACCGGCCGTCCTCACCGAGCGAGGTGGCGACGATGTTGTAGAGGGTGCGTTCGATCAGGTCGGCGTAGCGGGGCTCGCCGGTGGCCAGTAGCAGCCGCCAGCTGAACATGATGGACGCGACGCCCGCGCAGGTCTCGCAGTAGGAGCGGTCCGGTGGCAGCACGTAGTCCTCGCCGAAGGCCTCGTCCATGTGATGCGAGCCCATCCCGCCGGTGATGTAGGTCCGGCGGGCGACGGTGTTGTCCCACTGCGTCTTCAGGGCCTCCAGCAGGTCGTGGTCGCCGGTCTCGACCGCGACGTCGACCGCCCCGGCGGCCAGGTAGAGCGCGCGTACGGCGTGCCCGCGCAGCACCTCGGCCTTGCGGACCGGCAGGTCGTCCTGTGCGAAGGCTCGCCCGAACTCGATCAGCGGCAACGTTCCCGTGCCGCGCCGCTCGACGAACAGCGCGGCCTGGTCGAGATAGCGATGCTCACCCGTGGTACGGAACAGCTCCACGAGCGCGACCTCGATCCCGGCGTGCCCGCACACCCGGTTCAGCCTGCCAGGCCCGAACATGACGCAGACGTGATCGGCGAGCCGGACCGCCACATCCAGCAGGGAACGGCCGCCGTACGCCCGGTGGTGCGCGACCGCCGCCTGGATCAGGTGGCCGAAACAGTACAGCTCGTGCCCCCAGGTGAAGTCGCTGTAGCGGGGAGCCTGCCACGGGCGGCCGAAGAGCGTGTGCAGGTAGCCGTCGGGCTCCTGCGCCGCGGCGATGCGCCGGATCAGGTCCTCGGCGATTCCGTCGAGCGCGCTGGGGCCCGAGCGGGCGTGCTCCCAGGAGACAGCCTCGATGATCTTGTAGATTTCCGAGTCGGCGAACTCGCGCCCGCGGTGCTCGTACCGGGTGCCGCTCGCGGCGTGGTCGAAGTTCGCCACCCATCCGAGCCGCTCCATCCATTCGACCGCGTGCGGGATGACGGCCGATCGGTTGACGCTCTGGAGCCGGCCCCAGAATCCCTCGTCCACCAGCCGGGCCTGGGGGAGGGAGAGCGGCTGGAGGAGGGCGTGGGAAGGCTGGACGGGTAGCGCTGACATGACACTCCTGACGGGGATCTCAGTGGCGGAGACGGGCGGCCGACTCGCGGACGACGAGCGCCGGCTTGACGACGAGATCGGGTGGCTGCCGCTGCCCGTCGCGCAGGTGCAGCACCTGCCGGAACGCCAGCCAGCCCAGGCGCTGGAAGTCCTGCTCCACAGTGGTCAGGGCGGGGGTGAGGAACTGGCTGAAGGGCTGGTTGTCGAACCCCGCCACCGACTTGTCATGGGGGAGCGCCACGCCGGCATCGTGGAACGCACGCAGCACAGCGGCGGCGATGACGTCCGTTGCGCAGAACACGGCGGTGACATCGTCCCGGTGCGCCAGCTCGAGGCCGATCTCGTATCCGCTACGCGGGTCGAACGAGGCCGGCCAGGTCGGTGGCGGCACGATTCCGCGAGCCTCCAGGGAGACGCGCCAGCCGACCGTACGGCCGGACGGGCGGCCGAACGGCGGCTCGGTGACGTGGTGCACGGTGCCGTGTCCCAGATCGAGCAGATGGTCGGTGACCAGGCATCCGCCGGCCTGCTCGTCCATCACCGCGTACGGCACGTGTTCCGGGCGGCCGTCGAACCCGGTGACACCCACCATCGGCACCGAGCTCGGCATGCGGTGGATCACCCGCTTGCTCTGGGCGTCGAAGTCGATCACGATGACGCCCGCGATCTCCTGGCTGAGCGCGCGCCGGATCGCCCCTTCCACGTCATCGCCCTCGGACTCCATCACGGAGACGGCGACCGTATAGCCGTTGTCGCGTGCGGCCTGCTCGATACCGGCCAGCACCTCCGCGTACCCGTAGCGGTTGAGGTGCGACGTCATGACGGCGATCATCGACCGCGCCCCCGAGACCAGCGTCCGGGCAACTCCCTTGGGCCTGTAGTCGAGCTCCTTGACCGCGCGCATGACCCGCGCCACGGTCTCCGGCCGCACCCCGGACGAACCGTTGAGAACCCGCGACACCGTCGGCGCCGAGACCTCGGCCAGCCGCGCGACATCAGCGATCCCCGGTTCCCGGCGTGACGACGACATGGCACAAATATATACATAGGATATGAAAAAAGCATCATCGCACTATCGCCGAGCCGTAGCCGGAGCCGCTCGGCCGGGGCGCTCCCATCCCCTCCTCACGGGCCTTTCGGTTGCTCAGGTGAAATCAGTGAGCGGGCTTGCCGAACCAGCGGGAGAGGTGGTCGTCCAGCTCCTGCTGATCGTCGCCGCTCCAGGCGACGTGGCTGGCCGACCGTTTCCACCCGGGAGAGGGGGCTTCGACATCGACCCCATCATGCGCTCGCTGGGCGGGACCTCGCTGGCGGCACGTCGTGAGTCCTGCCTCCATCAGTCCCCGCTGAGGCGGGCGAATCCGGCCTCGATTTCGGCGGGCAGGTGCTCGCCGCCCGGGATCAGCGCGATCGCCTCGCGAACGGTCATGTTCTGGGCGGCCGCGCCGAGCCCGGCTTTTACGTGCTCGGCGAGTTCGGGCAGATGGCCGACGATGGCGTCGGTGAGCACGCGCAGCGCGCCGGGCCGGTCGGCGACCTCACCCAACGTGCTGTCCAGCGTCAGCGGCGCGGAATCGGCGCGGGCGTCGGCGTGCGGGGCACTCCAGCGGTGGGTGCCGGAGCCGACGGTGATCGGGTTCCCGCCGGGCAGCGTCACATGGGCGATGGTGTTGGGCGGGACGACCGCCTCCACGGTGATGTCACCGTCGGCGATGCGCCAGGACGAGACGGCCAGGCCGTACGGGGTGCGCAGGCGGGCGGCGGCGTGGGTGAGGCCGCCGCCGGGCCGGGGACGGATGCTCGTCGGCGTAGGCGAGGTAGGTCTGCCAGGGCACGATGACGGCGGCGTCGCCCCACCCCGCGGACCCGTTCATGTAGTTGTAGGTCTCGTCGGCGCGCCGGTCGTGGCCCGGTCCGTCAGATTCTCCACCTTCTGTAACACGGTGATCAACGCCGGCATCCCCGGTGAAAGACCGGGCCGGCCCCGCCGACCATCCCCCTGTTGCTGATCCGGGCGTGCACGGCGTTGAAGGCGAGGACCCCCGCGAGCCCTCCCGCGAAGTGCAGGCTCAGGCCCAGTCCCGCGCCTGACGGGGTCAGCCCGTACTGCTCCCGCAGGCCCGGGACCGGCGGGCCGTAGAGGGCCTGGAGCATGCCGATGAGGATGAACCCGACACAGGACGCGACCGCGGCCGGACAAGTGAAGAGCCGGCCGTCGGCGGGCGACTCCACGACCTGTCAGTCACTTGATGTGCAGGAAGGAGAAGGAGAACTCCGCAGGCTGAGCCGGCAGGTGGTACCGCGGCAGCGGGCCGGGCCCACAGGACTGCGAGCCGATACCGTGCTGGCCGTGGTCGAGGTTGACCCACACCCGGTCGCCGGCCGTGAGGTCGGTGCGGTGCGCGGCGGTGTCCAACTGCTCGTTGGTCCAGCGCCGCGCGCTGAACCAGAACTCCGGGTCGCCCTCGATCCTGAGGCCGCCGATCTCGGCCCAGCGGACGTCGGCGCGGGCGCCGTTCTCCTGCGGGCGGACGTACGGTGTCTGCAGCTCGTCGACTGTGGACTCCCAACGGCCCAGCATGGAGGCCGACCTGGTGTCCGGGTACGCCTCACCGGGACCGCCGCCGAACCATCGCACACGGTCCGTCGAGTCCGCGAGCCCGAACCGGATGCCGAGCCGGGGAAGCGGCACCTGCCAGTCGCCCTCGGGCGTCACGGAAACGGTCAGCTTGAGCCGGGTGCCGTCGGAGGTCCATCGGTAGACGGTGGCGAGGCCGGCCTCGCGGGCAGCGGGCGCCACCCTGGTCCGCACGGTCAGCGCGTCGTCGCCCAGTTCGACGGAGTCGAGGCGGTGCCGCATCCGGTGCAGGCCGAATGTGTGCCACAGCGAGCCGAAGCACACGCCGTCCCGCCAGGAGGTGCCGTTGTCGTTGTCGGTGGCCGCCCGGAAGACGTCCAGGCGCAGCCCGTCGACCGCCACACTGCCGATCGACGTCAGGGCACCGGTGCGGGGGGCGAAGGTGGCCGGTCCGAGGGTGATCTGCCGCTCGCCGAGGACGGGCCGGTGGGAGGCCGTGACGGATGGCGCCTGGCGTGCGGCCGCGGGGAGCTGGCCCCACGCCACCGGGTGGCCCTTCGGTGCTCATGCGGTGTCCGTCGCGAGCAGCGCCCGTATCGTCCACTGCCTCTCGCCGCCGCGCGTATCGGCCGGCGGCTCGGGCAGCGTCAGGTCGACGGACTCGCCGGGTGCGAGCGCCGGCACCGGCAAAGCGCCGGCCTCGACGGTCTCGCCGTCCACCTGGTACGACCAATCGAAGGCGAGCGCGGACAGGTCGGCGAAGTCGTGCCGGTTGGTGACCCGCACGGTGCCGTCCGTGCCGTCGCCCTCGATGCGCACCGGTTCGATCACCTTCTGGTACTCGAGCAGCCCCGGTGAGGGCGTGCGGTCCGGGAACACCAGTCCGTCGCAGCAGAAGTTCCCGTCGTGCAGTTCCTCGCCGAAGTCACCGCCGTAGGCGTAGCCGAGATCGGCGTGCTTGATCCCGTGGTCGATCCACTCCCAGACGAAGCCGCCCTGGAGCCGCTCGTACGATTCGAAGAGCCGCTGGTAGTCGGCGAGCCCGCCGGGGCCGTTGCCCATGGCGTGCGCGTACTCGCACAGGATGAAGGGGAGTCGCCGCCGCTTGTGCGTGCCGCCGTCCAGCTCCTGGCCGATGCGCTCCACCTCGGCGGGGGAGGCGTACATCCGTGAGTACATGTCCGTGTCACGGCAGTCGCCGTCGCCCTCGTAGTGCACGAGCCGTGAGGAGTCCCTGCTGCGGATCCATGCGGCCATGGCCGTCAGACCACGTCCGGTGCCGGCTTCGTTGCCGAGGGACCACATGACGACCGACGGGTGGTTCTTGTCGCGCTCGACCATGCGGGCCGCGCGGTCGAGCAGGGCCGGGGTCCAGCGGTCGTCGTCGACGGGGTTGTCGCGCCAGGACTGCTCGGTGAAGCCGTGGGTCTCCAGGTCGCACTCGTCGATGACCCACAGTCCGTATTCGTCGCACAGGTCGAGGAAGGCCGGGTGCGGTGGGTAGTGCGAGGTGCGGACGGCGTTGATGTTGTGCCGCTTCATCAGCAGCACGTCCTCGCGCATGGTCTCCAGGTCCAGCGCGCGGCCCTGCTCCGGGTGCCACTCGTGCCGGTTGACGCCCTTGAAGAGGACGGGCCTTCCGTTGACCTTGATCAGGCCGTCCTCGAGGACGACCGTGCGGAAGCCGATCCGCAGCGGTACGCGCTCGCCCTCGGTGGCCAGCACGCCGTCGTACAGCTTCGGTGTCTCGGCGGTCCACGGATCGACGGGGACGGTCACGGACTCGCCGGTGGCGACATCGATCGCGAGCGCGGGCACGGTGATCCGGCCGTGCACGTCCGAGTCGACCTTCAGCGTGCCCTCGCCGGTGACGTGGTCGAAGGAGGCGTGCACGAAGAAGTCGAGGACGCTGCTGGCCGGGCGATGCAGCAGCGTGACGTCACGGAAGATGCCTGGCAACCACCACTGGTCCTGGTCCTCCAGGTAGGAGCCGGCCGACCACTGGTGAACCCGGACCGCCAGCACGTTGCCACTCGGCCTGAGCAGATGCCCGACCGTGAATTCGTGCGGGAGCCGCGAGCCCTTGAACTCGCCGAGATCCGTGCCGTTCAGCCACACCCGGGCGCAGGACTCCACGCCGTCGAAGCGGAGCACCGACTGGCCATCCGATGGCCAGCCGGACGGCAGGTCGAAGACGCGCAGGTGATCACCGGTCGCATTCTCCGTCGGAACACGCGGCGGGTCGACCGGGAAAGGATAGAGATGGTTGGTGTAGACGGGAGAGCCGTGGCCCTGCAGGACCCAGTGGCCGGGTACGGTCACCTCGGCCCAGTTCCCCGCGTCGTATCCCGGCTCGGCGAACGAGTCGTCCTCGGTGTCGGCCGTCGGTGACAGACGGAAGCGCCAACTCCCGTTCAGAGAGAGCGACCTGGCGTCCGAGCCTGCATACCAGGCGCGGGGCGGCAGTGCCCCGCTGCCCGGCGAGACGTCCTCAACGTAGGCGATGGCTGTAGTGGTGCGGAAAGACATCTGTCTCCTAGGTCTATCGGGCTGCACATCGTCCGCGGCCTGCGGACGTATGCGGCGCGCAGGCTGCGGGCGAACGCGGGGCCGACGCCCACGGCGGCGGGAGGCCTGGGCAGGGGACGGTTCGCGCTGGGGGTGCACCCATCCTCCGTTACCGTTAACGTGAACGGTAACGGATTCTGGCTCACCGGATCGCTCCCGTCAATGCCCGACCTCAAGCGGCTCGCGATCCATGGGGCTGCTCGGCGAGGGCCCCAGGTCGCGGCGCGGTGGCGGGCAGAGACCACGGACCTGCGGTGAACCTGCTTGACTTGGGACACGGGCAGCACGAGGAAACGGAGTGTGCAGGCGGCGTGGCTGGACAACGAGAAACGGAAGGGCAGCCGGGGCGGGACTCCCTCGGCACGGGGACCGTCAAGCGCGTCACGCTGCGCGATGTCGCCAAGGCGGCGGGCGTGTCGCACCAGACGGTCTCGCGGGCGATCAACGGCAAGGGAGAGATCGACCCGGAGACCCAGCGTCGGGTGCTCGACGTTGCCCGGCGGCTGCGGTACCGGCCCAGCCGGTTCGCCCGGGGGCTGGTCCGCCCTGAAGTCGTGACCGTGGGGCTCATCGTGCCCGACGTGGTCAACCCGTTCTTCCCCGAGTTCATGGCAGGGGTGTTCGCGGCCGCGGACCAGCGGGGCTGGCAGGTGCTCGTGGCCAGCACCGAGAACACCCCGCCCCGGGAGCTGGCCCTGCTCCGCTCGCTCGGAGGGCAGGTCGACGCGCTCGTCAGCTACCTCAGCCACGCCGACGCACAACTCGAGCCGTACGTGGGCTCCGTGCCGCTGGTCATCGTCGACCGCGGGATGGACTCATCGACCTACGCGCTGGTCGAGGTCGACACCGAGGCCGGGATCAGGGCCGGGATGCGGCACCTCATCGACCAGGGGCACCGCCGAATCGGCATGATCGACTGCGAGTCGCTCTGTGACCCGTTGGTCCGAGGCCGCGTCTTCGCCGAGGTCGCCGAGGAACACGCCCTGCCGATCGACGACCACTGGAGAATCGTGGGCGAGCAGACCCTGGACGGCGGCGCCGCCGCGTTCGAGGCGCTGCACGCCGCGCACCCGGACCTCACCGCCGTGTTCGCCTTCAACGACATCGTCGCGATCGGCGCGCTCCAGGCCGCCCGCCGGCTCGGCATCCGAGTGCCGGACGACTGCGCACTCGTCGGTTACGACGGGCTGGGCGTCACCGATCTGCTCGACCCGCCACTGACCACCCTCTACCTGGACAAGCGACGGCTGGGTGAAATGGCCGTCCACCAGGTCGACCGGCTCCTCTCCGGTGAATTGCCACCCCCCGCCGTCCTGACGCCGCGCCTGAACGTCCGCGGCACAACCTGAGCCGGGGATGGCGGCGGTAGCGAATGTGGTCCCAGGCGATGCGGTCAAGGGGGTCGGCTCGGGCCGGTGCTTGGACATCACCGGCGCGCACCGCAGACCAACGGGACGCAGGCGCAGATCTGGGACTACAACGGCGGCGCCAACCAGCGCTGGACCCGCACCTGAGGAACATCACGAGACACACCCGCGCCGGAGGTGGCCCGCCATTGCGCGGCCGCGTCATCGTCGGTGGTGGGCACGAAGGCCGCGACCGTCTCCACCGCCGAAGCCAGCTTCTCCCGCGGCCATGTCGAGCCGGAAGGCGCCGTAGAGGTTGGTTCGACCAGAACAGCGCGGTGAGCCCCCGCCGTCCGAGCCGGTGCTGATCGCCACGGTGGTGAACGATCAGTTTCCGGTCCGACCGTCACTCCCGGGCCGGTCGGCAGTTGCACCACGGCGGGCACCGCGTCCTCCTTGGCACAGCTAACAGGGCCCCTTCACACGCCGCGCAACGGATGTCACCAGAGGCCGCAATCGGCGCTGCCACAGATAATAGAGCGAGCCCCTGAACCACCAGCTGCGCAACGTCACCAAGGCCCGCAGGCACTTCCCCGGCGACGACGCCGTGATCAAGCTGCTGTGGCTGGGGTGCCGTCGCCGGCGTGCGCACGGTCGGCCGCAGCCCGTCGGCGCCCACCACCAGGTCGAAGTGCTCGGTGACGGTGGCGCCGGAGGCGGTGTCGCGCAGGGTGACCTCCGCTGCGAAGTCGTCCTGGGTGATGCGGGGCGGGCGCGGTGGTGGAGCAGCGGATCTCCACATCGTCCGGCAGCGCGGCGTCAGCACCGGCTCCCAGCCCACCTGGCGTAGCCGCACCGTGGTGGCGATTCCCGCGATCCCGAGCCCGACCACCAGCGCACGGCCACCCTTGGCTGCGTCGTTCATGACGACTCCCTTCTTTGCGGGCGCAGGTTACGGTGTGTTTCAGGCTCTTGACGTGCGCCTCCCCAACTGCATAGATATGACTGCGCAGACATGACTGCGCGGTCATATAGCTGACCTCGGCAGATGCGAGGTCGGCAGCTATGGGGAGAGTGACCATGACACGAGAGGTGAGGCGGGGCGGAAACGGCTCCATGCCGCGAGGTGTGGACGTGGCGCGCCTGGCGGGCGTTTCGCAGAAGACCGTGTCCAGGGTCCTCAACAACGAGCCGTACGTCTCCGCCGAGGTGCGTCAGCGTGTGCTCGCCGCCGCCGCGCAGCTCGGCTATCGGTTGAACAACGCGGCTCGCGCGCTCGCTTCCGGACGGAGTGGTTCGATCGGCGTGGTGTCGCTCGGGACGGCCCTGTACGGTCCCGCCTCGCTGCTCATCGGCATTGAGCGAGCCGTCCGGGACATGGGTTACGCGCTCCGCCTGGTCAACATCGTGGAGGGCGACCCGTCGGGCATCGCCGGTGCCGTGGAATCGCTTCTGGAGCAGGGCGTGGACGGCATCGTCATCTCCGAGCCGATCGACGAGGGAGCGGAGCTCGTCCGCGCCGACGTGCCCGTTCTCGTCTTCGGCACTCCGCTGCCCTTCTCCGCCCCTCGCGTGGTGACCGCGGGTGTCGGCTCCGACGAACTGGCCCGGGCGGCCACCGAGCATCTGCTGGATCTGGGGCACGCGACCGTCCATCACGTCGCCGGTCCGCAGCGCTGGTATGCGGCCAGAGAACGTCTCGGGGCGTGGCGAGCGGCGCTGGCGGCCCGCGGCCTCGGCGAACCGCCCATCGTCGAGGGTGACTGGTCGGCCGCGTCCGGATACGCGGCAGGCCGTCGGCTGGCCTCGGACGGCGACGTTACGGCGGTGTTCGCCGCGAACGACGACATGGCCATCGGCGTGATCCGCGCACTGTTAGAGGCCGGCCGGCGTGTGCCGGACGACGCCAGCGTCGTAGGTTTCGACGACATCCCCGTCGCGGCGTACGTGACCCCCCCTCTCACCACGGTGCGTCAGCCCTTCGACGCCGTGGCGACAGGGGGACTCAGGCTCCTCGTCCATGCCATCGAACAACCGCACGCAGACCTTCCCGCGGCGGCCGACCACCCGGTCGAGCTCGTCGTCCGCGCCTCGACCGCGCCCCCGCCCCGGAAGACCCCGGTACGCGGGCGCGCGATCTCTCGCTGACCAGCGTCGATCAGCCAGCCCAAGCCCCTGCTAGCCACATCCGCCTTCTCCTTCTCCGCCTGTCGTCAGGCGTGCCGATCATCCTTGCCCATTGACGGGAGTTCCCCATGGCCCCATCCAGTCACCCTCCGATCAGCCGGCGGCTTGTTCTCACCACCGCCGGAGCAATGTCGCTTTGCGTGGCGCTGGCCGCGTGCGGCGGCGGCAGCGGCGCCGCCAAGAGCGCCGGCAGCGGCACTGCTTCGTCTGCCCCCTCCGCCGCCGCGGTCGTGAGCCAGGCCGAGATCGACAAGGCGATGTCCACTCCGACCGAGCTGACGTTCTGGACCTGGGTCCCGGACATCCAGCAGGAAGTCGCGCTCTTCGAGAAGAAGTATCCGGCGGTCAAGGTGAAGGTGGTCAACGCCGGCCAGGGTGTGCCGCAGTACACCAAGTTGCGCACGGCGCTGAAGGCGGGCACCGGCGCTCCCGATGTCGTGCAGATCGAGTACCAGTACATCCCGACGTTCACGATCACCGACAGCCTGCTGGACCTGCGGCCGTACGGGGCGTCGGCGCTGAAGGACAAGTTCGTCGACTGGACGTGGGGGCAGGTTAGCGGCGCGGGCGGGGAGGTCTGGGCGATCCCGCAGGACACCGGCCCGATGGGCATGCTGTACCGCAAGGACATCTTCGACAAGCACGGCATCCAGGTGCCGAAGACCTGGGACGAGTTCGCCGCCGCGGCACGCAAGCTCCACGCGGCCGATCCGGACGTCTACCTGACCAACCTCGCCTCGAACGAGGCCGCCGCCTGGCATGGCCTTCTCTGGCAGGCCGGGGCCAAGCCCTACGTTAACGCTAACAAGAGCGACATCTCCATCAAGGTCAACGACGAGACCTCCAAGAAGCTCGCCACGTACTGGGGCGGGCTCGCCAAGGAGGGCGTCATCGGCGTCGAGCCGGACTTCACCGACCCGTGGTTCTCCGCGCTCAACAAGGGCAAGTACGTCACCTGGATCACCGCGGCCTGGGGGCCGGTGTTCCTGTCCGGCGCGGCCAAGTCGACCGCCGGGAAGTGGCGGGCGGCCCCGCTGCCGCAGTGGGATGCGGCCAAGCCGGTCTCCGGGAACTGGGGCGGCTCGACCAGCGCGGTCACCAGGACGACCAAGAACCCGATCGCCGCGGCGATGTTCGCCCAGTTCATCAACAGCGACCCCGAGAGCGCCAAGCTGCTCGCCACCAAGCAGTTCTTCTTCCCGGCGACGAAGGCGCTGCTCGCCGATCCGAGTTACGTCGGCGAGAAGCCGGACTTCTACGGCGGCCAGCAGGTCAACCAGGTGTTCGCCGACATCAGCGGCACGGTCAACCTCTCCTTCCAGTGGCCGCCGTTCCTCGACCGGGTGGTGACGGACTGGACCGAGACCGTCGGCAAGTCCCTCGCCGACAAGAGCGACACCGCCGCCGCGCTCGACCAGTGGCAGACGCGGATCACCACGTTCGCCAAGAGCCAGGGCTTCACCGTCCAGGGCCAGTGACCGCCGCCGGGTCCCGCACTCCGGTGCGGGACCCGGCATCACCGCAGAAAGGGCCGGCTATGACCGCCATACCCGCGGCCTCCCGTGAACACCCGCGCCGAGTAGCGGCGACACGTCACCGACGCGGTCGCGGCCGGAAACGGTCGGCGGGGCCGCTGTTCGTGGCCCCGTTCCTGGTGCTCTTCCTGGTGCTCTTCCTGGCTCCGCTCGGCTACGCCGCCTACCTGAGCCTGTTCCAGGAGCGGCTCATCGGCGGGACGACGTTCGTCGGGCTGGAGAACTACCTGACCGCCGTCCAGGACCCGCTCCTCATCCAGGGGGTTCTCCGCGTCGCAAGGTTCTTCGTGATCCAGGTCCCCGTGATGCTGCTGCTGGCCCTGCTGTTCGCGCTCGCGCTCGACAGCGGGCTGATGCGGCTCGCGCGGATGGTGCGGCTCGGCATCTTCCTCCCGTACGCCGTCCCGAGCGTCGTCGCCTCGCTCATGTGGGGCTACCTCTACGGGCCCGACTACGGCCCGTTCGCCCAGCTGAGCAAGGCGGTGGACCTGCCCGCGCCGCCCTTCCTCAGCGACGGCTGGATGCTCGGGAGCCTGGCGAACATCGTGACCTGGGAGTTCGTCGGCTACAACATGATCTTGCTGTACGCCGCCCTGCGGGCCATCCCCCAGGAGCTCTACGAGGCGGCCGCGATGGACGGGGCCGGCGCCTGGCGGATCGCCTGGAGCGTCAAGCTCCCCGCACTGCGGCCGGCGCTCCTGCTGGCCCTGGTGTTCTCCGTGATCGGCAGCTTCCAGCTGTTCAACGAGCCGAAGCTGCTGCAGCCCCTCGCCCCGGACGTCATCGACAGCGCCTACACCGCCAACCTCTACGCCTACTCCTTGGCCTTCACCAGCCAGCAGATCAACTACGCGGCCGCGGTGTCCTTCCTTCTCGGGGTGGTCATCGTGATCGCCTCCTACGCCGTCCTGCTCACCGCCAACCGCAGGAGGACCGCATGACCACCATGACCTCGGCAACATCGAGCACCGCAGGAGTGGGCCGGGCCCGGCGCCGGTTGCCGGCCCGCCGGCGGCACAGCACGCCGCTGACGATCGCCATGCTGGCCGCGCTGGCGTACTTCCTCCTGCCGCTCTTCTGGCTGGTCGTCGCCGCCACCAAGAGCACCCAGGACCTGTTCACGACGTTCGGGCTGTGGTTCTCGCGCACCCCGCAACTGCTGGCCAACATCGGCGCGACCTTCGCCCACGACGACGGGGTCTTCGCCCGCTGGCTGCTCAACACCCTCCTGTACGCCGTCGTCAGCGCCTTCGGGGCCGCGCTCCTGGCGGCCGCCGGCGGGTACGGGTTCGCCAAGTTCCGCTTTCGCGGCGACCGCGCCGCCTTCAACCTGGTGCTCGGCGCCATCATGGTGCCGACCACCGCCCTGGCCATCCCGACGTACCTGCTCTTCGCGAAGGTGGAGCTGGTCAACACCCCCTGGGCGATCATTCTGCCCTCCCTCGTCAGCCCCTTCGGCCTCTACCTCATGCGCATCTACGCCCAGGACGCCGTCCCGGACAGCATCCTCGAGGCCGCCCGCATCGACGGCGCCGGCGAGGCCAAGATCTTCTTCCAGATCGTCATGAGGCTGCTGGCGCCGGGCCTGGTGACGGTCGTCCTCTTCACGCTCGTCGCCACCTGGAACAACTACTTCCTCCCGCTCATCATGCTCAACGACCCGAACCTGTACCCGATCACGGTCGGCCTCGCCTCCTGGGCGTCCCAGGCCGTCGGCGGTGGGGCCGGTGCCAACAGCGACATGCTCGCGCTCGTCGTGACCGGGTCCATGCTCTCGATCATCCCCCTCGTCGTGGCCTTCCTGCTGCTGCAGCGGTACTGGCAGAGCGGTCTGACGTCCGGCGGCGTCAAGCAATGACCCGTACGTCCAATCCTTCGGAGGTTGCCCCCATGGCGGTTCTGCCCGCCCACATCCTTTTCGGCGCCGCGTACTACCACGAGTATCAGCCGTCCCCGGACCGGCTCAAAACCGACCTCGACCTGATGGCCGACGCTCATTTCAACGTCATCCGGGTCGGTGAGTCGGTGTGGTCCACCTGGGAGCCGGAGAACGGACGGTTCGACCTCGACTGGCTCGAGCCGGTGCTCGACGGCGCCCATGAACGGGGGATCTCGGTGATCCTGGGGACGCCGACGTACGCGGTGCCGCCGTGGCTGGTCCGGCTCTACCCGGAAATCACGGGGGAGCAGGCGACCGGGCAGCGCCTCGGCTGGGGCGCCCGCCAGGAGGTCGACTTCACCCACCCCGGCTTCCACTTCCACGCCGAGCGGGTGATCCGCAAGGTCGTCGGCCGGTACGCCGATCACCCGGCGATGATCGGGTTCCAGGTGGACAACGAGCCGGGCCTGCACCTGCTGCACAACCACGGCGTCTTCCAGCGGTTCATTGATCACCTACGCGGCAAGTACGGCGACGTCGAGACCCTCAACCGGGAGTGGGGCCTGGTCTACTGGTCGCACCGCCTGTCGACGTGGGCCGATCTGTGGACGCCGGACGGCAACCTCCAGCCGCAGTACGACGTCGCGTGGCGGGAGTTCCAGGCCCGCCAGGTGACCGAGTTCATCGGCTGGCAGGCCGACCTCGTCCGCGAGTACGCCCGCCCCGGCCAGTTCGTCACGACGTGCATCTCCTACACCCGCCCGGGGGTCGAGGACGACGAGATGACCGACCGGCTCGACGTCGCGGCGGGCAACCCGTACTACTTCATGCAGGACGCCCTGGAACTGCCGGACCGCACCCCCGACGACGTCGAGCAGCGCTGGGTCACCACCGGGGTGTGGTCGATGTACCAGACCGCGGACCGGATGTTCTCCTCGCGTCAGGAGCCGTTCCTGGTCACCGAGACCAACGCCATGCACATCGGTGAGCCGTGGGACAATGGGCCGGCCTACGACGGCCAGTGGCGGCAGGCCGCGTGGGCGCACATCGCGCGCGGGGCGCGGATGATCGAGTACTGGCAGTGGCACACGCTGAACTTCGGCTTCGAGACCTACTGGGGCGGGGTCCTGCCGCACAGTAACCAGCCCGGCCGCACGTACGCGGAGCTGTCTCGCCTCGGGGCGGAACTGAAAGCCGTCGGGCCACTCGTCGCCGGCCTGGAGCCGGACGCGGACATCACGATGGTCTACTCGATGCCGAGCAAGTGGCTCATGCAGAAGCATCCGCCGCTGCCGGCCGCCGGCGGCGGCCCTGACGCGGCTGCCTACCACCGGATCTTCGACCCGTTCTACCGGGGCGCCTTCGACGCCGGCCGCCAGGTGCGGATCGTCCACGCCCGCCAGCTGCACGACCCCCGCGGCGAGCGGCCCGGGACGGCGCCTGAAGAGGCGGCGCGCCGTCACCCGGTCCTCGTCGTCCCGGCGCTGTACGTCGTCGACGACGCGACGCTCGACTGGCTGGCGGCCTACGCCCACGCGGGCGGTCACCTGGTCCTCGGCCCGCGCAGCGCCTACGCCGACCACGAGGCCCGGGCGCGGCGGGAGCCCGCACCCGCACGCCTCGTCGAGGCCGCGGGTGTCCGCTACGACGAGTTCAGCAACCTGACGCGCGACCTCCCGGTGCGCGCCGCCCCCGGCGGCCTGCTCGACCTGCCGGACAACGCGACCGCGACGCACTGGGCCGACGCCCTCACCGTCACCGAAGCGGACGTGCTCGCCACCTACGTCCACCCGCACTTCGGCCGCTGGCCGGCGATCACCACCCGCCACCACGGCGCGGGCCGCGTCACCTACGTCGGCACGGTCCCCGGCCGCGACCTCGCCCGCGCGCTCGCCGCATGGCTGGCGCCCTCCCCGGTCAGCGGATGGCGCGACCTCCCGGCCTCCGTCACCGCGACCACCGGGACGTCCCCGGACGGGCGCCGCGTGCACGTCCTGCACAACTGGAGCTGGGAGCCCGCCCGCGTCGAGGTGCCCGCGGAGCTGACCGACGTCGGGGAGGGCGCTTCCGTACCCGCCGGCACGGCGCTTGAGCTCGGCGCGTGGGACGTGCAGGTGCTCATCGGACGGCTCCGAGTGCCCCCGATCCGGGCCCATGTCGGAAGGCGGTAAGTTCCCAGTCCGGGGGTAGGAGGTTCCAGCAGCAATGATGCTGCCGAGATGAACGGTTCGATACTGACGGGCATCGCGGCCGGGTCGGTGATGGCAGCCAGCGCGATGGCCGGCATCGGCGTCGCGGGAACTGGTCGAGCTGCCATCGCAGTGGCGGATGTGCTCGTGGTCTCAATCGATGTCTCTGGTCTTGTTGTGGTGGGAGCTATGTAGCGACTGTGCACCCACTCGCGAGGCGTGCCGCACCCCGTGCACCCCATTCACTCCGCCACGGAACGCGACCTGGTGCGGGCAAGCGAGCTGGTGACGAACGCGATTCGCTACGGGGAGAAGCCGATCAGCCTCCGACTGGCTTGCCCCTGGACGAGCCACGCGAGCGGCCACCCTCCCCACGCGAAGCCGCCCTCTGGACACCTATACCGGTCCAGGGCGTGGACGCGAACCAGGAGGAGCGCGGCGTCGTCCTCCGCAGAACCGTCGGACCGTGCGGCAATGATCGAGTCGCAGGTACCGGCGAAACAGAAAACAACCAAAGGCTGCCCGCTGCGCGGGCAGACCGCTCATCGCATCAAGATGATCTCCGCCTACGAAAACTTTGCCAGAGCCCGGCCAATAGGCCGTACGTCGACATCTCCGGTCAAACCGTCGGTAGGCGCATCGACAGCAACGGGCCGTGCTGCTGCGCGCCGTAGACATCTGTCTCGCCGACACTGCCCGGCTGGGCTCAAGTCTCATGACAGATTCACATGCGAAGGTGCGCCCGGCGGCGCCGATGTTCTGGCGCACCTTTGCAGGTTGTCGGTGAATCGATGGTCAGTCGGGTGCGTTGAGGATGTTGTTGGTGAAGTGGCGGCCCCAGTGCGGGCGGCTGCCGTCGAGGTCGTCCACGTTGTATTCCTCAGCGAGATCCCAGGAAGTCAATACCTGTCCGCTCTTGCGTTCGACGTGAGGGTCGGCAACCAGGGCGGTGACGACGCGGCCGATGAAGCGGGGGGTCTCCGAGGCCAGGAAGTGCGGGTCGCGCTGGCCGGCTTCGCGCCAGTTGGCCTCGGTGACGCCGAATCCGTCGAGCATGGCTTCCGAGCGTAGGAACCCAGGGGTGACGGCGAGGGCGGTGATGCCGTGCGGGCGAAGTTCCTCGGCCTGGGCCAGCGCCAGGCGATTGACGGCGGTCTTGACCAGGTCGTAGGCCAGGTTCCCGCGGTAGTGGGTGCCGTCGCCGTCGGTCACCTCGATGATGAGGCCGCCGGGGTGTTCCAGCATGAGAGGTACCGCGTGCTGGCTGGTGATCAGGTGCGTGAGCACGGCGCGTTCCCACAGCACTTGGAGCTTGGCCAGGTCGAGTTGCCAGAACGGGGTTCCCCATTCGGTGAGCGGGTCGCCGCCCCACACATCGTTTGACCATTAGGTTCAGCCGGCCGTGCTCGGCGCGTACCTGCTCGATGACGGCGGCGACGTCGTCGGGGCGGGTGTGGTCGCAGCGGATCGCGATGCCGATGCCACCGGCCTTGGTGACCAGTTCGGCGGTGTCCTCGATCGTCTCGGGGCGGTCGAGGTCGGATCGGGCGGTGCGTGTGGATCGGCCGGTGACGTAGACGGTGGCGCCGGCGGTGCCGAGTTCTACGGCGATGCCGCGCCCGGCGCCGCGGGTGGCGCCGGCCACGAGGGCAACCTGTCCGATAAGGGGTGGCGTCATGGGTGGTGTGTCTTCCTTCGCGGATCGGGTGGGTCAAAAACCGAGCGGCTCGTCGACGAGCACCACGCGGACGCGGCCCTCTTCGATGTCGCCGTGCAAGGTAAGGACCTTGTGGACGGTGCTGCCCATGCCGTAGGCCGAGCGGGCCCGGGCGTCCTCCAGCGGCAGGCTGTACTCGTGGACGCGCCGCATGGCGGTGTCGAGGTCAGGGACGATCTTTTGGGCGCCGATGATGAGCAGCACGTTCTGGGCGCCGTAGGCCATTGAGGCCAGCTGGCTGCCGCTTGCAGAGGCGATGACAAGGTCTCCGTTGTGGGTGAGTGCGTGGACGCTACCGATCACCCACTGCGGGGCGGCACCGAGGCGGCGCATCTCGCTCATCTGGGTCGCGGGGTCCATCGCCATCAACTTTGGTCGGGTCGCGGTGTAGCGGCCGGAGCTGTCGATCTCCTGGGTCAGGCCGATCGCGTCGGCGGTCACCGAAGACGCGGTGAACACCTCAGCGCCGTCGGGCAGCAGGTCCAGCGCCGCCTGCCGGGCCGCGGCCGCGTCGGACACGCGGCGGACGCGGTAGCCGCGGGCTTGCAGCGCTTCGGCCGCGGCCGCGACGGCGGCCTCGTCCGCAGGGGTTGCGTAAGCGGTGTTGGGGGTTGCGGTCGTCATGGTCATCTCCATCTATCTGGGGGCCAGGCGACATAATAAACTATCATTCATTTACTATGTCTGCATGACGATGGGACGACCGCGAACGGTGAGTGACGAACAGGTCCTGGCGGGCGCCGCCCGGGTGATCGCGCGTATGGGTCCAGCTCGGCTGACGCTGGCGGAGGTGGGCCGTGAGGTGGGATTGTCTGCGGCTACCGTGGTGCAGCGCTTCGGGTCCAAACGGGGGGTCCTGCTGGCGGTGGCCCGTCACGGGGCCGATGCCTTGCCCCTTCAGGTGGCCGCAGCTCAGGACGCGAGCGCTCCCACCATGGCTCTGATCGACGTTCTCGCCGGCATCGCCGGTGGCATCCGCAGCTCGGAGGAGTTCGCCAACCACCTGGCGTTCCTGTTGCTGGATCTGGCTGACCCGCAGTTCCAGCAGATCAGCGGCGACTACACCGCCGCGGTGGAGCGCGCCATCGCGGACGTCCTGGCTGCCGGCCAAGCCGCGGGTGAGCTCATCTCAGGTGATCTCGGCCAACTACCGCGGGCTATTCACGCCGCCTACAACGGAGCGCTCCTCACCTGGGGCCTGGCCGGCGAGGGCAGTCCAGCCGAGCAAGTCCGCGCCCAGCTGACGCTACTCCTCGGCCCCTACCTCCAGCCCACGCGCCCAGCTCAGCCGGGCCCGTCATCATGACGAGCACCGCTCCGGGCGCCAGCCCGCAGCCAGAGGCGGCCGGACCGCGACCACACCGCGACGCCACAGCGACCCGGGCCCTGCATGTGCTGTGGGCGGCCAGCGTGCTGGGCGGGCTCGCGCAGTCCCTCGCCGGCACAGCCGGGTCCCTGCTCGCCGGCGAGATCGCCGGCTCCGACGCGATGGCGGGCCTGCCACAGACGCTGCTTGTCGCCGGCTCCGCCCTCGCAGCCTTGGCGCTGTCCGGATTGGCAAGCCATCGCGGTCGCCGCGCCGCGCTGAGCACCGGCGCGGCCGTCGCGCTCGCCGGATTTGTCGTGGTGACCATCGCCGCCGTGTACGCGAGCCTGCCACTGGTCCTGGCGGGCAGCCTGCTGCTCGGGGCGGGCAACACCACGGTGATGCTGGGCCGGTACGCCGCCGCTGACCTTGCCTCCCCGACCGGGCGCGGCCAGGCCATGGCGTCCGTACTGGTCGCGACCACTACTGGGGCAGTCGCCGGATCGAACCTGCTCGCGCCAGCAGGCAACCTGGCCGCCTGGTTCGAGCTTCCCCCGCTGGGCGGGTCCTACCTGCTCGCGGCGATCGGCTTCGCGGCGGCAACGGGCACGCTCGCGATCGGGTTACGCCCTCCAGACTCCGCTGCCAGGGGCATACGCGCCCCCGACGATGCCCCTGCCGCTCCCGTCGTGCTCGGCCGCCACAGTGTGGTAGGGCTGGCCGTCCTCGCGCTGGCCAACCTTGCGGCGTTCGTGATCGATGTGTACTCGCGCATGGTGGTGGGCTGGCAGCTGGCCACGCACCTGCGTACGGACCTGGCGCTGGATGCGCTGGAGATGGCCATCTGGCGCCGCCATCACGACCCGACCGGCGTCGCTGACCTGTCCCAGCTGGTGCATCATTCGGACCGCGGGGTGCAAGCAATATCTGTCGATTCGCTACACCGAGCGCCTGGCCCAGGCCGGCGCGGTGAGCTCGGTGGGAAGCCGCGGCGATAATCCTATGACAATGCGCTGGCCGAGTCCTTCAACGGCATGTTCAAGGCCGAGCTGATCCGCCGCCACGGCCCGTGGATCGGGCTCGACGCCGTGGAACTGGCAACGCTGGAATACCTCGACTGGTACAACCACCGCCGGCCGCACACGGCCTGTGGCCATCGCCCGCCTGCAGAGTTCGAGGCCATCTATTACCGTCACAACTACAACCCCGTCACGACTGCAGAAACTCAGTAGGAAGCTGTCCATCAAACCCGGACAGGTTCACATTGACGGAGTGCTCGGCCCCTTGGCGGAGGATACCGCCAGAACCCGAGCGCTACGCGAGACACTTTTCGCGTATCTGCGCAACGATCGGCGGTGGCGTGACACATCCGAGGAACTGCGCGTTCACCGGCAAACTCTGTCGTATCGGTTACGACAGATCGAGGTCCTGACCGGCTTGAACCTCAAGAAGTCAGCCGATCTCTCTGCCTTCTGGATCGCCTACCAGGCATGGGAATCGACACGTGGTTCGCAGACCGCGGTCTGACTCCCGCTCGGCGGGACGCGCAGAAACCCATTCGGGGGTCACCTCCTACCGTTTCGACATGCGATCTCCCCAGAGGAGGCCGTGCAGGTCGGCCAGCCCATCCCCGTCAACGTCGCCCAACAGCAGCTGCTCGGGGTCGAAGCCGTATGGCCAGTGTGGGCTGTTGCGCATTCGGATGCGTGGGCCCCAGTATCCACGGCCGAGGTTGGGCCAGTAGGAGACCTCGCCGCTGTGGATGAGCATCAGGTCTTGCAGGCCACCCCCGCCCATGGCGACGAGCTTGACGCGGGGGTCGGTGAAATCGATGGGCGGCAGGTCCGAGCGCACCCAGATCGGCCCCGTCCAGCCCTGCCCCGGATCCTGGAAAAAGCGCTCCAAGCGGCTGCCGCACCCTGGACACCATGTACCGGCAGCCCTAGCGATGGGCCAAGAACGCCTCATCCTCGATCGGCCCCGGCCTCTACACCTCCGCGCCACGCTCGCCGACACCCTTGCCAAAGCCGCGGAAACGCTAACTACCCGGCCTTGGTGAACCCCCGTCCACGGGTTTTGCGTCTGTGCGGCGGGTGCCACCGAGACGACCGGATCGCCAACGGCGCCGCGCATCGTGCCGTGAGTGGATGCGCCGACGGCCTTGAGGGCCGACCGGGTCAGTGGTCCTGCTTGATCCGAAAGCCGGGGCCGGGTGTGGTTTCGATCTCGTTGGCGGGAACGTGGTGATCGTGCTCGCATCGGACCTGCACGGCGAGGTAGCCGCCGCATTTGCGGTGGCGGGTGGTGATGGCGGGGCCCGCCGGGTCGGCGCGGTATCGGTCACCCCACTGCAGCAGTCCTAGCACTGCGGGTACGAGGTCGTTGCCCTTGGGTGTGATCACGTACCGGTGTCGGCTGCGGGAGCCGGTCTCCTGATACGGCTCGGTGGCCAGGATGCCGTGCTCGACGAGCTTGCGCAGGCGTTCGGCGAGCAGGTTGCGGGGGCATCGCAAGGTGCGTTCGAAGTCGCTGAAACGGGACGCGCCGTACCAGACCTCTCGAAGGATCAGCAGCGTCCATTTCTCGCCGACTACCTCCAAGGTTCGGGCGATGGAGCAGTTCGTCGTGTCCCGATCGAGAAGCGGGTCAGCGTCAGTGGCCACGCCCACATCATACATGCTGAGTTTACTTTCCTATACTCAGCAGGTAGCGTCCATGACCGACCCGAAGCTCGTGGCTGACGGGATGCTGACAGGCAAGAGATCTCGCGCTGACGCGAGGCGTGCAGCGAGAGGGGATAAACGATGAAGGCATTTGTGGTCGAGCGCTACGGGGGCGCTGACACTGTGCATGCCAGTGAGGTGCCAGAGCCCCTCCTGGGCGATCACGACGTCCTCGTCCGGATACACGCGGCGAGCGTCAACCCGCTGGACATCAAGACGCGTGAAGGGGAACTCAAGGCGATCCTGCCGTACCGGGCCCCGTTCGTCCTGGGCAACGATCTGGCCGGCGAGGTCGCCGCGGTGGGCGCGCGTGTTACGCGGTTCGCGATCGGCGACGAGGTCTACGCACGCCCGGACCAGAACCGGATCGGCACGTTCGCCGAGCTCATAGCCGTCCACCAGGACGACGTGGCGACCAAACCGGCCACGCTGTCCATGCAGGAGGCCGCCTCCATCCCGCTGGTCGCGTTGACCTCCTGGCAGGCCCTGGTGGAGCGCGCGAACCTGCGGCCGGGCCAGAAGGTCCTCATCCATGCCGGCTCCGGAGGCGTGGGCACCATCGCCATCCAGTTGGCCAAGCATCTGGGGGCGATCGTGGCCACGACCACGAGCACCGCGAACATTGACCTGGTCAAAGATCTGGGCGTGGACGTTGTGGTCGACTACAAGAGGCAGGCGTTCGAGACGAACCTGCACAACTACGACGTCGTGCTGGACACTGTCGGCGGCGCGACGCTCCAGAACTCTCTGCGGGTGCTGAAGCCGGGTGGAAAGATAGTCAGCGTCGCCGGGCCACCCGATCCCGCCTTCGCCGAAGAGCTGGGCGCCAGTCCCGTCATCCGGCTGGCAATGGCCGCGTTGAGCTTCCGCGTCCGGCAGAGTGCCCGACGCCGCCACGTGACGTACTCGTTTCTGTTCATGAAGGCCAGCGGTGACCAACTACGCGAAATCACCGCTCTCATCGACGCCGGGACGATCCGGCCGGTCGTGGACCGGGTCTTCGCGTTCGAATCGACCCGGGAAGCCCTGGCGTACGTCGAAGAAGGCCGCGCGCGTGCCGGCAAAGTGGTCATCCGGATGAAGTGAAGCGAAACTGACCAGAAGACCAACAGGGGAGCCCGCCGGCGCCCACAACGGAGCTGGGTGAAGACCGTCCACCACCAGTTCGTCGGCGACCCCGCAAGGGCATGATCGGGCGGACGCCGAGGGCCCCGACTCCGTTACGCCGCGCCGGGGCCCGTGACTGTCGGTCGGTGTCAGGATTTGACGACGACGACCTGGTAGGTGGGCGGAAACCCGGTGTCGAAGTGTGCGTTCACCGCGGCGAGTGTGCCGCCGAACACAGCGGCCGTGGTGGGTACCCCGAAGGCGGGGCTGGTGATCTCTTTCTCCAGGGTGCCGCGGTGCAGGTCACCGCTGAACTCGAATCGAGCGATCTTGTTGTTGAAGTTCTGCACGATCCACAGCCGCCGTCCCTGCAGCACGATGCCGTCGACATTGAGCACGGTGATGCCCTCGATGACCGCGCTGGCTCCGGTGCGCCGATCGACCGTGTAGACGCGTTGAGTGTGGGTGCGGGCAACGATGAGGGTCTTGCCGTCCGGCGTGGCGGCGATCCCGTTGAGGTTGAAGTTGCCGGGTGCGTCGGCTGCCGGGCCGGTCAGCTTCAGTGCTCGGGCGGGGCCGAGGGCGCCGTGCCTGCTGACTTGGGCAGGCGGCGGCAAGGTGGCTGGCTCGGAAATCCTCCCTGGGAGCGCTCTGGTCGGGAAATATACGGGGAGCGCTCCTTTGCGGAGTTGTTCAACCTGCTGGGACCGGCACGGCTTGCGATTTCAGAACCCTCGGTGGTTCCCCCATCCAAGATCAAAAGTTCAGGCGCGGGCAGTCACTGATGGGCGCCCCCGTCGACGCGAATCTCGGTGCCGGTGATGAACGAGCCGTCGTCGGAGACGAGCATCGCCACCACTCCGGCGACCTCCTCCGGCGCCGGGATGCCGCCGGGCAGGGCGGGAGTGAGCTTGAGGAACAGGTCCCAGTCGGTGTCCTCGGGCATCAGGCTGCCGATGTTGTTGGTGATCCCGCTGCTGATGCCGCCGGGAACGACGTTCACGGCGCGCAGCCCCTGCTTGGCGTACTCCTGGGCGATGCTGTGGGTGAAGGAGAAGATGCCGCCCTTGCTGGCCGAGTAGGCGGCCATGAAGGGGTGGGCGAAGAAGGCGGCGGTGGAGCTGAAGTTCACCACCACTCCGCTGCCACTGTCCAGTAGGGCGGGCAGGGCCGCCCGAGTCATCAGGAACGTCCCGGTCAGATTGACGCCGATGATGCGATTCCACAGCTCCAGCGAGCAGTCGTGCGTGTGTGCGCCGCGCAGGATCGCCGCGGCGTTGACCAGGGCGTCGAGCCCGCCCAGCTCGGTGACGGCCGCGTCCATGACCGCGTTGACCGAACGCTCGTCGGCAATGTCCAGCACCCGCATGGTGAGCCGATTGCTGCCGGCCAGGGCCAGGGTCTCCTTCAGTCCCTCCTCGGCAACGTCGGCCGCCACGACCCGGGCGCCCTTGGCGAGCAGCCGCAGGGCGGTGGCCCGGCCGATGCCGGAAGCCGCTCCGGTGATCAGGATCCGCCGGTCGGTGAGCCGCTCCACTTACATGACCTCCTCGAACGATGCCGGGCCGCCGGACAGGGCGGCCCCGTCGACCACCCGTCCCTCAGCGACCCGCTGGATGAACGCGACCGTTCGGTCCACGGCCTCGGTGGCCTCGGGCAGGAATCCGGTGGCCGCCTGCCAGACGTGCTGCACGTGCGGCCAGACCTCCAGCTCCACGTGCACTCCCGCGCGGGCGGCGTTCGTCACGAGCGCGAGGGAGTCGTCCAGCAGCAGTTCGGCGCTGGAGACCTGGACGAACAGCGGCGGCAGCCCGCGCAGGTCGGCCAGGGCCGGGGAGACGTACCCGTCGTCGGGTGTTTGTCCGGCCAGGTAATCGGCCGTCATGATCGGGCCGCTGGCGGGAGACAGGATCAGGTCAGTCTCGGCGTTGGCGACCCAGCTGCCGCGGGCGTAGTTCTCCGGCCGCAGATCGAAGACACCGGCGTAGAGGACGCCGGCCAGCGCGCGGGCGTCGCCGGCGTCGCGGCGGCGCAGCAGCAGGGCGGCGGCCAGGTTGGCGCCGGCCGACTCCCCGCCCACGACCATTCCGGCCTCGGGAAACGAAGAGAGCGCGTGCTGAAAGGCGGCTTCGCAGTCGTCGAGCGCGGCCGGGTAGGGGTGCTCGGGTGCCAGCCGGTATTCGGGGAGCAGCACCCGGGCCCGGGTGCCGAGCGCGAGCTGCGCCCCGATCCCGCGGACGGCCTTGGCCGAACCGACCCGGAAGCCGCCGCCGTGGACGAAAACGATCACCACGTCATCCCTGGCGTCGTCCGGGGTCATCAACCTGGCGCCTGGGACCAGCCCGTCGGTCTCCTCGTCCGTCACTCCGGGCACCGGGCGGTAGGCATCCTCGTAAGCGCGGATCGCCGCCCGTTCGCCCTCGAGAGAGAAAGGCCCGGTGCCCCACTTCTCCCGGGTCTCCCGGAACATGGTCGCCAGCAGGTCATGGGTCTTACTGGGCACGGCTTTCCCTTCTCACGGGTGAGCGGCCCTTCGCTGGGATGGATGGCAAGGCGCTCATCGTCATGGATCAGCTACGAGCGCGGGCGGCCGCTTAGCTACTATCACGTGTAAGCTGTCAATGTCCAGACGTTAACATCGGTACGGCGAATGCGGCAGGGGGCACGGTTGGCGGACGAGAAGAGAAGCAGGCGCCGGGTCACCAGCGTGGACGTGGCCAGGGAGGCGGGTCTGTCGCGGGCCACGGTCAGCTTTGTGCTCAACGACACCCCCGGTCAGTCCATCCCTGAAGCCACCCGGCAGCGGGTGCTCCAGGCGGCCGAGCGGCTCGGCTACACGCCCTACGCCCCGGCGCGCACCCTGCGCAGCGGGCGCAGCGATGTGGCGGTGTTCGTGCTGCCGGACTGGCCGCAGGGGCCCACGATGACCGAGTTCGTCGACCGGGCCGCCCAGGTTCTGTCACGGGCCGGGCTCACGCTGGTCACCCACGTGCACACCGGCGATGAGCAACGGCTGGCGCGCTTGTGGACCACGCTCACGCCGGCGGCGGTGTTCGGTATGCGGCCGTTCACCTCCGTGGAACTGGCAGGGATGCGCAAGGCGGGCATCTCCGCCATTCTGCCTGCAGCGGAGGAGTCGGGCCACGATGTGAGCACGACGTTGTGGGCCAAGGGGGTCGGGCGCCTGCAGGCCGAGCACCTGATCCGGAAGGGGCACACGCGGCTGGCGTACGTGCTGAGCGATGAGCCCCGGCTCGCGGCGCTCGGGCAGGGGCGTGCGGAGGGAGCCGTGGAGGCGTGTGCGGCGGTCGGGCTCGCGCCGCCGATCGTCTCCACGATCGCGCTGGACGCCACGTCGGCGGCCGAGGCGACGGAGAGTTGGCGAGACGGAGCGAGCGCCTGCGAGGCGGCGCCGACCGCCGTGTGCGCCTACAACGACGAGGTCGCCCTGGCGATACTGGCGGGAATGCGCATGCTGGGCCTGTCCGCGCCCGCCGATCTGGCCGTCATCGGCGCCGACGACATTCCCGGCGCCCGCTTCGCCGCACCTCCGCTGACAACTGTCGCGCAGAACAGCGGCGAGCTCGGCGCGCGCATCGCCAAGGCCCTCCTCGAGGCGTTGGAGGGCGGGTCCCCCGATCTGGACCTCCTTCCTGGCGACATCCACGTGGTGGAACGCGTTTCTGCCTAAACCGCCCCACCCGGGCATGAAACATCACGTCAGAGCAGCGCAGCGAACATGCTGTGGGTCCGGGCCGGCGGCGTGCTCGGCCGCTATCGCGACCGCGGCCCTGAAGGCCGGAAGGCACATGCTCGCGAGAGGCCGGCAGTGGCCACGCTCGGCGAGGCGCGCCGCGCGTTGCTGACGGTAACTGTCTGTATCGCGTCATGTCGACGCTGCGTCGTACGACCAAGACGGTGGTTCCAGACCTGCTTCGCTCCAGGTCGATGACATCAACGTCAGCGCAGGAGAGCGGAAAGGTCAGATGTTCAGACAACGAGCGAAACTCGCCCCGGTAGAAAAAGGTCCTTCTACCGGTCGCTGAGACAGCATCAACCGGGCCCTGCTGGAAGCCGAGCTCAGGGGAGGATCCCATGCCTACAGACTGCGATAACTGCGACATCGCCAGCCTCATGAGCGACATGGTGGAGAACGTGCAGGCGCGGCAGCGGCAATTCGCCGCCGATGCCTCACACGAACTGCGCACCCCTCTGACAGGGCTTCGGCTGCGCCTTGAGGAAGCGCGGATATATCCGGAGCAGATAGATCTTTGCGAGCTCGTCCACCACGCCCTGCGGCAAGTGGACCGAATCCAGGACATCATCAGCGAGCTGCTCGTGCTCGCTAGACTGGATGTCGGCGCCGACGACGTACCTGTGGTCATCGATCTGGCCGACTTCGTCAAGGACGAGGTCGGTAAGCGAACCGACGGCCTACCCATTCACCTGAACCTGGAGCAGGGCTTGATCGTGGATGGAATGATGGGCGACCTTGCCCGCTTGCTCAGCAATCTGCTGGATAAGGCGCAGCAACACACAAGATCGGCAGTACGGGTGACGGTCCGCGGAGAGGAAGACGAGGTCGTCGTCATCGTTGACGACGACGGGCCGGGCATACCCGCTGAGGAGCGCGACAGAGTATTCGGCCGCTTCTCTCGGACCGATAGCGCTCGCGGCCGCGAACTCGGCGGAGCCGGGCTTGGACTGGCGATCGCCCAAGGCATCGCACACGCTCACAACGGCACCCTGACCGCCCGTGCATCTGACATGGGAGGCGCTCAACTCATGCTGCGGCTTCCATGCTTCGGCTCATCAGGATGAGAGAGACGAAGCGGTGGAATATTGCTGAACCGCTCCGATGCTCCTATGCAGGTAAAGCAGCAACGGGAACCTCGTTGTTAGCGGCGTTTGGGCTGGTGAGGGCTTTGAAGAGCTCTCGAGCGACGTAGCGTTTTAGGCAGCGGATGATCTCTTTCTTGGACTTGCCCTCGGTGGTGCGGCGGGCGACGTAGGCGCGCGTGCGGGGGCACCAGGCCATGCGGGGGGCGAGCACGATGAGGTAGAGGGCACGGCCGCGTCCAGCGGCGCGCGTGCCTGTGCGGTGAGTTGGTTGCCGAGCATGGTGGCGGTCAGGGTTTGCAGGTACATGGCTCGCCGGGCGAGCACGTCGTCTTGTGGGCCGTGGCTGGCGGGCAGGTCGAGGGGGTTCCAGCGCACTCCAGCGGCACCGAGGTGGAGGCAGGTGCCTCCGACGGCGCGGGCCAGGCGGGCGTACTCGTCTTCGGGGTCGACGACAGCTACTTCGACGCCTTGATACAGCAGGCGCAGGGCTTCGAGTTTGGTGAAGAAGCTTTTGCCGGCGCCGGAGCGGGCCAGGACGACGGAATTGTGGTTGTCCTGGTTGTAACGGTCCCACACGATGACGCCGGAACCGGTGGCGCTCAGCCCGTACAGCACTCCCGTATCGCCGACCGGAGCCGCGAGGTCAGATGAGGTGAACGGGAAGGCGGCGGCCAGGGCGGTGGTGTCGAAGCTGCGCGTCATGCGCAGCGAGTCGACCGCCAACGGGAGGCTCGTTGTCCATGCTTGCAGGGCCCGGAAGGTGGTCGGCTGGGTGTCCAGCAGGAGGGATGAGGCCAAGGCGCGGACCCGCTCCACCTCTGATGCCAGCTCGGGTTCGGTGGAGGCACGGATGGTGAGGTAGAGACCGACTTTGAACAAGCGGCCGTGTCCCCGGGCAAGGCTGTCGGCCAGGTTGGTGGCGTCGTCGGCGGCTGCTTCCGCCGCGAAATCTTGAAGACGGCCATGTTGGGCGTCGGTTCGGCTGGTTGATTCCAGGCGGGCGAGCTGGCGGCGCAGCCGCATCGCCGCCACGGCTTGGGGAATCGGCTCGACATACAGGGACACGTCCAGGCGCCCCGGATAGGTGAGCAACGGCTCCAGCCAGCCCGCGCCGACTTCACGGGGGTAGCCGGTCACGGCGAAGGACGCGGTCATCCCGTTGGGCAAGGTGAGCTTTCGAGCGCCGACCTCCAGGGAGCCTGGCTCGGTGAGGGCGCTGGCCTCCGTTGGCTGCGTTCGACGGCGTAGTTTCATGCGGCCTCCTCACCGGTGATGAAGGCGTCAGGGAGGGCTTGGCCGGCGGGATGCCAGCCGCCGGGATCGAGGCACTCGGTCAGCACCTGGTGCGCTGCGGAGGCGTCGAGGACACGGGTGGTGACGCCGAGCGCGGCCAGGCTGCGCTCGGTTTCTGCGGCTCGACGCAGCGCCACGGCGGCGGAGGCCTCTCGCCGTACCGAGCGCCGTCCTCGCCTGGCGGCGTGGTTGTCGCGCAGCACGATGAGGACCTGACGGGCCAGCAGCTCGCGCGAGCTGTTCAGCTCCTCGAGGAAGGCAACGTGCTGGCTGGCGGCGTCGGCGAGTGCTGGATGCGGCGAGCTCTCGGCCCGCCGCTCCACAGTGTCGATCAGATTGCCGAGATCAACCGGCCGGGCGCGGACGAGGATTTGAACTGGTGCTTCGAGGGAGTTGAGCCAGCGACCGAACGCGCCGACCAACGCGGCCTGCTCTCCTGCGGTGCGCAGGTGGGCGGACAGCGGGTTCGTCTTCACTGACGAGATCGGCCGGCCGCTGCATCCGCAGCAGGTCAGCGACCAGTTCTACCAGTTGGCCTTCCAGGTGGGGCTGCCGCCGGTGCGGCTGCACGACCTCCGCCATGGCGCGGCCTCGCTCATGCTCGCTGCCGGGGGCGACCTGAAGGTCGTGCAGGAGACCCTCGGCCACGTGTCGTCCACCTTCACCCGTGACACCTACACGAGCGTCTATCCTGAGGTGGCCCGGGCCGCCGCGGAATCCACCGCCGCTCTCGTCAACACCGCAGCCGCAGGCGCCCAGACCGGCCGGTTGATCACTCTGCCGAACCACACCGGCGACGTCACAACGTGAACCACCGAACCCAGCAGGCCCGTCGTTTCTTCGGCGGGCCTGCTTCGTGTCCCCAGCGGCTGTCGTGCGGGTGATGCAGCCGATCGATCCCTAGCCCGTGCTGTAAACGGGGCCGAGAGGATCGCCGTGAGAAGCAGCGGATCTTTATCTGCTGGTCAGAAACGCCTGGTGAGCACGACGAGGCGACTTGGACAAGGCTTGACCGCTCATCAGGCCATCGCTGACCGGAGACGTCGTGCAGGCCTTCTGGCTTGATCTTCTGATGGTCGTCACAAGGTTCTGACCTGACGATGACGGTCTAAATGATCTACCGCGATACACATTCCGTACACAAGAGCAATCACCGAGCAACCAGCCATGATCAACATTGAGATCCGAGGCCGGCGAAAACCGAGAAACCCCAGGTCGAACGCGGTATTCGTGAGTAGGGCGGGTGGGACTTGAACCCACGACCCACGGATTATGAGTGGACTTGATCTTCCTGGGGGAGTCGCTTCGTGAGCTGGACCTCGTTGCGACGCTGATCACGCTGCCCTTGCGACGTTCCGCGCATATTCCGGATCTTGGAAGGATGCGTGATGGCATCTGAAGGGCCGTCTGCTCAGCCAACGCAAGATCGAACATGGCACCTGCTAGACCCGTAGCGGCATCCGAACGAGGTCCGCCGTCGTCATCGGCTTGAGGGCTTCGAGGGGATGGCCAAACATCCCGCTGACGGGACAGACTCGAAGCCATGACCCGGCACGGCATCGACTACAGCAGGCTCAAGGTCACATCCCGGCAGCAGATCGTTCACCTGCGCGCCCGACGTGACCATGAACGTAAATGGCGCGACGTGCGCAAACTCGCCCGCCTCTACCGGCAGGTGCGGCTCGCCGCGATCCTGATCGGCATCACCGCCACGATTGCCGTAGCTCTCCTCCGCACGTGGGGCGTCCTGTCGCCGCTTCCGTAAGACGACGCAATCCGCGCTTCCCCTGACCCACGCATGGCACCCCCGCGGTTCAAGGATTCGATAAGCGGGCGGCTACGTCAGGAGGTGGAGGCCTCGGCGATCAGCCACGTTTCTCGGTGGGCCGGGGCTGAGGAACGAAGCCCTGGACCTTCGATCGCCCCCAACCATTTACGGTGGCCGGCCACGATGTGGCGATCGCAAGGGCTGCATCTGTGGGGCAGCGCGGCAACCCCAGCCCGAGCGTTCGGTCAGTGCGGTACGGCGGGCGCCCCTCCCTGCATCGCGACATCACAGGCCAACGCACCGGTGAAGTGGCGGTCTTGAGAGCATGCGGTATGTCGTCTCCCGAGGCGGTCGATGCAGCCGGAAACCGGCGGAGGGAGTTCCCGTCAGTCTTTTGCGTTCGTTGATCTTGGCGTCGACGTACACGTACAGTGCGGTGAAGCTTCCGCGACGAGAAACGAGGTAGGCATCCGAATGCAGGCGATGGCCGACGGCGCTGGGATGCTGTCCGATGAGCGGCTGACTGCGTACAGCGCCGTTTCCACGTCCCTGGCCCTGCGCAGTGATCGAGGATTGGGCGAGCTTGTGGACACCGCTGCACCGCTCGGTTGCGGTATCGGTGGGAGGTCGGCGCTATTGGAGGTTGCAGGTACGCCGGTCTTCGTGAAGCGGGTCCCCCTGACAGAGGTGGAGCTTCGCCCTGACCATGTTCGGTCTACGGCCAACGTGTTCGGGCTGCCTGTCTTCTGCCAGTACAACATCGGCGGGCCAGGTGGCGGGGCGTGGCGGGAGGCTGCCGTCCACACCATGACCACCAACTGGGTGCTCTCAGGGCAGTATCAGGGGTTTCCGCTGATGTATCACTGGCGGGTCCTGCCGGACACAGCACCGGCTCTTCCGAAGGAGCTTGCCGACGTGGATCGGGTCGTGTCCTATTGGGGAGGCGGGCCGGAGGTACGTCGCCGTATCGAGGCCCTTGCGGAGTCTCCGGCGAGCCTCGTGCTGTTCCTGGAGTACATCCCGCAGACGCTGCACGAGTGGCTCACCGAGCAGGTGCGAGTCGGCGACGAGGCGGTCGGGCGGGCCTGCGCTCTGGTCGAGAGGGAACTGGAGGCCGGCACTTCCTTCATGAACGACCGCGGTCTCCTGCACCTTGATGCCCACTTCCGGAACATCCTGACTGACGGCCAGCGCCTCTATTTCGCCGACTATGGCCTGGCTCTGTCGTCCCGCTTCGACTTGAGCCCCGCCGAGGCCGACTTCTTCGAAAGGCACCGAACGTACGATCGCGCGTACACACTCAGTTACTTGGTGAACTGGCTGCTCATGGGCCTGCATGGGTACGAGCGGGCGGAACGGGAGGCGCTGATTTTCGCGTGTGCCGAAGGGGCGCCGCCTCCTGCGAGTCCGCCGGAGGTTATGGCGACCCTTGGCCGTCATGCACCGCTTGCGGCAGTCGTGACGGACTTCATCGGGAGGTTGGAGCGCGAGAGTCGAGAGACTGCGTACCCGCTGGCGGCAATCCACCAGATCTTCGAGTCGCGTTACAGCTGAGCCTCCCCGAATGCCGCCTGACGTGCCCGCCAGTCAATGCGCGTTGGCAGTTGGTCGGCAAGCAGATCGATAGCGCGGCTTGGCTCTGTGCGGCGGTGCGGCGCTTGGTCGGTGGGTTCGGGATGTACGGCGGGGCGGCCGTACGGCGATGCCCCGCGCGGCGCTCGCGCGAGAACGGCCCCCAGGCCGCACGCGCAGCGCGGGACGGCGGCGCGGGGCGTACGGCGGCGCGCCGCGCCGCCGCTTGATACCTACAAGAACAATTCGGCAAGATTTCCACGCATCATGAGCCACGTCTATCGACAAGGTGGGCATTGACGGATCGTGCTGCCTCGGCCAACTCGGGAAGCGTGATCACGGTGATGCCGGCGGCGGTGAGGGCCTCGGCTCCGTGGGCGTCGATGACGAAGGTGGGGGGTTCCTTCCAGGCGATCACTACACGAGGGATGCCCGCCTCAAGGATCAACTGTGTGCACGTTTTCGGGCGTGACCGCCGTTTGGTGCACGGTTCCAAGCTGCTGTAGAGGGTGGCCGTCTTCAGGCGTGGGTCGTTGGCGGAGAGCTTGGACAGAGCGGACTCTTCGGCGTGTACGTGGTCGTCTGTCTCGCGGGAGTAGCCGCGACTGAGTTCGTTGCCGTGCTCGTCCACGATCACGGCGCCCACGGAGAAGGCGGTGTACGAGGGCGGGCACTGGCGGGAGAGATCGACGGCTGTTCGCAGCCATTCGCGGTCTTGTTCGGTGCTGGCGTCTGTCATGAGGTCGGACTACCCGAGGACTCCTTGGGGAGGTACCGAAGGAGTACAACATCGTCCACGGCGCGGACCTCGGCGAGTGCCATACGGTGGCCGGTGCCTCCAGGGAAGTTACCGGGGTTGACGAAGCGTGGAGCGTTGCTGTCGCCGACGAAGATGGGAGCAATCGCTAGGTGGATTTCGTCGGCCAGTCCTTGTGTAAGGAATTGGGTATGAATGGTGCCCCCGCCTTCGACCATGAGGCGTCGCACACCTCGGCTGGCGAGATCGTCGAGCATTCGGCCGAGGTCCACGGTCGGGCCAAGGTTCACCACGTCGGCTAGGTCGTGAAGCGTGAGACGAAGCTTGGCCGCTGCTGCGTCAGGACAATACACGACCTTTTCGCCGCCTGAATGCCAGAATCTAAGGTCAGGGTCAAGGTCTCCACTGGTGGTTATGGCGACCTTGAGCGGGTAGGGCGGCAATCCTTGCGCGACTCGGCGGGCTCGCCGGGACTCTGAATTGACCAAGAGTCGAGGGTTGTCGCGACGCATTGTCGTTGCGCCGATAAGGATTGCGTCGCTCTCGGCCCTCACCTCGTCCACTCGATCGAAATCTTTGACGTTGGACAACGATAGGCGCTCAGGTGTGGTGTCATCAATATAGCCGTCAACGGACATTGCACAACTAAGCAAGACGTAAGGTCGTTGCATTGAGTCTCCTTTAGGCAGTTGAGCTTTGGACATATGATCATGCCTGCTTTATTACGGCGCTGGTTAGGGCCGAATGGAATTCGGCGACGGCGGGCACGCTGTGCCACCGCTGGAGTTGTACATCAAGCTTGATCAGTTCGTTCATGATGCGAGCTGATCCGGTTTCCTCGGCAATGTAGAGAGCTTCGGTCGCCACTGTGGCGGCCTGCTCGGGTTCCTTGACCCCTGCATGAGCGATGGACTCTCTGGACAGGTAGACGCCAAGGTCGCGCCGGAAGGATGGCGGGACGGTTGCGACTACATCTTGAAATCCGTTGACCGCTTCACAGTAGTCGCCGAGCGCGGAAAGACTGCGGGCGCGCTGCGCCTCGATATACGATTCGTCAAGCCAGCTCGCTCGGCGAAAGTTCGGGTCCTCGCGGACAGAAAGCAGAAGGTTGTGCGCGCGGTCGAGCTCTCCTTTGGCCAGAGATTCATCACCGCGTAGGGCGTAGCCATAGCCAGCATGCAAAGAGGCAAGCACTTGGAGGCGGCCCTCTGGCTGAACGAGGCTGCTTGCCGCTTCTGCCATATCGATGGCTGTTAGTGAATCCCCGGCATCTCCCGCGATTTGGCTCTTTCGAGTGAGGATGAATGCGGTCAGATTACTATCGGCGGCTGCATGGGATAGCTCAAGTGCTCTGTCCGTCCAGAACTGCGCGGCAGCGTAGTTCCCGGCGTCTTGGTGTAGCCAGCCACAAAATTCTGAGTATTCGAGCTGAAGCTTGATTAGCTGCCTTTGGTCGGCGCCTCTGCTGTCTCGGCGAAGCTGCTGTATTGCGGTTATTTGCTGCTGTACTGCTGGAATAACATTGAGCGGGCCGAGAAGGTTGTCGTTTGCGACCAGAACCTTTCGTATTTGCTTGAAGTGTTCGATCGGGTTCAAGTCGCCAAACGAACGAACGGGTCGTCGGGACGCGATCGGGGAAGACTGGGCCGATGGTAGCGATGCCCCGGCGAAACCAAGCCCTAGTCCTTGAAGGAACGTTCTGCGGGATACGGACAAGAAAACTATCCTCCCATCCTGGGCGCGGCTCGGCACGACGAGGTTGCCCTCGTCGCCCGCCTGTGCCAACTGTAGCCCTTGTCCCCAACTGTCCCCAGGAGGGGGAACATCAGCCTTAAAGGTAGCAGGTTGCCCTACCTGCCCGGTTTGGGGGCTTTCAAAACCTTGTATCTCATTGGCCGGAACGTCCCCTTTGGGGCCACGTTTTGTCGGCGCGAACCCCAGATCCTCAATGTCCTTGTGCGTGACATCCTTGATCGCGTGCCGGTACGGTTCGCGCGGCCATCTGACTTCACCGGCTTCCCATCGGCGGATGCGTTCCTCGTCGCAGGTCAGGCCATACTTGATGCCGCTCTTGGAGAGGTTGATCATTTTGGCCATTTCGGCGCGGGTTAGATCTGCCTCTTCGCGCCATGTACGGAGTTGAACGTTTGGTGTCGCTTCCGCCATGTCTGGTCAGCTTTCCGGCGAGGGGCCAAGAGGGGTAACAAGGGGGGCTCTTCGGGGGTCCTGCGCTTTCTCGTTTGCCGGTGGACTTGCCATCAATCAACAAGGTACGTCAGGCGGCTTCCCGACGCAGGGAATGCCGGGCGAAACGAGGTGATGGCGACGGTGATCCGGCCAGATGAGAACAGCGGGACAACGCCCTGCCCGGCATGCCGGGGACGGGGGATCAAGCTGCGCGCCTCGCGGAGAGCGCTCCTCGTCGGCGACGGCACCGAAGATCAGATCTCACATGGGGAGCGGGAGTGTCTCGACTGCCTCGCAAGCGGCCGGGCCGAAGGGAGCGGAAGATGAATCCGATCGCGGCCGAACTGGCGGCGGATGTCATGCGGTGGGCCTCGGAGCGCATGCTCGTACGGCTGCGTGATGAGCTCACCGCCCTCGGGGTGAATGCGGAACTGCGCGACAACAACAGCGCGTTGATGGTGGCTCGGCCCCATTCGGGATTGCCGGTTTGCGTCCTCGTCGGGCGCGGCGGCGCGTACTACTCCTGGCAGGACGCGAACAAGCGGCACCCGACCAACGACCCGCGGGGAGCCGCCTCGATCCTGGCTGAGTACGTCAAGGGTCGCTGAGACGGGCGCGGCGAGGCAGTGACAGTGCCCCCGGCCGGACGGGGCCGATGCGCTTTTCCCTGCCTCGTCGCGTCTCATCGTCCCGGCAGGCGGGCCGCTGCGTCATCCCGAAGGGGTAACCCGCTGCCTGCTGCTGGTCTGGCCTGCCGGGGGCTGTTTGTGGATGGCGTGTGTTACCTGAACGGTGTGGACACGCGGTCCGGGCCAGGATACGCTCAAACTTGGTAAAACAACCTGTCGGGTGTTGGACGGTCAGAATGTCGCTAGAGTCCGTGCCGCCGAAGTATGCGCAGCTTGTGCAGGCGCTTCAACGGCGTATCGAGTCAGGAACCTACTCGCCCGGCTCGCTCCTCCCGAGTGAGCATCAACTGATCCAAGAGTTCGGCGTCTCGCGCCCCACGGTGGTCGCTGCGTTGCGGGTGCTGCGTGAGCAGGGCTGGATCGAGTCCCAGCAGGGCAAGGGGCGCTTCGTGCGCGGTCGTCCCGCGATGTCCTCGGTGGAACAGAACCGAACCGGTCAGGCGTACCTCACCAACCCCGAGACCGATGCTCCCGGCGAAGTGATCGAGGCGGGGGCGGTGGCAGTGCCGAACAGGGTGGCGGCGCTGTTGGAGGTGGAGCCCAAGAGCAGGGCGTTCCTGCGGCGTCGCCTGATCGTCCGTGACGGCGAGCCGAGTGAGCTGGTCTCGGTCTGGCTGCCTTTGGAGCTGTCGGAGGGCAGCGATCTGACCAGTGGTGAGGCGCTGGCTCAGGGTCTGCGTCAGCACCTTCAGGCGCGCAAGGGGGTTCGTTTCGATCACGTCGTGGAGCAGATCACCGCGCGTATGCCCACCGTCGGCGAGGTCAAGCAGTTCGGCATGCCCAAGAATGTGCCGTTGCTGGCGGTTTTTGGCGCGGTGCGTGATGCCTCGGGCTGTCCGCTGGTCGTGGTCGAGGTGCTGCTTCCGGCAGATCGCCATGAGCTGGAGGACGCCTATCCGATCGGTTAGGAAAGTCTGACCCACGGAGCCCATCTAGGCACTTGACCTATCAGGTGGGCTCCTTTTATTCTCGAAGCAGTTGATAGGTCAAGTGCCTGTCAGTTGAGAGAGGAAACTCGTATGGCTCTGCAAGGCCCCATCCCCGTCACCTTCGCCATGGTCTTCCCGCACGGCTGCTACATCGTCGGCGAGGTCGAGCCCGTCAAGGACTTCGACGCCTCGTCCAACGGCAGGTTCGTGCAGGCACGCGACAAACAGACCGCAGAGCTGGTCTGGCAGGTCGCAGTCATGGACGGTGACCCGACCCTCAAGCCCGCCCAGAAAACGGTGGCGGTCAAGATCCTCGCCCCTGTCCAGCCGGTGCCCCCGCAGCCGATGCCGGGGCTGCCGTTCACGCCGGTCGAGTTCGACGGCATGTCCGTCACCCCGTACGTCAACGCCGCCGGCCGTCTCGCCTACTCGATCAAGGTCCACGAGATGCACGCACCCCGCCAGAACGCCCAGAACGCTCAGACCACCCCGGCGAAGGCCGGAAAGGACGCCGCCTAAATGACCCGTCGTCGTAACCCTCGAACCAGCGTGATCCGGCTTACCACCGGCCGGACCGCCCGGACCCTGTTCCACCCCTACGGGCACCGTGAGCCCGTGCTGGCGCTCGACTTCGGGGCCGCCTGCGTCCTGGTCACCACGCACGGACCCGTGACGTTGGAAGATCTGGCGTTCGCGCGCCAGCTCGCCCGCGAGGCCGCCCGCTACGCCCGATCGGTCGAGCGCTCCTTGCTCGCACTGGGCGGCACCCGTGAGGCGACTGCCTGGAGGAGGGCGGCATGAGCAGCCTCGGCGCTTACACCTACGTCACGCTGTCGATGCGGCCGGACGACGCCCCGCATCTGGGCGTGTCGTTCTACACGCCCCGGCTGCGCGTCAGCGCCGGGCTGCTGCTCAGCAACCCGCGCCCGTTCCTGGAATTCACCTCGCACGAGGCCCACGTGCACATCTCCACCACCGGCGCCGGACCGGTCACGGACGCCGACCTGGCCACCGCCCGGGAAATCTTCAACGCCGCCGCTCGCTACTTGGCCGACTGCGAGCGCCTGCACACCGACCAGTCGGCCACCGACAAGACCGCCACCGACACGGCGGCCTGACCAGTAAGGCGGGGCCGCCAGAAGCGCCAACTTCCGGCGGCCCCTCGGTTCTCCCACGACTCCACATCACGAGAGGCATCTAGCTTATGTTCCGCAGGCTTCCCGGTGACGAGGCGCGCAACCTCGTCTCCACCACCCCTGACACGGCCGTCGTCTTCCGCCCGGCCGTCGTCAAGACCCCGGCCATCGTCACTATCGTCATCCTCGCCTGGCGGCTGCTCGCCGGGCTCGTCCGTACGATCTGGCGGCACCCCATCGCCATCGTGGTCCTGGCGGTGCCGTCCGTCCTGTGCTGGCTGTACGGCTGGCGTACCGCGCTCCTTCTCGTCGCGCCCGTCCCAGCGGGGCTCATCACCTGGGCCATCGTCGATCGCGCCTCGTTCGCCCACTGGATCGGCCGGCGACTGCTGGCCTGGTGGCGACTCATCTTCATCTACCGCCGCCACTGGCAACCCGTCATGATCGTCTCCGGCCTCGGCCGACACCTACGCGGCCGTGACTACCTACCCCGCCTCGGCAAGGTCACCTGCAACCCCTGGGCCGACACCGTCACCGTGCGCATCCTCGACGGGCAAGCCGTCAAGGACTGGACCGACCGCATCGACCACCTGGCGCACGGCTTCGGCGCGCCCTCCTGCCGCGTCTCGATCCTCCGGGCCGGACGGCTCGCCCTGACCTTCCCCCGCCGCGACCCCCTGGCCACGCCGTTGCCAGCGATCCCGATCCCACCAGAGCCGACCGTGGGACCCGTCAAGATCGGCATCCAGGAGGACGGCCGGCCGTGGCTGCTGAAGATCCACGGCACTCACGTCCTGGCGGCCGGTGCCACCGGAGCAGGCAAGGGCTCGATCATCTGGTCCACCATCCGCGCCCTCATCCCGGCCGTGCGGGCGGGCCTGGTCGAGATCTGGGCCCTGGACCCCAAACTGATGGAGCTGTCCTTCGGCCGTGCCCTGTTCGGCTCCCGGTACGCGGCCACCCCCGAAGAGTGCGCCGACCTCCTTGAACAGGCCGTCAAGGTCATGCAAGAGCGCGCCACCCGCTTCGGCGGCGTCCAACGCTCCCACACCCCCACCATCGAGGACCCGTTCATCCTGGTCATCGTCGATGAAGTCGCATTCCTAACCGCCTACCAGGCCGACAAGGACCTCCGGCGGCGCGTCTCCGCCGCACTGGCCACGCTCACCACCCAGGGACGAGCGGTCGGCGTCGGCGTCATGGCGGCCCTCCAGGACCCCCGCAAAGAGGTCATGACCATCCGCAACCTGTTCCCCGACAAGATCGCCCTCAGGCTGGACGAGTCCGAACAGGTGGACATGGTGCTCGGCGACGGCGCACGCGACCGGGGCGCGCTGGCCGATCGGATCTCGGCGAACCCCGAACTGGGCGCGGGCATCGGCTACGTCCGGCTGGAGACCTCGCCCGACCCGATCCGGGTCCGGGCCGCCTACGTCTCCGATGACGACATCCGCGCCATGGTCGCCATCTTCACCAGGGGTGAGAACCGATGAGGCTGCTGGCCCACCTCCTTGAAGGACTGCGCTGCTCGCTCTGCCACACCGAGAACGCGCTGTGGATGGACTTGGCGGCGGGCCTGGTCGAATGCCGCGAATACGGCCAGAGCGCACTCATCGTCACCGACGCCGACGACGGGAGGACTGCATGACCCATCGCTCCCTACCCCGCGCCGTGCGCCAAGCCATGCCCCTGGCTCGCGAAGTGGCCGAAGAGGTCGCCAAGCAGTACGGCGTGTGCATCCGGCCCGTCCCGCTCAAGCGGCTCGACACCCACACCGGAACCTGGGAGATCATCGATGTGCCCTGCGGGGCCACCCTGGATGCCACATGTCCGCCGTGCGCCAAGCGCAACCGGCAGCTCCGCATGGCACAGTGCCGGGAGGGCTGGCACCTCGACCAGGAGCCGGCCATCACTCCGGACGAGCCCAGCGACGAACAACGCTGGTTGATCGAGTTCCGCGCCGACCTGCAAGCCCGCCGTGACCAAGCCGCCTGTCTCGGCGAGGACACCTGCGACTGGGACGCCGCCATCGAGGGCGTCGATGCCGAGATCAACGAGGCGGGCATGCGCGGCAACGTGCTCGGCCGGACCGTCCCCAAGCGCAACCGCTCAACCAGACGGCGGCAAGACGCCCCAGACCTGCCCAAGCGCAAGATGACGGCCACCACGCTGGGCCGGACCTTCACCAGTACGGACGGCAAGGTCTACCGGCCCTCACTGTTCGTCACGCTCACCCTGCCGTCCTACGGCAAGATCAAGAACGGGGTACCCGTCGATCCCGACACCTATGACTACGGGCGGGCCGCTCGCGATGCGCTCCACTTCTCCAAACTGGTCGATCGGTTCGTGCAGAACCTGCGCCGCGTGGCGGGCTACGACGTGCAGTACTTCGCCACGGTAGAGCCTCAGAAGCGGCTCGCGCCGCACCTGCACATGGCCATCCGGGGCACCCTCCCGCGCGCGGAGATCAAGCAGATCGCGGCGGCCACCTATCACCATGTGTGGTGGCCTGCCGTTGATCGGGTCGTCTTCGACGGTGACCATCTCCCGGTCTGGGAGAACGGCGTCGGCTACCTCGACCCGGCAACCGGTGAGGTGCTGCCCACCTGGGATGAGGCGCTCGACCAGCTCGACGCCGACGAGGCGGCCGAACCGCTGCACGTGGTGCGCTTTGGTACCCAGGTCGATGTCCAGGGCGTGCTGGCGGGCACCCCGGATGCCGACCAGTGCATCCGGTACCTGTCCAAGTACCTGACCAAATCCCTCGGCGACAGCCTCGACTCCGACGACCCGGCGCAACGCGAGCATGCCGGACGGCTGGCTGAGGCCCTGCGCTGGGAACCCTGCTCCCCGACCTGCGCGAACTGGCTGCGGTTCGGCATCCAGCCCAAGGACGCCAAACCCGGGTTGACTCCCGGCCGGTGCCGGGGCAAGGCCCACAAGCCCGATCACCTCGGCTACGCCGGACGGCGCGTCCTGGTCTCCCGCAAGTGGTCGAACAAGACCCTGGCTGAACACAAGCAGGACCGCCGTACCTGGGTCCTGGAAGCCCTCGGGCAGACCGACCAGCCACCACCCGACCCGCACCGCTACGTCTGGAAGCCCGTCCCGGCCGGAGACGCCAACGTGGCCCCGCTGGCGGTCCGCCTCCTGCGCACGGTGGCCGAACGGCAGCGTTGGCGCGCCCACATGGCCCAACTCCAAGCCCAAGCAGACGGACAAGATCTTTCGGCAACTGAGCAGACGGGGAGGGTGGCATGAGCAAGAGAGACGAACTGCTCACTGTCGCCCAGGTCCTCGACGAACTCGGCGGTGTCTCCCGCCGCACCTTCTACCGCTGGCGCGAGATCGGCAAAGCACCGGAGGGCATCCGCCTGCCCAACGGCGAACTCCGGATCTACCGCAGCGACCTCAATGCCTGGCTCGAATCCCTCAGGAGCGCCGCATGAACACCTCCTACAAGGTCAAGTTCTGGGAAATCAGGACCAACACCAAACCGGCCGGAGATGGCAAGAAAGCCCGCATCGTCTCGCACACCGTCCGCTGGACCGTTGGCGCTCGGGAGAAGTCCCTGACCTTCAAGACCAAGGGACTGGCCGAGAGCTTCCTGTCCGACCTTCGCCAGGCCGCCAAGAACGGTGAGGCGTTCGACGAGGAAAGCGGACTGCCGCTGTTGAAGATCAAGGCCAAGGATGCCCGCACCTGGTACTCCTTCGCGGTGGCCTACGTGCAAGCCTTCTGGCCACACGCGGCGGCCAAGTCCCGCGAGGGCATGACCGACACACTCGCCTACGTGACGCCGATCCTGACCGGTGACCTGCCCGGCCGTCCCGACGACGAGACCATTCGGCGGGCGCTGCTCAAGTACTCCTTCCTGCCTGAGGATCGACGTCCCGTGCCAACGCCGGAGATCGCTCAGGCCGTGCGCTGGCTGGAGAAGGCCTCGCTACCGTTGAAAGCGCTGGAGGAGGAGACCAAGCACACCCGCGCCGCGCTGGAGGGCCTGTCCTTGCGCCTGGACGGCAAGCGCGCGGCCACTTCGACCTACCGGCGCAAGCGGGCGGTCTTCCATCACGTCCTGGAATACGCCGTGGAGCTGGAGGAACTGTCCGCCAACCCGCTGCACAAGGTCAAGTTCCGCAAGGCCAAGGTCAACGGCGAAGTGGACCGCCGTTCGGTGATCAACCCGCAGCAAGCCCGCAGACTGCTCGTCGCGGTCGGCTACGTGGGCAAGACCAGAGGGCCGATGATGGCGGCGATGTTCGCCTGCATGTACTTCGGCGGCCTTCGTCCTGGCGAGGCTGCGGGCCTGCGCAAGAAGGACTGCTACCTGCCCGAGAAGGGATGGGGCCTGCTCACGCTGGAGAAGACCCGGCCGGAGAGCATCAAGCGTTACACCGACTCGGGCGAGGGCCATGATGAGCGGGGTCTGAAGCATCGCGACGAGAAGGAGACACGTCCGGTGCCGATCCCGCCCGAGCTCGTCGAGATCCTGCGCCGCCACATCGAACAACATGGGGTGTCCAAGGATGGCCGGTTGTTCAGGACCAGCACAGGCAAACCGTTCGCAGGCTCGACGGTGTCAAAGGTCTGGCACGAGGCCCGCGCATACGCGCTGACACCCGACCAGGTCGCCTCACCCCTGGCGGCGCGTCCCTACGACCTGCGTCACGCGGCCGTGTCGCTGTGGCTCAACGCCGGCGTTCACGCCCCTGAGGCGGCCGAACGGGCGGGACACGGCGTCGATGTCCTCCTACGCGTCTACGCCAAGTGCATCGACGGCCAACGGGAGGTTGCCAACCAACGCATCTTGGAAGCCCTCGACGCCGCGTGACAGAACCTCTCCCACAAGGACCCCGGGACGCTTCGGGGTCCTTCGTCGTTGTCGCGGAATCTCTGAACAACGCATCCGAATTGCCGCCTCGACCTGGGGAAACGCGCCAAGATCCATTCCGCGTATATTCCGGGAAGGGTGGCATACGGCTGCTTCCGGTGACGTGTGGCTGCATGTGGAGCTCAGGTCACCATGAGGTGAAACCCCTGCTCAGAAGCATGATCCGAGGTGGAGAGTGGTAGGGCGGGTGGGACTTGAACCCACGACCCACGGATTATGAGTCCGATGCTCTGACCGGCTGAGCTACCGCCCCTGGATTCAGTTGTTTGGCGTGCGGCGGCATGTCCGAAGGATCGTGCCAAGCCCCCGTGCATGCTAAGGCTAGAGCATCGGATCCGGTCGTCGTTCCCCGCCGAACGGGAGACACGTCCCCACCGAAGGGGAGACAAGTCTCCGCCGACATCATTCCATGCCTGGCAACGTTGTTGGAGCCTGACTCGATCATATTCGGGCCGGAAAGTGGGGCGGGTAGCGTCTGGGCGTGACCGTGAAGCTGGTTTACGAGACGCACTCCGTCACCCTGGACGACGAGACGGGCATCGCCATCGGATGGGGTGGGAGTACGGCCTGGTGTGAGGGGGAGGGGGCAGGAGGCACGCCCTCCCCGCGACGCTGGTTACGGACGGTTCCTGGCGGGCGGTTCGGGGTGACGGCGGGGGTTATGGGGCGGTGCCATAACCCGGGTTCCGTACCAGCCAGTCGGAGTAGACCGGGCTGCGGCGTACCGCGTCCCTGTGGACCTGCTTGGCCTGCGACACCACCCACGCGGCGTCGGGTGCGGTGGGGTGGCGGCCGAGGAGCTGCCGCCAGCGCAGCGGCGCCCCCGCGAGGGGCACCATGACGAGGCCCTGGGCGGGCTGGTGGGTGGCCTGGCAGAGCACCACCGCGCGGCCGACCTGGGCGAGGTGCGTGCAGGTGGGCACGTCGGTCTCGTAGATCGTGCCGGGCGTGAACCCGGCACGCGCGCACGCAGTCGCGAAGCAGTCGGCGAAGCAGCCGTCGCCCGGCGTCACCGCCCAGTGTTCGCCGGCGAGGCCGGCCAGCTCCACCTCCTTCTCCTGGGCGGCCGGGTGGTCCTCGCCGACCAGGCAGAACACCGGGTCCAGGCCGATCGACTCCCACACGAGCGCGCCGGCGGGCGTGCCGGAGTCGCCGCAGGCGCCGGTCAGCACGTAGTCGAGGCGGCCGAGCTCGACCATGCTGGTCAGCTCGTGCGCGGACCAGGAGGTGTACGTGCTGACCGCGCGTTCCCTGGACAGCCGGTCGACCAGGCCGCCCAGGATGGGGCCGTTGGTCGCGCCGAGGCGGTAGCCGGGGGAGGTGGGGGAGGCGGCGAAACGTACGGCTTCCTCCTGCAGCTCCTGGGCCGCGGGGAGCAGCACTCGTGCTCTGGAGAGCACGAGTTCGCCCAGCCTGGTGGGTCTGGCGCCATGCCGGTCGCGCTCGAAAAGGGTGCCGCCGAGCCCCCTTTCGATGCGCTTGAGCTGGGCGGTCAGGGCCGGCTGTGCCAGCCCGAGCAGAGACGCGGCCTTGCTCACACTTCCCGCGTCCGCGACCGCGCGGACGATCCTGAGGTGCCTGAGCTCGAGGTCCATAAGGGGAACGTAAGGCGACGATCTCTTACAAACAATGCCCATATGTCAGGAAATGTGACAGATATTGTCGAGGGCACTGGGGTAGGGGAAGCCCATGACGACGATGGGAATAGACCCGGCGCAGCTCAGCGACGAGGATCTGCTCCGCGAACTGCGGCAACTGCACGTCACCCGGAGCGACACGTTTTTCCACGGATCGGACGACGCTCTGGCGGTCCACACGTCACGGATGAACGAGCTGGAGGCCGAATACCTCCGTCGCTACCCGGATCGTGAGGTCGATCCGTACCGGTTGAGAGAGGGGGCGAGACAGCGCTCATGATCGAGGTCCACGATGTGCAGGCTCTGTCGGACGTCGACATCCACGTGTACGAGGCGGTGGCGTTCCAGGCGGTCGAGCATGGAGTGGCGAGTCTGGCAGGGGTCGTACGGGCGGCCGGACTGACCGAGGAGGAGGTGCGCGAGTGCCTCGCGCACCTGATCGCGCACGGGTACGTGGTGCCCAGAGGCGACAGGTACGGCCTGGGGCCCCACACGTTCGAGGTCGAGTACTGAGAGCCGGCCCGCCGCCATCGCCGCTCTCCGTGATCGCGTGCGCCCGGCGCACGGTCAGAGCCGTCTGAGCCGGGCCCACGCGACGAACGTGCCGCCGAACACGGCCATGACCAGGCCCGTCCACAGGTTGACCGCGCTCCCGAACGCCGCGGCGACGACGAGGATCACGCCGTACAGCAGGAACAGGAGTAGTGCACGGTCATGGCGCCGTACTGCACGCCGTTGGCGGCCATGCCGAGGATCTCGATCGCGCCGAGGTTGGCGGACACGAACGCGAGCCCGGTGATCCAGGCCGGCAGGCCGCGGCCGGTCAGGAAGAAGTCGAGGCTGGAGCTGATCCGCCTGCGGGCGGCTTGTTATGAGTACCCCTCAGGTAAGGGCACCCCGCAGGGCGTGGTGGACCGCTGAACGCCGCCGACCATACCCCGCGAGGCGTGGTGGACCGCTGAACGCGGCCCACCATACTGTCAAAGGGTGAACGTCGCCGAGCTGAGTCCGGCGCAGGCGCGGGCGCGTTTCCGCGCCGGCGAGCGGGTGCCCACGGCGGGCTGGTGCCGGGGCTGGACGCAGGCCAACCTGATCGCCGTGCCCAAGCCGCTGCGGTACGACCTGCTGCTGTTCGCCCACCAGAACCCGCAGGCGTGCCCCGTGCTCGACGTGGGGGAGCCGGGGGCCTGGTCCACGCCGCTCTTCCCCGGCGACCTCCGTACCGACCTGCCCGGATACCGGCTCTACCGCGACGGCGAGCCGGTGGCGGACCTCGGCGACGTGGTGGCGCAGTGGCGGGACGACCTGGTGCCGTTCCTCATCGGGTGCAGCTTCACCTTCGAGGCGGCGCTGCTCGCGGCCGGGGTGCCGGTGCGGCATCTGGAGCTGGGGACGAACGTGCCGATGTACGTCACCGACGTCTCCTGCGAGGCGGCGGGCAGCCTGTCTGGGCCGCTGGTCGTGTCGATGCGGCCGGTGCCCGAGGCGCTGGTGAAGACCGCCGTCGAGGTGAGCGGGCGCTACCCGATGGTGCACGGGGAGCCGGTGCACGTCGGTGACCCCGCGGCGATCGGGATCCGGGACCTGGCCCGGCCCGACTTCGGCGACCCGGTGGAGGTGCGGGCGGGGGAGGTGCCGCTGTTCTGGGCGTGCGGGGTGACGCCGCAGGCGGCGGTCATGGCCAGCGGCGTCGAGTACGCGATCGGCCACCTGCCGGGGCACATGGCCATCCTGGACGCGCGCGACGAGGACTACCGCGTCTGACCTGACGTCTGTCGTACGCGGATTTGCGTACGCGGGTGCCTCGTCTCGGCGGACGACCCCGCGGGCCGCCCCGGTCAGACTCCTTGACCATGCTGACCGTCTTGACCAGGACACTTACCGGGGCGTTCCGAGTGCCGGAGCTGCGCAAGAAACTGCTGTTCACGCTGGGCGTGATCGCGCTGTTCCGCCTCGGGCAGCTCATGCCCTCGCCCGGGGTGGACGTGGTGGCCGTCCGGGAGTGCGTGGGGGCGGCCAGGGGCGGCTTCTTCGACATGGTGCAGATGCTCAGCGGGGGCGCGATGCTGCAGCTGTCGGTGTTCGCGCTGGGCGTCATGCCGTACATCACGGCCAGCATCATCATGCAGCTCTTCGCCGTGCTCGTGCCCCGGCTGGACGCGCTCAGAAAGGAGGGGCAGCGCGGCCAGGCCAAGATCACGCAGTACACCCGCTACCTGACGGTCGGGATCGCCGTGCTGAACGCCGGGACGGTCGTCGCGCTGGCCCGCGCCGGGCAGCTCCTGCCCGGGTGCACGCGGCCGCTGCTGCGGGACGAGGGCCTGCTGGCCGTGACCGTGGTCGTGATGACCATGGTGGCGGGGGCCTGCGTGGTCATGTGGCTCGGCGAGCTGATCACGGACCGGGGGATCGGGAACGGGATGTCGCTCCTGATGTTCACGCAGGTCGTGGCCGTCTTCCCGGGGTACATGGCGAAGATCTTCGTGATGAGCCCGATCAGTTTCGTGGTGATGACCGCGGCGGGGCTGTGCCTGGTGGCCGCCGTGGTCTTCGTGGAGCAGGCGCAGCGGCGGATCCCGGTGCAGTACGCCAAGCGGATGGTGGGGCGGCGGATGTACGGGGGAAGCAGCACGTACATCCCGTTGAAGGTGAACCAGGCGGGGATCGTGCCGGTGATCTTCACCTCGTCGCTGCTGTACCTCCCGACGCTGGCGGCGCCGCTGCTCGGGGACGCGGGGCAGGCGTGGGTGGAGCGCAACCTTGCCTCGGGGACCGGTCCGCTCTACATGAGCGTGTACGTGCTCCTGATCGTCGGGTTCGCCTACTTCTACGTGTCGATCACCTTCAATCCCGTGGAGGTGGCGGACAACATGCGGCGGTACGGGGGGTTCGTTCCCGGGATCCGGCCCGGCGGGCCGACGGCGCGGTACCTGGCGTACGTGCTGGGGCGGCTGACCGCGCCCGGGGCGGTCTACCTGGCGGTGCTGGCGCTGCTGCCGCTGGTGGCGTTCGCGATCCTCAAGGATCCGAGTACGCAGCAGAACTTCCCGTTCGGCGGCACCAGCGTGTTGATCATGGTCGGGGTCGGGCTGGACACCGTGAAGCAGATCGAGGCCCAGCTCCAGCAGCGCAACTACGAAGGCTTCCTGAAGTAGCTCCCGCCGCGCCCGCTCCCCTCCAGGCGACGGGCTCCCTCGCGTGGGCCGCGTGGGCTCTTTCGCGTGGGCTCTCTCGCGTGGGCTCTTTCACCCGGGCTCTTTCACCCAGGCTCTTTCACTCGGGCACGCTCAGCCCGGCTCGGATGGCGAACACCACGAGCTGGGCGCGGTCCCTCGCGCGCAGCTTGAGCATGGCGCGGCTGACGTGGGTGCGGACGGTGTCGGGGCTGATCACCAGCTCCTTGGCGATCTCCTCGTTCGACCTGCCGGTGGCCACCCAGGCCACCAGCTCCCGCTCCCGGGGCGTCAGCGTCTCCAGCCCTTCGACCGGCCCGGCGCCGTGCCGCCCGAACATGCCGATGACCTTCTTGGTGATCGCCGGTGACAGCAACGCCTCGCCAGCGGCCACCACGCGCACGGCGTTGACCAGCTCCTCCGGGGCGCTGTCCTTGAGCAGGAAGCCGCTGGCCCCGGCCTGGAGCGCGGCGAAGACGTACTCGTCCACGGCGAAGGTCGTCACCACGACGATCCTGGTGCCGCGCAGTTCGGGGTCCTCGGCGATGGCCCGCAGCGTGGCGAGGCCGTCCATGCCCGGCATGCGGATGTCGAGCAGCAGGACGTCCGGCCGGGCACGGCGGATCAACGCCAGCGCGGCGCTCCCGTCGGCGGCCTCGCCCACGCACTCCATGCCGGGCGCACGCTCCAGCAAGGCCCGCAGCCCCATGCGCACGACCGCCTGATCGTCGGCCACGGCCACCCTGATCACGCCCTCCGACCCGCCGACGATGTCCGGCCCGCCGACGCGCTTGGGCCCGCTGACAGGCTCGGGCACGGTCACAGGGACGGTCTCGGGCTCGGGGGCGGTCACGGGGTCGGGTGCGCGGACGGTCGTGGGATCGAGGGCGGGCGCGCGTTCCGGCGTGGGCACGTGCTCCGGCTCGGTCACGTCGAGGCCTGGGGGAAGCGGGCGATCACCTGGAAACCACCGCCGTCGCGCGGTCCGGCGGCGAAGTGTCCGCCCGCTCCGGTGACATGAGCGCGCATCCCGGCCAGCCCGCGCCCTTCACGAGCGCCCGTCCAGCCCGCGCCACGGTCGGCCACCTCCAGCACGAACTCGCCCGGATGCCCGCCCACCCGCACGAGCGCCCTGGTGGGGCCCGCATGGCGCAGGACGTTGGTCAGCGACTCGCGCACCACCCGGTAGACGGTGCCCTGGAGGTGGACGGGCACGGTGAAGTCCGTGGGCTCGACGTCCACTGGCAGGCCCGCCGCCCGGACGCCCTCGATGAGCCGGGCGAGGTCGCCGCCCGGCGGGTCGATGCCGTCGAGCGCGGCCCGCAGCTGGGCGAGTGCCGTCGTGCTGGTCTCCCTGATCGCCCGCAACGACTTCCGCGCCTGCTCGGGGTCGTCGTCGAGCGCGACGAGCGCGAGCCCGGCCTGCATGGCGATGGCCGCGAGGCCGTGTCCGGCCGCATCGTGCACCTCACCGGCGATCCTGGCCCGCTCAGCCGCCACCACGTCCAGCCTGGCCGCGCCCGGCCCGCCCGCCATCGTGCCCGGCCCCGCCGGGGTGCCGTCCCCGGTCGTGGGCGCAGGGCGCACCGTCTTGAGGGGGCGGGGCGGTGCCGCCGGGATGGCCCACGCGCGTACCGACTCGGCGGAGAGATTGACCTGCGGCGGCTCGGCCTCGGCGGCGGCAGCGGCCGCTGCGGCGCGGGCCTGGGCGAGGCCGCTGAACGACCACGGGACGGCCAGCCAGCCCGCCCACGCCAGCATGACCACGACCGGGACGTCGCCGAGCCGGGTCAGGCGCGACAGAGCGGCCAGCGGCCGGCGCAGGCGGCCCTCCCCGTGCGTGTGCTCCGTCACCATCCCCACCCGGCCAAGGCTCGTGTAGCCCAGATCCTAGCGAGCTTTCACACCTTCCGGGTCTCGGGCGGCCCGGCCAGCCCCCACGAGATGATCTTGTGCGGAGTGATCCTGATGACCTCTCTCGAGAAGAACGGCACCGGCGGATCGGCGTCCGTCAGCGCCTCCGCCGTGCCCCTGATCTCAATGCCGCGCGCCTGCCACGGATCGATCGAGGCCAGGTCGTCCACGACGAGCGCGACGGTGCTCCCCTTGCGGACGTTCCCGAACTTCTTGGACGAGCCCATGGCGTGTCCGCCGATGGTGATCGTGCCCGTCCCGGCGTCGACGAAGTAGCCGACCGGGTTGTTCTGCACCTGGCCGTCCGGCGCCACGGTGGCCAGGCGGCCGAGGTGCTGCGAGGACAGGTAGTCCAGTTCCGTTGATGTGAAAGTCATGCGGCCGAGTCTGCAACCTCAATATCGGTTGAGGTCAACCCAGTCCGTCGGTCAGCCAGCGCAGCGGGTTGTCGTGGGTGATGAGGCCGATCGTGTCCTCGCCGACGCCGGACTCGCGCAGGCGCGGCAGCAGGGTGTCGAAGAGGTGGCCGTAGCCGGGCCCGTCGTACTTGCGCAGCTGCGCGACCCGGCTCAGCGCCGTGCTGATCAGCAGGCGGTCCGCGTGGCCGTCCTCGATGAGGCCGAGCGCGATCCTGGCCGCCTGGTCCGGGCCGAGGCCGAGCACGCCCAGGCTCACGTACGCGCCCGCTTCGGCGATCTTCCTGGCCGCCCCCAGGTCGCTGCCCGCGTAGCCGACGGCCACCCGGGAGCCCGGCAGGCCCTGCCCGAGCAGGATCTCCAGGAGAGCGGGGGCGTTCGCGCCGTGCGTCGCGACGGGGAGGCGCGACTTCAGGGAGGCGCGGGCGGCGGCGATCAGGCAGCGCTCCTCGCGCGGGGTGGGCTCGGCGCCCCAGGAGCCGACCTCGCCGATCACGCCGGGGAACACGCCCATGTCGTCCGCGCCGCTGAGGATCTCATCCATCAGCCGGCTGGTGAGCGAGTCCACGTCCGCGTCTCCGGCGTCCGTGAACGGCTCCGCGAAGAGCCCGGTCGAGGCGATCACCGGCACCCGGCTGCCCGCCGCCATGCGGGCCAGGGCGGCGGCGTCGCGGCCCATGCCCATGCAGGTCAGGTCGACCACCAGGCCGAGCCCGCCGGACTGGCGCAACTCGCGGAGCTCGGCGGTGACGGCGTGCTCCTCGTCGAGCCAGCGGTACGGGTCGGAGTCGACGCCGACCCCCCAGCGCAAGTCGGTACGCAGATGCTCATGGGGGAGCACGGCGCCGGTGATGGCGGCGGCGCGTACGGGACCGGTGACGGTACGGAGCAAAACGTCGGGCATATCAGACATTAACCGATGTTTGCCGGATGCATTCCGTCCAGGCCGGAAAATTTACCGTATGGCGGGTTTGCTGTTTTGCTAGTCGGCTGCAAGCAGTCACCGGTTGGCGCGCCGTATCCTGGGTGGCACACCGACTGCCGGGGGGAAATGTGCAGGTTCAGAACTCCGACACCGGCGACGCCGACGTGATCAAGGGCGAGGCCGCCGACCGCTCCAGCATGCCCGGGCGCCGTACGGGCCTGCATGGCTGGCTGGACGGCATCAGGTCCACGCGCACGGGCGCCCTCACGCTGAAGATCGTGTTCGGCGTGATCGGGACTGTCATGGTGGTGGCCGGGCTGATCATGGTGCCGTTCCCCGGGCCGGGGTGGGCGGTCGTGTTCGCGGGGCTGGCGGTGCTGGCCGTGGAGTTCCACTGGGCGCGCAAGGTGCTGGACTTCGGCAAGCGCACGTTGCATGCCTGGATGGAGTGGTACAAGCAGCAGGGCTGGCTCGTCCGCGTCGTCGTGCTCGTCGTGACGGTGGCCGTCGCCGGGGTGATCGTCTACTTCGGCCTGCGTACGCTCGGCATCGACCTGATCGCGATCGCGCAGCGTTACATCTAGACCCGGTCGGTATCGCGCCCGAAATTCCGTACTTACCTGTCTATTCTGCGGGCGTGCTCGCCAAAATCGCCATCGCGCTGTCCATGACGCTCTCCGCGGGTTACGCGGGGCCCGCGACGCTCCCCGCCGCAGCCAGGGCGGACCTCGTGCTGCCCGGCACCGGCGGTATGAAATATCGCGAAAAAACGGGTGATCCGGTACGCCTGGCCGCCTACGGCCTCGGCACCAGGCGCACCTACCTCAGATCCGCGGCCGGCGACGCCTTCGCCTGGGAGAAGGCGCTCTCCGAAGTGTCCGTCTCGCCCGGCGACCGCCTGACGGCAGGCGTGCCCGGCTCGTACCGGTCGGGCTATGACTCCCTGGTCGTCACCGACCGCACGACCGGCGCCTCGACCAGGATCCGCACGGTCAAGAAGCCGCTGACCGCCTCCTACGCCTCCTGGTCCCGAGACGGGAAGCGGATCGCGCTCACCGTCGAGCAGAAGGTGGGCGGCAAGTGGCGCGTGCTCGGCTTCACGGTCGTGGACGTGGCCGCCAAGACCGCGCGCACGGTGCGGGTGCCCGGGCTGGGCCGGAACGCGGGCTTCTGGTGGAGCCCCGACGGCAACCTCGTCTCCATGTACGGCACGGGCCTGCGTGTCTACCGAGCCACCGATGGCGCGGTCATACGCACCTACGCGGGCGCCGGCCTGCCGACCGGACCCGAGGACTCGTTCTCACCGTCGGGCAGGCGGCTGACCACGTGGTGCCCGTCGCGCTTCAAGGAGCAGCTCTGCCTGGTGGACCCGGTCACCGGCAAGATCGCCCAGCGCGTGAACGCACGGCCCGAGGCGCTGTTCGGCTGGTGGGACGAGAACCACGTGATCGCCGTCATGGCGCACGGCACCGCCTACCGGCTGACGGTGCTCGATCTGAACGGCAAGGCGACGCGCGTGCTGGCGGACGTGCCGCGCACGGCGTGGGCGTCGGACCTCTGGCTCTCCTTCATCCGCGTGTCATAGGTAGAGACCGGTGCCGTGGTCGGTCTCCTGGGTGGCCACCGCGTGCAGGTCGCGCTCGCGCATCACGAGATAGATCTGCGCGTGCACCTCGACCTCGAACTGCTCCTCCGGGTTGAACAGCACCTTGTCGCCCACCTTGACCGAGCGCACGTTCGTGCCGACGCCGCACACCTCACCCCAGGCCAGCCGGTTGGCCATCTTGACCGTCGCCGGAATGACGATCCCGGAGCCGCTGCGCCGCTCCTCGGCCTCCTGCTCCAACTTGATCATGACCCGGTCGTGCAGCATCTGAATCTCGAACTTGGGCTCTACCACAGCCCCAAGTTTACGAGCCACGACACCCGCGAAGCTCCGGAAGTCGCGATCAAGGCAGCCTGAGCTCGGCGAACACGGGCCGGTGGTCGGTATGCGCCAACCGCAGCACCTCGAAGTCCCGCACCGCCATCCGCGAGTCCGCCAGCACGTGGTCGATCGGCACGCCGGGCAGGTTCTGGTCCGAGCCCTCCTGCGGCCAGGTCGGCACGAATCCCAGCCCCATGACGTCGGCCGCGTCCCGGTAGCCGCTCGCCAGCAGCTCGCGCACCGGCAGGTGATCGAGGGTGGCGTTGAAGTCGCCCGCCAGCACCCGCAGCTCCTTGCCCGCGCGCGGCAGTGCCGCCAGCCCCGCCTGCCAGCACGGCTGCCGCCCGATCCGCTTCGGGGCGCACGGGTGCACGGACACGATCTCCACCCGCGCCCCGCCGGGATGCGTGAGCCAGGCCCTGGCCTGCCCGAACCCGCCGTACTTGATCGTCTCACCGGCCTTCAGCGGGTGCCGGGCGTACACCGCCGACCCGCCGACCCCTTCCAGCGGACGCGTGACGGCGTACGGCAGCACCTTGCGCACTCCCGCCTCGTCCAGCCGCCGCATGGCCTCCGGTGTGAACTCCTGCAACGCCAGCACGTCCGGCCGCAGACCGGTGACCTGCGCCATCAACTCCGCCGTGTCCGCCCGCCCCACCAGCAGGTTCGCCGCGAGCACCCGCAGCGCCGGCCCGCCGGCCTCGGGATTGCCGTCGGCCAGCGCGCGGGGGAGCATGACAGGCGTCAGCGCCAGCACCGAAACCAGCGCGACCGTTCCGGCCGCCCACCGCCTCAGCAGGCAGGCCAGCACCAGGACCACCACCGTCGCGAGCACCGCGTACGGCGTGTACGCCACCATCGGCACCCACGGCCAGTCCGGCTCGAACCCGCTCAGCCGCACCACCGCCCACGCCGCGAACGGCGCCACCACGATCCAGCTCACCCATGTCCGCACGCCATGTATCGCCACAAAGAGCGGTTCGGGTTCATGAGAAGCTGTGCGCCATGCGCGACGTGGAAGCCAGGGTGCTGAACGCCATCGACGAGGCCGAGACCGTGAGCCTGCTGGCCGAGACCGTCAGGGTCCCCAGTGTCACCGGCACCGACGCCGAGTCGGAGCTGCAGCACCGCTTCGCCCGCCTGCTCACCGAGGCGGGCATGGACGTGGACGTCTGGCAGCTCGACCTCGCCGACCTGACCGGCCGTCCCGGCTTCCCCGGCACCGAGGCGCCCAGGACCGAGGGGTACGGCGTCGTGGCCGTCACCGAGGGTGAGGGGCCGCCCGCGCTCGCGCTCCAGGGTCACGTGGACGTCGTCCCCACCGGTGACCTGGCCAAATGGGAGGGCAGCGACCCGTTCGCCGCCCGAATCACCGGCGACGTGCTGCACGGCAGGGGCGCCTGCGACATGAAGGCGGGCCTCGTCGCCAACCTGGCCGTGGCGCGGGCGATCAGGAAGGCCGGGATCAGGCTCGCCAGGCCGCTGGCCGTGCACTGCGTGGTCAGCGAGGAGGACGGCGGGCTCGGCGCGTTCGCCACCCTGGCCAGGGGGCACACGGCGGAGGCCGCGGTCATCACCGAGCCCACCAGTGGCGCGGTCATCACGGCCAACGCGGGCGCGCTGACGTTCCGGCTGGAGATCGCCGGGCGGGCCGCCCACGGGGCCACGCGGTACGAAGGGGTCAACGCGGTCGAGGCGTTCTGGCCGGTGTTCGAGGCGATCAGGCGGCTTGAGGCCGCACGTAACCAGGACGTTCCCGGCATCTTCCAGGGGAACGTGATGCCGTACCCGATCGAGATCGGGACCGTGCGCGCGGGGGACTGGGCCAGCACGGTGCCCGACCTGCTGGTGGCCGAGGGGCGGCTCGGGGTGCGGCTGGACGAGGACCCGGCGGCGGCACGCGCGGCGTTCGAGGAGGCCGTCTGGGGCGTGGCCCATCCGTGGCTGCGCGACAACCCGCCGGTGGTGACGTGGCCGGGCGGGCAGTTCGCCAGCGGGCGGCTGCCCGCGGGGCACGCGCTGCTGTCCGAGGTCACGTCGGCGGTCGCGGACGTGACCGGCCGACCGCCTGCCGAGACGGCGGCGCCGTACGGGAGCGACCTGCGGCTCTACGCGGCCGGCGGGATCCCGACGCTGCACTACGGGCCCGGGGACGTGCGGTTCGCCCATGCGCCCAGGGAGCAGGTGGACCTGCGCGAGCTGCGCGAGGTCACCCGGGCACTGGCACTGCTGGCCGTGCGCCGTTGCGGAGCTGGGTGACTGGCGGACTATAGTCCGGATCATGTCGGAGTCATTGGAGCTGCTCATCGGCAAGCCCGTACGGGAGCGCGCGGACGCGGCGCGCAACAGGGAGAAGGTGCTGGCGGCGGCGGCCCGCCTGTTCGCCGAGAAGGGCGTGGAGGCGGTCTCGATGGACGCCATCGCGGCGGAGGCTGAGGTGGGCAAGGGCACCCTTTTCCGCCGGTTCGGCGACAAGTCGGGGCTCGCCGTGGCGCTCCTGGACTCCCGCGAACGCGACCTCCAGCAGCGCATCCTGTCCGGCCCGCCGCCCCTCGGGCCCGGGGCGCCCGCTCCCGAGCGCCTGTCCGCCTTCGTGGCCGCCTACCTGGACTACCTCTTCGCGCACCTGGACCTGGTCCGCATGTCGGAGACCGCCAGCCCGGGGGCCCGCTACCGGATCGGGGCCTACCGCTTCTGGCACCGGCACGTGGCCATCCTCCTGGCCGAGGCCCGGCCGGGCGGCGACGCCGACGCCCTGTCCCACACCCTGCTCGCCGCGCTGGGAGCGGAGGCGGCGGGTGTCCTGAAGGACGAGTGCGGCTCGACCCGGGCGATCGAGGCCGTCACCACCCTGGCCACCGGCCTCGCCACCGGCCGCTGACCCCGCCCCGAGCCCCGGGGCGGGGTCAGGCGGTGGTGGGGATGCGGCGGCGGGACTCCGGGACGATGAGCGGGGTGCCCGACTGCGGGTCAGGGATGATCTCGCAGCGCAGGTCGAACACCCGGTGCACCAGTTCCGGCGTGACGATCTCCGCCGGGTCGCCCTCTGCGACGATCTCGCCGGCCCGCATCACGATCAGGTGGGTCGCGTACCGGCAGGCCTGGTTCAGGTCGTGCAGGACGGCCACCATCGTGCGCCCGGCCTCGTGCAGGTCGGCGCAGAGGTCCAGCACCTCGATCTGATGGGAGATGTCCAGGAACGTGGTCGGCTCGTCCAGCAGCAGGATCGGCGTCTCCTGGGCCAGCGCCATGGCCAGCCACACCCGCTGCCGCTGCCCGCCCGACAGCTCGTCCACGATGCGGTCGGCCAGCTCCGCCACGTCGGTGGCGCGCATGGCCTCGGCCACCGCCGCCTCGTCCGCGCGCGACCACTGCCGCATGAGCCGCTGGTGGGGGTAGCGGCCCCGGGCCACCAGGTCGGCCACGGTGATCCCATCGGGCACGATCGAGCTCTGCGGGAGCAAGCCCAGCCGCCGCGCCACCTCCTTCGAGGGCAGCGACGTGATCACGCTCCCGTCCAGGTGCACGGCGCCCGCCCTGGGCTTGAGCATCCGGGCCAGGGCGCGCAGCAGGGTGGACTTGCCGCAGGCGTTCGGGCCGATGATCACGGTGAAGGACTCGTCGGGGATCGCCACGCTCAGGTCGGTCGCCACCACCCGCTGGTCGTAGGCGAGAGTGAGGCTGGTGCCTGACAGTCGGGCGGCGGCCATCAGCGCCCGTCCTTTCCTGGCGACGGTTCTTCCAAGGGCATCAGTGGCGGTCCTTTCGCAGCAGCAGGGCGAGGTACGTGCCGCCGATCGCGGCGGTCAGCACGCCGACGGGCAGCTGGGTCGGGGCGAGCACGCGCTGCGCGGCCAGGTCGGCGGCGGTCAGCAGGACGGCCCCCATCAGCGCCGACGCCCCCATCGTCACCCCGGCGGAACGGGTGAGCCGCCGGGCGAGCTGAGGTGCGGCGAGCGCGACGAAGACGACCGGCCCCGCGGCGGCCGTGGCCACCCCGGACAGCAGCACGCCGACCGTGATCGCCACCGCGCGCACAATCTCGACCCTGATCCCCATGGCCTTGGCCGCGTCGTCGCCCATCTCGATCATCCGCATCGGCCGCGCCACGAATGCGCACACCGGCAGCAGCACGGCCAGCGCCAGCGCCATGGGGATCGCGTGGTCCCATCCGCGCCCGCTCAGGCTCCCGGTGAGCCAGGCGCCCGCGGTGGCCGCGTCGTTGATGTTGGCCCTGGTCAGCAGGTACGAGTTGATGGCCAGCAGCAGCGCGTTCGCTCCGATGCCGACCAGGACCAGCCGGTAACCCTGCACGCCGCCCCGGAACGCCATCGCGTACACCAGCGCGGCCGTCACCACGCACCCGGCCAGCGCGCCGCCGGCGATCGTCATGGCCGAGCCGCCCGCGACCACGGCGACGATGCCGCCCGTCGAGGCGCCCGCGGTGAAGCCGATGAAGTCGGGGCTGCCCAGGGGGTTCCTGGTGAGGCTCTGGAAGATCGCGCCGCTCACCCCGAACGCCGCCCCGACCAGCAGCCCCGTCACCACGCGAGGGGCGCGGAGCTTGCTGACGATCAGCTCGGCGACCGGCGTGCCCTGACCGAAGAGCGCGGAGACGATGTCGGGCACGGGAACGGTGAACTCGCCCGTCGAGATGGCCGCCACGGTCACCGCGCAGGCGACTGCGACGAGGGCCGCGCCGACGACCAGGGCGCGGGGCGCGAGCCGTACGGACCAGGGGCCGACGCGGATGGTCACAGCGCCGCCACCCGCTTCCGCCGGGCCAGCGCGATGAAGATCGGCGCACCGATCACCGCCCACACGATCCCCACCTGCACCTCTCCGGGCCGGGCGATGACGCGGCCCACGACGTCTGCCCCCAGCAGCAGCACCGGCGCGGCCAGCGCCGAGTACGGCAGCACCCACCGCTGGTCGGGCCCCACCAGCGCGCGAACGGCGTGCGGCACGATCAGCCCCACGAACCACAGCGGCCCCGCGGCCGCGGTGGCGGCGCCGCACAGCAGCGTGACGGCCACCCCGGCGAGGATCCTGGTACGGTTCACGGCCACGCCCAGCGACTTGCCCGCGTCGTCGCCGAGGGCCAGCATGTTGAGCGGCCTGGCCAGCAGCAGGCCGAGCACCAGCCCCGCTACCATGAACGGCGCCAGCCGCACCAGCGTGTCGGCCGTCTGCCCGGCCAGCGACCCGGTCAGCCAGAACCGCATCCGGTCGAACGTCTGCGTGTCCATGCGCAGGAGCGCCGAGGCCACCGCCGTGCACACCATGCCGAAGGCGACGCCGGCGAGCGCGAGCCGTACCGGGCTGGAGCCCGAGCGGCCCGCGGAGGCCAGGGCGTACACGACGACGGAGGCCAGCGCGGCGCCGCCGAACGCGAACCACACGTAGATCGCGGGGTCGGACAGCCCGAACAGGCCGAGCGCCAGCGTGACGCCCAGCGCCGCGCCCTGGTTGATGCCCAGCAGGCCGGGGTCGGCCATGGGGTTGCGGGTGAGGCTCTGCATGAGCGCGCCCGCCAGTCCCAGCGTGGCGCCCACACCGAGCCCGAGGAACGTGCGCGGGATGCGCAGCTCGCGGATGACCGTGTGGTCGCTGGAGCCGTCCGGGGCGAGGAAGGCGTCGATCACCGTCGACAACGACATGGACCGCGCACCCAGCGCCACGCTCGCCAGCGCCACCAGCGCCAGCACCGCCACCGTGACGACGAGCCCACCCGCCAGCACGACGACCCGCCCCGTGCCACGCCGCCCGCCCTCCGCCGCACCCTCGTGCCCGCGCTCGGTCGCGTCGTCGCGCTCGGTCGCGCGCGCCGTCACGGCTCCCCCTCTCGTAGTGGTCAAACTTAGGCAAGGCTAATCTAATGCCCCAATACGAAGGCAAGCCTAACCTTAGGAGATGTTCATGTCGGGACCGGTACTGGCTCGAAGGAGCTTCCTGGCGTCCACCGCAGGACTCGCGGCGGCCCTGACGCTGGCGGCGTGCGGCGGCGAATCAGCCCCCACGGGCTCCTCCACTGGCGCCGCCCCCAGCGCGTCGGCGCCCGCCGCTCAGAGCTGGACGTTCACCGACGACCGCGGCAAGAAGATCGACCAGCCCAAGCCGCCCGCCAGGATCGTCGCCCAGGTCGGCGCGGCCGCCGCCCTGTGGGACTTCGGCGTGCGCCCCATCGCCGTCTTCGGCCCGCACAAGCTCAAGGACGGCACCAAGGACCCCCAGGTCGGCAACGTGGACATCACCAAGGTCGAGGGCCTGGGCAACGTCTGGGACGAGTTCAACGTCGAGAAGTACATCTCGCTCCAGCCCGACCTCCTGGTCAGCAGCATGTACATCAAGGGCACCCTCTGGTACGTGCCGGAGAAGTCCAAGGACACCATCGAGCAGGTCGCCCCGACCGCGGGCATCATGCTCACCGGCCGCAGCGCCACCCAGGTGATTGGCAAGTACGAGGAGCTGGCCAAGTCGCTGGGCGCGAGCATGCAGGGCGTGGATGAGGCCAAGGCCCGCATGGAGGCCGCCACCAAGGAGCTCGCGCAGTTCAAGAACCTCAAGATCCTCATGATGTCCGGCGGTCCCGACGCGATGTGGGTGGTCAACCCGCCGGAGTACCCGGACATCGTGCACCTCATGGACGCGGGCCTGGACGTCGTCAAGCCCGCCAAGGTGGACGAGGGCGGCTTCTTCCAGACGCTGAGCTGGGAGAACGCCGACGAGTACGACGCCGACGTGATCCTCTACGACACCCGCACCCAGTCGCTCAAGCCCGAGGAGATGCTGAAGAAGCCCACCTTCGCCAAGCTCCCCGCGGTCAAGGCCGGGCAGCTCTACCCGTGGAACGCCGAGGCCCCCTACAGCTACCAGGGCTACGCCGCCTTCCTCGAGGGGCTGGTGGCCAACCTGAAGAAGGCTAAAGAGCTCCCCTGACCTCGACGATCTCGGCGAGGGGGAACTCCAGGTAGTCGCCTGCCTCCTCGCACCACGCGTCCAGCGCGCCGCCCTTGAGCTCGCCATGGCTGATCGTGGCGGTCAGCCCGTCGGTCAGCGTGATGCCGGCGCGCACGCCCCGGTCGACCACGAACCCCAGCAACGACTGCTGCGCCGTCGGCAGCCTGGTGGCCATCCTGCCGATGATCGCCCACGTGCGGCCGTTCGTCGCGTCCTCGGACCGGCCGGCTTCGACCAGGCGGCGGGCGTGCTCGTACGGGTCGGGCGCCGGCTCGGCGAGCATGTAGGGGGGCGGCTCCAGCTCCGTGAGGCCGGGAAACTCCGACAGCTCGGCCACCCGGCCCCCGGGCAGCAGGATCAGCTTGCCGCCCGGCGGCTCCTCGTGCCTGGCCCGGTGGATGGTGATCTCGCCGGTCTCGGAGACGGGCACGGGGGAGTAGCCGACCTCCCGCAGCGCGGCCAGCGTGCGCTCGGCCGGGGCCGAGCTCACCAGCACCGTGGGCGCGAGCAGCCGCAGGCCCAGCCTGCCCAGCCGCCGGTGCGCGGCGATCTCGGCCAGCAGCGTGGGGTCGCCGGCCTGGATGACGGATCCGACCGTGGTGACCGTGACCTCGCCGTGCCTGCGCGCGGTGTCGCGTATGAGGTATTCCAGCGGCTGCGGGATCGTGCCGACGCCGGCCAGCTCGTCGAGCAGATCGTCGGCGTCGTAGCCGCGGTCGAGCGCGCGGCGCAGGCTCTCGGTCGTGAAGCGCCAGACCGAGGCCGCGCCCCGCGACTCGCGGTCGGCGGCCCGGTCGAGCAGCGCCGCCAGCTCCGCCGACGGCGGCCCGGTCACGACCGCGGTCAGGTCGGGCCCGAACAGCGCGCTCCTGCGCACGCTGGCCAGGGCCCTGGTGGCGGCCTCGGTCAGCACGGGGTCGTGTTCGACCATGGGTACGGCGTCGTCGTTCTCGTCGCCCGGTTTGGCGGCGAGCCCGGCCAGCGCCCTGCCCAGGTCGGTCACCGCGTTGTTGGCCAGCAACCCCAGCAGCGTGGCCTCGTCGAGCACCGCGGGCGCGCACGCCACCAGCAGCTCCAGGTCGAGCAGCGGCGTGTGCCAGTGGACGTTGGCCACGAGGCTGTCGCGGTCGGCGAACGCCGTGCCCGCCGGCAGGTCGGCCAGGCCCGACAGCACGGCCCTGCGGACCTGTGCGACCGCGCTGCCCGATGGGTCGTCGCCGAGCACGGTGCCGTACTTGCCGTCGACCTTGCGGAGTGACGAGCGCTCCATGCGCCACCACGCCGCCAGCAGCACCCGCAGCCGCGCCGACCCCTCGTCGAGGCGCCACCGGTCGAACCGGTCGGTGGGGATCATGCCGCCCGACGGCTCGTCCCAGGCCAGCAGCCGGGCCACCGCGCAGACCTCCAGCAGCAGCCGAGTCTCGTCCTCGTCGCAGCCGGTCTCCTTGGCGATCCTGCGTACCTCGCGCACGCCCACGCCGCCGGTCTTGAGCAGCGGCAGCGGCGTCTTGGCGGTGTTGTCGAGCAGCGCCGCGCACCGCTCGACGACGTGCGGCGCGGCCAGGGTCATCAGGTGGTCCACCTCTTCGGGATCGACCGGGATCGTGGCCACCTCGGGCGGCTCGGGCCGGTAGGCCGGGTGGTAGCCGGGACCGCGCAGGCAGATCGCCACCTCGCGGGGGATCTCCGCGACGTGCCAGCTGGGACGGAAGAGCAGGCCGTGGTCGGCGCACCACTTCTCCGCGGTGCCGGGTGTGACGAATCTGCCGCCGTCGACGTTCAGCGCGGGGCCCTGCCAGGCGAACCGGTCGAGCAGCGGGATCGTGCCGTCGGGTGCGCCGCGCACCAGCGCGTTGACGCGTTCACGGTCGCTCAGCGCCTGCGTGACGCGGGTGATGACGCGGCGCTTGTTGCCCTGGGAGGACAGGCCGAGGTTGCGGGCGAGGGCGTGCAGCGCGTCGTTGCCGATCGACCAGCTGTTGAGGTAGTGGTCGAGCGGCTCGCCCAGGCCGAGCGGGGCGGACCACCAGCGCGCGACGCCCTCCGCGAGGTGGATGACGCAGTCGTCGCCCGGCCAGGCCAGCGCGTGGTCGTAGAGGTATTCCAGCCAGGGGGTCACCTCTTCGAGCGGCGCGTCGACGAAGTCCGCCAGCCGTTCGGCCGTGGGGCGGGTCATGGCCAGGGCCGCCTCGGCCAGCTGCAGGCAGGGCAGCGGCAGGCAGCGCAGCGTCTCCATCACGGCGAAGCCGTTGCCCAGCCGCTGGGCGAGGGTGTCGAGGCGCCGCGGCCAGGGCGCGGCGATGGCGTCGGGCCTGTTGGCCAGGATGCGGCCAAGTCTGTCTTCGTTCAGTGTTCGCAGCCAGCCGAGCAGGTGATCTTCCATCTGTCAGCACTCTCATGGGGTCGCGCGCGGGACTCACCGTGAGCCATGAGCATCCACGGTAATGCAGATCACCCCCGGTCAGGAGAGGACTGCCCAGACGATCTTCCCGTGAGGTGCAAGTGCGGACCAGCCCCAGCGAAGGCTGAGTGATTCGACGATGTGGAGTCCGAGGCCGCCGGTGTCAAGGGGGCCAGGGTATCGCAGCACCGGCACCGATGCGCCTGGATCGGTGAAGGCGCAGGTGACGAGGGGTCCCCGGCGCACCAGGGACATGTGGACGGAACACTTGCAGTGGGGCTCGTCGAGGCGCAGGCCGTGGCGGAGGGCGTTGGTCGCGAGCTCGGAGACCACCAGCTCCATGTTCTCGATCAGCTCGCCGAGCTTCCATCCTGACAACGCGCCGGCGGTGAAGCTGCGGGCCGAATGGACGGAGGCCGGGCTGGGCGGGAGCACGAACGTGGCGCTCGAGTGCGGGCCGGGGACCAGCAGATCGCGGGCCGCCTCCGGCCACCAGCCGACCGGAGGCCACCAATCGAACGTGGTCCACTGGCCGGGCGCCGTGGTGGATTGCACGGTGATCATTCTGCGACAAATCCTCGTGCAGGTGCAAGAGCGAATGCACGTGCAGACAACCCGTGCACACGCTACGGTTGCCCTCAAGATGGTCAATATGGGGGAAAGGGGATCTTGTCCGCGGCCCATGATCTTTCGGCCGTGAAGTGACAGACTGGAGAGTGCATACTCCGCTACCTGCGGTGGTGTTCGCCTGAAGCGCCCCATCGTGTCGCAAGGAAACGAACAAGGAGCAGCACGTGTCCATTGATCCGCCCGGATCGGGTTCCACCGTTCGGCGCATCATGCTGGGGGCGAGTCTCAGGCGCCTGCGTGAGGCCAGTGGACTCGACCGTGGACAGGCCGGATTCCACATCCGGGCGTCCGAGTCCAAGATCAGTCGCATGGAGCTCGGGCGAGTCGGCTTCAAGACACGTGACGTGGAAGACCTGCTCACCCTGTACGGCGTCGTCGACGATGCCGAGCGCCGTGCCCTGCTGGAGATGGTTCGAGAGGCCAACACCCCCGGGTGGTGGCACAAGTACTCGGCCGAGCTGCCTTCGTGGTTCACCACCTATGTGGGCCTGGAGGAGGCCGCCGAGCTGATCCGTACCTACGAGGTGCAGTTCGTGCCCGGTCTGTTGCAGACGGCCTCGTATGCGCGATCGGTATTCCAGCTTGGCAACCCCGGTCTGAGTCCGGAGAAAATCGAACGCCGCGTGCATATGCGTATGCAGCGTCAGGAGCGCTTCACCCAGAAGGACGGACCCCGCCTGTGGGCCGTCATCGACGAGGCGGCGCTCAAACGGACCATCGGCGGGCGGGAGGTCATGTCCGAGCAGCTCCAGCATCTGCTGGAAGTCGCTGCCCTTCCCAACATCACTCTTCAGGTGATGCCCTTCAGGTTCGGCAAGCACGCCGCCGAAGGGGGCGCGTTCAGCATCTTGCGGTTTCCCGAGTCCGACTTGTCGGACGTTGTCTACGTTGAGCAGCTCTGGGGTGCCCTTTACCTAGACAAACGTGAGGACATCGATCCGTACCTCACGGCTATGGAGCAGTTGTGCGTGGAGAGCACCACGCCAGGGGGCACCGTCGAGCTCATCGGCGGTCTTCTCAGAAAGATGTAGATGAACCAGACCTACAACGGCATGCCCGCGGCGGACCTCACGCAGGTCGCGTGGCGCAAGAGCCGCTACAGCAACTCGCAGGGCAACTGCGTGGAGCTCGCGGAGCTTCCCGACGGGGGCATCGCGGTGCGCAACTCACGCTTTCCCGACGGCCCTGCCCTCATCTATACCCGCGACGAGATCCGGGCCCTGGTGCTCGGGGTGAAGGACGGAGAGTTCGACGGACTGCTCGTTTAACAGCCTTGTAACCTCCGGCGCGCCTGCTTAACGGAGGCGCGCCGGAGGCTTAACCGCCCGGCCTCGTCCTACCGGCAGGATCAGGTCATGCTCGACCAGATGACCCTGTATCCGATCGCCGACGACGTGCTGTTCGCGCCGGGCGGCAAAGTCGTGATCCGCACTTATGGCGTGGCGCCCGCCACCACGGGAGCCTCCGTCTCCTACCGCACCTGGGTGACCGGCATCCGGGACCAGCCGCGCTACTGGAACTGGGGCCACTTCGAGGACGCCGCCTCCGGACACCGCAAGGTCCTGGAGTGGCTCACGGGGCGGGGGCCGCAACCTTCCCAAGCGGTGGCCTGATCGCTATCCTCGTGCCAAGCAACCGCTTGGTAGAGGAGGCGTGGTGCGGCGCGCGATCCACCTGCTCGAGGAGGTCGACTTCCGGCCGATGAACTCCAGGCGGCCGCTGGAGTACCTGACCTGGCTGACCCGTTACAAGCGTGAGGACGAGACCCGCGCCGCTCCCTCACTCACCTCCGGCATGTCGATCAGGTCCCGCGAGATCGACCTCGTGGGCGCCTTCTACGCGGTCGGCATCACCGGCCATCCGCAGTTCAAGGCCGTCACGTTGTGGGACTGCCACGGCGGGTGGGACGGCGGCTGGCGCCAGATGATGGAGATCTATCAGGGCGTCGACGAGCGGCTGTTCCTGTCCGACATCGACGACCTGCGCTTCTCCGCCTTCTCCCGGCCGCTCGGCGCAGCGCCCGGTTGCCCGCCGCTCTCCGAGGCGCCCGCCGCCGAGCTCTACCTCTTCGAGAGCGCCCGCGTACGCCCGGGAGCCGCACTCGACTACCTCCACGCGGTGCGCACCGAGCGCGCGCCGCTGCTCGCCGAGCACGGCCACACCCTGGTCGGGCTGTACGAGGTGCTGTTCTGCGACACCGAGGCGGTCACCGTCTGGGCCGTCTCGCTCGACGACCACCTGGCCACCCAGCGCGCCCGCGACGCCGCGCTGGGCCTCGACGACGAGGTGGCGCCGGATTCCCGGCTGCTGGACTGGGGTAAGCGAGCCCGCGACTACCTGGAAGGCCCGTGGCGTGAGACGCTTCTGGCACCGTTCCCCGGTTGCCGCCTGGCGCCGGAGGGCCCGCCGGGTTAGCGTCGGCTGCGGAGGTGGCCATGACGGAGTCGTACCTCTACAACGAGCAGAGCCCCGACGACCACGTCGCCGCGTGCCCCGACTGCGGCGCGGCCATCGCGCTGCTCGACCAGCCGGGCGCGGCCGTCGGGCCGCCGCCCACGCTGCGCGAGGCGGTCCTGTCCATGGCGCGCCGCCGCCGCAGCCCGGCCGTCATGGGGGTGGCGTCCGTCGCGGTCCCGTACGCCGAGCAGGTGGCGCTCATGGACGACCTGCTCGCGGAGCTGAGCGCGCCGCAGTGGGAGGCCCCGATCGCCAAGCACGGCACGATCAGGGGACTGGTGGAGCACCTGGCCGCCAATGACGCCACCGTGGCGGGCTTCATGGGCGTGCCGGGCAAGAGCGGGATGCCGGTGCACCGGCGCTGGCGCGAACAGGCCGGGTCCCTGCTCGAACGGGTCTCCGGCAGCAGCGAGGTGCTGCTCGGCGTCGAGGTGGCGCTCGCGGGGACGCGGCCGGCCCGCGCGCCGCTGCGCCAGGCGCTGGTCCAGCGCACGTTCGAGACGTGGACGCACGCCGACGACATCAGGGCGGCCACCCACCGCTCCCAGGCGCCGCCGCGCCCCGAGCACGTGCACATGATCGCCGAGTTCGGCCTCGCGCTGCTGCCGCGCGCCATGAAGGGGGCGCGCCGCCACGTCTCCGCCACCGTCGTGCTGACCGGGCCGGGCGGCGGCACCTGGACGATCCCGCTGTCGCCTGCCGCCGACCACGTCGGCGTGCTGCTGTCGGCGGACGCGGTGGGCTTCTGCCGCCTGCTGGCCAGCAGGTGGCCTCCCGACTCCTTCCCGTACGCCGCCGAGGGCGATCCCGTCCTCGCCCGCGACGTGATCAGCGCCGCCGCCACACTGGGATGCGGTGACTGATGAGCGATATGGAGCTGTGTGCGCTGCTGATGGCCGGCGACCTCGACGCGCTGGCCCACGCCTACGACCAGCACGGCCCGTACGTGTACGGGGTCGCGGTCAAGGTCACCGGCAGCCAGGCGCACGCCGAGGAGATCACCCAGAACGTGTTCGTCGCCCTGTGGCAGGACCCGCTCTCCTACGACCCGGCGCTCGGGTCGTTGCGCGGCTGGCTGGTCGGCAGGGCCCTGCACGAGTCGGCCCTGCGCGCGAAGGTCGGCTGACGGTGATTCCTGCTGAGCGTGGTTCTCTTCCTGCTTCTGCTCGCTGATCTTCTCTGCGTCTCGGCCGGAGGCGGGCGGCGAGCCTGCCGGCGGCGGAGCAGTCATGGTCCGAGTGTGGTGACGGTGTAGAGGTAGTGGGCGGGTCGCGTGCAGATGGTTCCGCGGGCAGGGCATTGCTCCTAGCGTCGCCAGGTATGCGAACAGTGGAGGTACTGGTCGTGGGTGCGGGACTGGCCGGCCTGCGTACGGCTCGCCTGCTCGCGTTGCGAGGCCTGGATGTGATGGTGGTCGACCGCCGCAGGTCGCTGTCGACGGGCATCCGTACGACCGGGATCTTCGTGCGGCGCACCCTTGACGACTTCGACCTGCCGGGCCATCTGCTCGGACCTGGTGTACGGGACGTACTGCTGTATCCGCCGTCGCGGCGGGCGCCGATCCGGCTGACCAGTGAGCGGGACGAGTATCGCGTGGCTGACATGGCGGCCGTCTACGAGCATGCGCGGCGGGCGGCGGAATCGGCTGGGGCGCGGGTTCTCCTGGGCGTACGGTATGCCGGCGCGTCGATGGGTTTTGTGCAGTTCGCGGGGGCGGAGCCGGTGACGGCGAGGTTCATTGTGGGCGCGGATGGCGCTCGCTCCCGGGTGGCGCGTGATCTCGGCCTTGATGTGAACCGGCGCCTTCTTGTCGGTGCCGAGATCGTCCATCCGGTCGCGTCGGGTACGACCACCCCGGCGTTCCACTGTGTGCTGGACCCTCGGGTCGCTCCGGGGTACCTGGGGTGGGTCATCGACGATGGCAGGCACGCGCACATAGGCGTCGCGGGGTATCCGGGCGCGATGCGCGCCGGCGTCCGCCACCTGCTGGACGCTTTTGCCGCGGACGCGCCCGGTCGAGCGGCGCCTGCTGGTCCGGTCGAGCGCCGAGGTGGCCCGATTCCGGTCGGCGGTGTGCTGCGACGGTTGGCGTGCCCCGCCGGGCTGCTCGTCGGCGACGCGGCGGGCGCGGTGTCGCCGCTGACGGCCGGTGGGTTGGACCCGTGCTTACGCATGTCCGAACTGGCCGCGGCGGTCGTCGCCGGGTACCTGCGTACCGGCGACCAGCGCATGTTGAGTCTGTACGACGGGGGCGCGTTGCGGACCCGGTTCCGAGGCCGGCTGTTGTTGCGCCGCGCGTTCGCCGGCATCCGATCCCCCGCCGCGGCAGAGGCGGCGGTGGCCATGCTGCGCGGTCGTGCCGGTCGTGCCTTGGCGGCGCGGATCCTGTTCGGTGACGGTTCGTTCCCGGCTGTCAACGCCCAGCTTGTGGACGCTGCGATCGATCACCCCTGGAGGTGACTTCAACACGAAGCCGCCGCTCGGGGCCGTGTCAGACTCCCCACTGATCAACAGGTGAGGTCGACCGTACGATCTCGTTGATGAGGGCGGCCAGTCGGCGTGGCTGCGACAGGAACGGAGAATGACCGCCGGGGATCCGGCGGATCTCGGCAGCTTGGGCCGCCATCTGCTTCTGCAGTGCGGGAGGGATGGCCTTGTCCTGCTCTGTGATGATGTAGGTGGACGGGATGTTCCTCCAGGCGGCTGCCTCGGCCTTCTCCGCGAACGATCGGACGGTCTGGTTGACCAACTCGCGCACCGCCTGCTCGGCCTCCGCATCGGGCAGGTCGCCGTAGAGCGCGGTACGCGGTTCGTCGATGAGCGGGAACATGCCGTCCGTGTCTTCGGGATCGGGGATGCCGTGGATGGTGTACATCGACTGTCCCTTGTCCGGCATGTAGGCGGCGAGGTAGATCAGTCGATCGACATTGCCCGCTCCGGCGGCGGCCTCGCTGATCGGGATGCCCCCGTAGGAGTGGCCGAGCAGCACGACCGGTCCTGCGATCGAGGCCAGTTCCGCGGCCAGCGCGGCGGCATCGTCATGCATGCCCGCGGTGGGCCGGTTGCCGGCGCTCGGGAGCGCCGGGGTGCGCGTGGCATGGCCGAGCGCGTGCAGCTCGGTCTCGAGCTTCGCCCAAGTGCTCGGCTGGTGCCAGGCGCCGTGGACGAGCATCACGGTGGTCATGAATGGCGCTCCAATGTTTCCATGCGATATCTCGGACATTTCTTGATGTGAGCGCCCCGGTCAGCGGTCCGCTGTCGCCCTGAGCGCGTACTCCCAGAGACGGTCCGCGGCGGCCGGGTCCACCGACCAGGCTGCGACGCCCGCAGTCGCGCCCTGGCCGCCCGGCACCACCTCGGCCTCCTGGTTCGCCGAGGAGAAGTACCGGCCGGTGACGCCGTCCAGCAGCGGTGACCCGGCGAGTCCAAGCCGATCCCGGAGGCTCCGCCGGTGACGATGATCCGCCGCCCGGTGAGGTCGACGCCGGCGAGGATCTCGGCGGCGGTGGTCTTGGCGTTGAACGGGGTGCCCATACGTGTCATGACCGCAACGGTAAGGACCCGAAGTTGGACTCAGAATGGTTCAGGATCCAACATAGTTGAGTGAGCGTCCAGCAAGCCGATCCCCTCGAAGACGTCCTCGCCCTCGTCGGCACGACCAGCCGTCTGTCCGTCAGGCTGGTGGCGGGCGGTGAGTGGGCGCTGTCGTACGGGCCGCCGCCGGCGGTCAAGTTCGTCGCGGTGCGCAGCGGCCACTGCCTGCTCACGGTCGACGGCGTACCGGAGCCGATTGAGCTGGTCGAGGGCGACTGCTTCCTGCTCACCCAGCCACGCGCCTTCACCATGGCCAGCGGTCCAGGGCTGCGGCCGGTCCCGGCCGGCCCGGTCTTCGCGGCGGCCACCGACGGCGTGGCCAGGGTGGGGACCGGCGAGGACGTGGTCTTCATCGGCGGCCGGTTCGACTTCGGCGAGCGGGCCCGCGAACTGCTGCTCGACGTGCTGCCGCCGGTGATCCACGTGCCCGGCCGCACCGCCGAGGCCGCGACCGTACGCTGGGCGCTCGAGCAGATCGACGCCGAGCTGCGCGACCGGTCGCTCGCCTCGACCCTGGTCACCGAGCATCTCGCCCTGGTCATGCTGATCCACCTGCTGCGCCTGCACCTGGCCGCCGCCGGGCAGGGCCCGGTGTCCGGCTGGATGGCCGGGCTCACCGACCCGATCGTGGCCCCTGCGCTGCGGGCCATGCACGCCCGGCCGGCCCACGCCTGGACGGTGGCCGAACTGGCCGAGGCCGCGGCGGTGTCCCGGTCGACGCTCGCTGCCCGCTTCAAGCGAACCGTCGGGCAGAGCCCGCTGGACTACCTGACCGGTTGGCGGATCGAACTGGCCACCGACCGCCTGCGCCGCGGCGACGACACAGTGGCGATGATCGCCCGCAGGGTCGGCTACGGCTCGGAGAGTGCGCTGAGCAACGCGTTCAAGCGGGTCACCGGCGCGTCGCCGCGTGAGTACCGCCGCCGGATCAGGCCGGCGGGCGGCGGTCACATCGTACGCGGGGCCGAGTCCGGCCTCGTAGATGAGCGCTTCCCGCCAGGGTCTGACTCATCGGCTGACTGACCTTGGGTCCTCGACCGGATCTGTCGGCCCTGGCACGGGGCTCAGCCGATCGGCGCGTTCCAGGTCGTCAGGACCGGCTCGGCGTGCTCGAAGCCGAGCCGCGAGTACGTGCCCGTGTCGAGCTTCAGCAGCCTGCCCTCCTCGGGCCCCAGGCCCAGCCAGCGGGCGGCCAGCACGCGCAGGAAATGGCCGTGCGCCACCAGCGCCACCCGGCCCTCGACCGCCTTGGCCCGCTCGATCACCCGGTCGGCACGGGCCGCCACCTCCTCGGCGCTCTCGCCCGGATGCTCGGCGTCGCCGGGGATCACGCCGTCGCGCCACAGGTACCAGCCGGGGCGGGTCCTGCGGATCTCCGGTGTGGTGATCCCCTCGTACCCGCCGTAGTCCCACTCCCACATGTCGGGGTCCACCTGGTAGCCGTTCAGGCCGGCCAGCTCCGCCGTGCGCCGGGCGCGCTGGGCGGGGGAGACCAGCACCAGGTCGAACGCCTGCCCCTTCACCAGCGACGCCAGCGCCCTGGCCTGGTCCTCGCCGTGCTCCGTCAAAGGCAGGTCGGTGCGGCCGGTGTGCTTGCCCGCCTTGCTCCATTCGGTCTCTCCGTGCCGGAGCAGCAGCATCTCGTTCATGGAGTCCATCATCGGGCACGGCCGATTTGCGTCGCGCGTCAGGTGGCGAGCGCCTCGACGATGGGGGCGAAGGTGTCCAGGTCGCGCTCGTGATGCACCACGAAGTACGAAATATCGTGCTCATCCCGCCAATAGCGGAGCTTGTCGATGATGTCGGCGCGGCTCCCGAGCAGGACCTGGGGCGTCCCGCCGAGCGAGGAGCTGTCGGCGGCGCTCCACGCCTCCTCCGCCTTCCGCGCGCCCACCTGCAGCACGCTCGTCCCGAGCTCCAGCCCCTCGTACCGCGCCCCTGCGGCCTCCCGCACCACCTCGATCTTGTCCAGGAACGCCGTCAGCCCGCCGTCCTTCTCGTCCGGCCCGCTCCCGTCCGGCCGCACCCTCATCCCGATGTTCACCACATCCGCCTCTTCGGCCGCCAGCCGCAGCATCCGTGCCCCGCCGCCGCCGAGCACGATCGGCGGACGCGGCTGGCGTACGGGCTTGGGCCGCTGATCGAGCCCGTCGATGCGATAGTGCTTGCCCTCGAAGCTGAACGGGCCCTCCCCCCAGAGCCCCTTGAGCACGGCGACGGCCTCCCGCAGCCGCTCCACCCGCACTCCGGGCGGCTCCAGCACCAGCCCGGCGCCCGCGTAGTCGCCCGCCATCCACCCGGTCCCGATCCCGACCTCCAGCCGCCCGCCGGACAGCAGGTCGAGCGTGGCCGCCTCCTTGGCCAGCACGGCCGGATGCCGGAAGTCGTTGGCGAACACCAGCGTGCCGACCTGCAACCTGGTGGTGGCGCAGGCGGCCGCCGTCAGCGCGGCGATGGGCGCGAACCTCGGCCCGACGAGGTGATCGGGTACGAGGAGCACGTCGTATCCCTGCCCCTCGAGCCGCCGCGCCTTCTCCGCCCACGCCTCGCCTGACCCGGCCTCCCGCACCACCGCCCCGAACCTGAACCGCCGCACGATGCCTCCCCTGTGTTGAGCAAGCGCTTGGGCGACACTGTACGCGCCCGGCGGCGAGGCCGCGGATGTGCGCGGGTCTTACCAAGCGCTTGCTCAGGTGCGAGACTGGGGCCCATGGAGATCCAGGTGCGCCAGGTGACGGACGACGAGGCGGCCTTCTTCGACGAGCACGGCTGGGTACGGCTCGGCCGGCTGATCGATCCGGGCACCGTGGCGGCGCTGCGCGAGCGCGCCGGCGGATTCCTGCGCGCGCGACCCAGGAGCCACCAGTCGCTGGTCGACGACGCGTTCGGACAGTCCAGGGACATCGCGGCGAGCGACGAGATGTTCGGCGCGCTGGCCATGAGCCCCGGGATGGGGAGCAACGCCGTACGGCTGCTGCGCGGCGTGCGGGCCGTGCGCGTGCAGGTCACCAACCTCCTGGTGAAGGAGGCGGGAGAGCACGGCGCGACCGAGTTCCATCAGGACTTCCCATGGATGCCGATGGACCGCTCGGCCATGCTGACCGTGTGGCTGGCCCTGGCCGACGTGCCCGCCGACATGGGGTCGCTGCGCTTCTACGACGGCTCCCACCGGTACGGGCTGCTCGGGCGGAGCTTCACCAGGCCGGGGGACGACCAGCTCAGCCAGCACCCGTGGCTCAAGGAGCTGGAGCTGTCGCCGCCGCTCGACCTGCGGGCGGGGGACGCGACCGTGCACCACGCCCTGACCGTGCACGGCGCGCCCGCCAACCGCCGCGACACCCCGCGCCTGTCGTTCACCGTCACGTACTTCGACGCCGACGCCCTCTACACCGGCCTGCCGTACCGGCAGACGGACGGGCTCGGGCTCGAGGTCAACCGGCCGTTCGAGCACGAGAGGTTCCCATGCCTGAGACCGTGAGGGGGCCGGTGGCGGACCTCGGCGCCACGCTCATGCACGAGCACGTCTTCGGGCTGAGCCCCGAGATCCTGTGGAACTGGCCGGACATCCCGGAAGGCTGGGATCTCGAGACACGGGCGCGCGAGGCGGCGGCCAAGCTCGACGCGCTGAAGGCCGAGGGCATCGACACGATCGTGGACCTGACCGTGGTGGGGCTCGGCAGGTACGTCCCCGCGGTGCAGCGCGTGGCCGAGCTGACCGGCGTCAACATCGTGGTCGCCACCGGCCTCTACACCTACGACGCGCTGCCGCCGTACTTCGCCAACCGCGGTCCCGGCTCGTTGTTCGGGGGACCGGACCGGCTGCCGGAGTTCTTCGTACGGGACATCGCCGAGGGCATCGGCAGGACCGGCGTCAAGGCGGCCATGCTGAAGTGCGCCTCCGACCACCTGGGGATGACCAAGGGGTGCGAGCGGGTGTTCAGGGCGGTCGCCGAGGCGCACCTGGAGACCGGCGCGCCGATCACCACGCACTCCCACAGCGCCTCCAGGGGCGGCCTCGAGCAGCAGCGCCTGCTGGGCGAGCTGGGCGTGGACCTGAGCCGGGTGGTCATCGGGCACGCCGGGGACTCCACCGACGTGGCCTACCTGGAGGAGCTCGTCGCGAACGGCTCCTACCTCGGCATGGACCGCTTCGGCATCGAGACGATCAGTCCGTTCGAGGACCGCGTGGAAATAGTGGCGAAAATGTGCGAGCGCGGCCACGCCGGAAAAATGGTGTTAAGTCACGACTCGTATTGTTTTAACGACCGCTTCGACCCCGACGTCGTACGGCAGCGCCACCCCAATTACCACCTCCTCCACATTTCCCGCGACGTCGTGCCCGAGCTCCGCAAAAGAGGCGTCACGGACGACCAGCTCCACCAGATGCTCGTCGACAACCCGCGGAGGATCTTCACATGATCGAGGACTTCGACGTCGGCTCGGACTGGCACGTCGCCGCGCCGTACGACTTCCTCCGGAGGCTCAGGAGCGAGCGGCCGGTGTTCCGCAGCGAGCACCTCGGCGCGTACGTGCTGACCCGCTACGCCGACGTGCGGGCGGCCTACGGTGACCCGCGGCGCTTCTCCTCCGAGGGCTCGCTCACGATCTCCCGCAGCCTGACCCGCCAGACCAAGGAGAAGCTGGGCGAGCACGGCTCGTTCCTGTCCAGCTTCGTGGCGAACGTGGACCCGCCCGACCACACCCGCCTGCGCAGGTCGGTGTCGAGGGCGTTCACGCCCCGGGCGGTCGCGGCCATGGAGGACTCTTTCCGGCAGCTCAACGAGGACCTGCTCGACCGCCTCGCACCGCGGAAAGGGGCCGACTTCGTCTCCGAGATCGGCCATGAGCCGTCGGTCAAGCTGACGGCCCGCTTCATCGGCGTGCCCGAGGCCGACGAGGCGTTCGTGCAGGCGCACGTCAAGGACTGGTTCCAGCTCTTCCTGTCGCCGCAGCCCCCGGACCGCCAGCTCGAACTCGCCGACAGTTTCCTGACATATCTGGATTACGTGGATCGCCTGGTCGCCGCCAGGGCCAAGGACCCGCAGGACGACTTCACGTCCCTGATGACGTCCCTGATCGGCGACGAGCTGACCCATCGCGAGGTCGTCGAGCTGATCTCCACGATCCTGCTCGGCGGCAACGACACCGTCCCGAACCAGCTCGGCAACACCGTCCTGCGCCTGCTGCGGGAGGGCGCCTGGCCGGTGCCGCCCGAACTGGTCCCGAACGCCGTCGAGGAGTGCATGCGCATCGACGGCGCGTCGCTGGGCTCGTTCCGCCATGCCCTGAGCGACGTCACCCTGCACGGCGTGACGATCCCGGCCGGAGCCCTCGTCCTGCTCTCCACGGACTCCGCCGCCCACGACGAGAGCGTCTTCCCGGACCCGGAGCGCTTCCTGATCGACCGGCCCAACGCCGCCGAGCACATGGTCTTCGGCTACGGCATCCACTTCTGCGTCGGCGCCGCGCTCGGCCGGCTGCAACTGCGTACCGCCCTCGACGTGCTCGGCCGCCGCCTGCCGCGCCTCAGGCTCGTCCCCGGCGAGCCGATCGCCTACCGCAGATCGCTGGTCGGCCGCGGCCTGGCCGCCCTGGCGGTGGAGTGGTGAGCGGCCGCTCCCCGGGCCGGTTCGACGGCCGCGTCGCGCTGGTGACGGGCGCGGGCTCGGGCATCGGCGCGGCCTGCGCGGCGCGCCTGGCCGCCGAGGGCGCCTGCGTCGGCGTGCTCGACCTGCGCACGGCGACGGCCCGGGCCACCGCCGCCGCCATCCGCGCCCGCGGCGCCATCGTCCTCATGTCGTCGGTGTCCGCGCTGGTGGCAGACACGGTCCACGCCGCTTACGGGGCCTCGAAGGCGGGCCCTGATCGGCTTCACGCGCTACGTGGCGACGATGTACGGCCGCCGCGGCATCCGCTGCAACGCCGTCGCCCCCGCACTCGTCCTCACCGAGACCGCCCGGCGGGCCATGACGCAGGGCCAGCTCTCCGACAAGGCCGCCGAGCGCCTCCTGCCGTGGGCCTGCACCACCGAGGACGTCGCGAACCTGGTGTGCTTCCTGGCCTCCGACGAGGCCCGCTGCGTCACGGGCCAGACCGTCGCCATCGACTCCGGCACGCTCGCCCACCGCCCGCAGCACGCCATCCACCAGTGGCGTGCCGCCCAGTGACGCCGATGGGCGGGCGCCGCGCGGGGCGCCCGCCCATCGTGCCGGTTCAGTGCAGGGGGCGGCCCGTCACCGACAGCGGCTGTTCCTCAGCCGCGCGCACCGAGGTGGGCGGCTGCGAGGGGTACTGGGAAGCACAGTGCGTGCCGCGCGGCGGCAGCTTCAGGCTCGTCAGGTACGTCTCGATGTGGTTGCGGGCGCAGGTGCTGTTGCGGTACTGGCCGTGGCCCACGCCGTCGTACTCCAGGATCCGCGCCTTGGGGATCTGCGCGGCCGCGGCGTAGTTCCAGGCCGCCGGGGTGGCGATGTCGTAGCGGGCCTTGGGCATCAGCGTCGGCCGGGTCCCCGAGATGTCCAGCCGGTGCTGCGGGTTGGTGGCCTTGCCCTGCCAGTTCAGGCAGTACACGACGTCCGTCCAGAACGGTGAGATCTTGGTGTGCGGGTAGAGCTTCTCGAGCCGCTTGCGGTACTCGTCGAGCTCCTTGAAACCGCTGACCTGCCACTTCCAGTCGGAGCACCAGATGGTCGGGTAGGCGTAGCTGACGCTCTCCGCCTTCGGCGTGGCCACGGTGGGGAGCTCGGCGGCCTTGCCGGCCTCGAGGGCCTTCAGGGTCGTGGCCAGGTCGAACCAGCTGGCCGCCGGGTTGTACATGGCCCTGAACAGCAGCACGCGCAGCCGCTCAGCCGAGATCGCCGCGCCGGTCGAGGGGTCCTTCAGCGTTCCTTCTGCCGCCCTGCGGTGCAGCCCGTCCCAGACCGCCGTGACGTTCTCGCCGTTGAGCGGGCAGGCCTCGGTCTCGCCACACCACTTGACGAACGCCCTGAACGAGCCCTCGAAGTCCTCGGTGGTCGTCTGCAGGTAGCGGAAGGCGGAGGTGATGCTGTGGTCCATGTTCGAGTCGATCGCCATGGCCCGGATGTTCTGCGGGAACAGCTCGGCGTACTGCTGGCCGACCTGGGTGCCGTACGAGATGGCGAAGAAGCTGATCTGCTTCTCGCCCAGCGCGGCGCGGATGGAGTCCACGTCACGGGCGGCGTTCGTGGTGTCCACGTGGTCGAACACCGGGCCGGTGCGCTCGCGGCAGTTCTGCGAGAGCTTGGCGTTGAACGCCAGCCAGGCCTGATACTCGCTCTCGTTGGCCGGGTAGGCGGACGGCTCCTGCTCCAGCACGTCCACATCGCACTTGACCGGGTTGCTGCGGGCGACGCCGCGCGGGTCCACGCTGACCACGTCGAAGTACTGGCGCAGCACGCTGTCGGCCGGAATGAGGTTGCGGTTGATGAACGTGTCGATCCCCGAGCTGTCGGGCCCGCCCGGGTGCGCGATCAGCACGCCGATCCGCTTGGCCGGGTTGAGCGCCTTGTGCCGGCCGATCGCCAGGTCGATGGAGCCCCCTGACGGGTTCGCGTAGTCGACCGGGACCTTGATCGTGGCGCACTCGCCGCCGTTGTCGCCACACGCCGCCCAGTCGACGGCGGCGGGGATTGAGGGTGTGGGGCTCGGCTGGGCGGAAGCCGCTCCCGCCGTGGAGACGGCGAGCACGAAACCCGCCAAAACCGTACTAAGTATTCCTTTTCGTACTAAATCCCCGTTTCCAAGGTTTCCCTTACTCCGGAGTAAGGACGGCCGTAACGCTACAAAGATCGTCATCCGGAATGTGGGGAGATCGGGAATTTCCTTCTTTGGGAGGAGGGGGTTGGGGAAAGGTAGCCCGTTTGTACCATGCGGTACACGGGTCGGTGTCCCCTATGGTGACCTTGGGAGGTTTCATGGAGCCGGTGGCGGTGGGGTTGGTCGGAGCGGGGCCGTGGGCCGAGATGGCGCACGCGCCGATGTTGTCCAGGGGGCCGCACACGCGGCTGGCGGGGGTGTGGGCCCGCCGTCCCGAGGCCGCCGCCCGGCTCGGGGCGCCGGTGTTCGAGCGGATCGAGGAGCTGTTCGACGCCTGCGAGGCCGTGGCGTTCTGCGTGCCGCCCGCCGTACAGGCCGAGCTGGGCGTCCGCGCCGCCCGCGCGGGCAAGGCGCTGCTGCTGGAGAAGCCCCTCGCGGACTCACTGGACGGCGCCCGGCGCCTGGCCGAGGCCGTCGCGGAGGCGGGCGTGGCCTCCCAGATGATCCTCACCATGCGGTACGCCGCCCAGACCCGCGCGTTCCTGGCCCGGTGCCGGGAGATCCAGGCGTTCGGCGGCCACGCCGCGAACATCTCCGGCGTCCTGCTCGGCGACCACCCCTTCGCCACCCCGTGGCGGCTCAAGAAGGGCGCGCTGCTCGACGTCGGGCCGCACGTGATCGACCTGCTCGACGCCGCCCTGGGCCGGGTGAGCGGGGTGCGCGCGCACGGCGACCCGCTCGGCTGGACCGGGCTGCTGCTGGAGCACGAGGGCGGCGCGGTCAGCGAGGCGTCGCTGTGCATGGCCGCCGCCGGAGACCCGCCGCCGTCCACGTTCGCCGTGTACGGCCGCACCGGCAGCGCCGTGCTCCAGCCCTTCGACGACGACCCCATGGTCACGCTCGTGGCGGAGTTCGCCGAGACCGTGCGGAACGGCGGCGGCCATCCCCTCGACGCGGCCCACGGGCTGAGGCTCCAGGGGATCATCGCGGAGGCGGAGGCCCAACTCGCCCCTTGACGTCGCGGCCGTCTAGAGGATTGATAGCGTTTGTCCGACGCGCAGAGTTGCAGCGAAGTCCGGTGCGATTCCGGCGCTGTCCCGCAACTGTCATAGCCAGGTCGCCTGCCTCCGCGCTGACGTCATCAACCCTCGTGGAAAAGGGTGATCCGTCGCTCAACGCGGGTCTCTCGGTTCCGACAGTGTGAAAGGACTACTCGTGAGGCCCGTACGCACGGCCTTCGCGGGCGCGCTGCTGGGAACGCTGGTCCTGGCCGGGTGCGGCCAGACCGCCCCCACGCCCTCCGCGGCCCCCACC